>NZ_JAQGLG010000122.1 GCF_028292965.1 Sphingomonas bacterium | reverse complement strand
CCCATCGGATCGATATTCTCGATCGAGCAGATGATAATGGCATTGTCCGCACGGTCGCGGACCACCTCCATCTCATATTCCTTCCAGCCGAGCAGCGACTCCTCGATCAACACTTCGCTGGTCGGCGAGGCGTCGAGGCCCTTGCGGACGATCTCGATGAACTCCTCGCGATTATAGGCGATGCCGCCGCCGGTGCCGCCCAGGGTGAAGCTGGGGCGGATGATCGCCGGCAGACCGGTGCGTGACAGCCCTTCCAGCGCCTCTTCGACGGTATGGGCGATCGCGGAGCGGGCGGATTCGAGCCCGATCTTCGTCATCGCATCCTTGAACTTGAGCCGGTCCTCGGCTTTGTCGATCGCCTCGGCATCGGCGCCGATCATCTGCACGCCGTACTTCTCCAGCGTGCCGTCGTTGAACAACGCCAGCGCCGTGTTGAGCGCGGTCTGTCCGCCCATCGTCGGCAGCACCGCATCGGGGCGCTCCTTCTCGATGATCTTCGCCACCACTTCGGGCGTGATCGGCTCGATATAGGTCGCGTCGGCGAGATCGGGATCGGTCATGATCGTCGCCGGGTTCGAATTGACCAGGACGATGCGATAACCCTCTTCCTTCAGGGCCTTGATCGCCTGCGTGCCCGAATAATCGAACTCGCACGCCTGGCCGATGACGATCGGGCCGGCGCCGATGACGAGGATCGAGGTGATGTCGGTGCGTTTGGGCATTAGATAACTAGAGCCTCGAATAATGCGGCCCAGTCGGCCTCCGTGATTGTCGATGCATTGAAAGCCTGCACACCTTTTATCTCAAGAAGATCATCAACACTCAGCGATGGGCCGGCCTTGAGACTGGGCAGCAGATCATACATCTCCTCGCGCCTCACTGCGCGACTGGGGTTACCTAACGCTCTAATTTCAAACGGAAGAATCCAAGGCTCTGGCCAAACGTCCGCGATTACCAACGTGGGATGCACCGCCCCCAACACCACGAATGGTGTGTTATAGGTCTGATTTTCGCTGCAGTAGATTAGGCCGAACGAACCGATGGGCATTTTAGCGGCCTTCGTCGCCCTGCCCTTATTTGTACTCGGATGGGGCGAGTGGCTCACAGCCCACAAACCACGTCCGATGCCCGCCCAGATATTGGTACGGCTGCGAGAGGCAAAAGCGTAGATGTTCATGCGCGAAGTCCGCCCACGAACTTCTCGAACAGATAAAGGCTGTCCTGTGGACCCGGGCTCGCCTCGGGGTGATATTGCACACTGAACGCCGGCCGGTCGGTCAGTTCCAGCCCGGCGTTGCTGCCGTCGAACAGTGAGACATGCGTCTCGCGTGCGGTCGCTGGGAGGCTGTCGCGTTCGACCGCGAAGCCGTGGTTCATGCTGGTGATCTCGACCACGCCGTCGGACAGGCGCTTGACCGGGTGGTTGGCGCCGCGATGGCCCTGGAACATCTTGGTCGTGGTGCCGCCGACCGCGAGGCCGAGCAACTGATGGCCGAGGCAGATGCCGAACAGCGGTTTTCCCGTGGCAAGCAGTTGCTGGATCACCGGGACGGCATATTCGCCGGTCGCGGCGGGGTCGCCGGGGCCATTGGACAGGAAGATGCCGTCGGGCTTCAGGGCCATGACCTGGTCGTAGGTGGCGTTGGCGGGGACGACGGAGACCTTGGCGCCGGCGGCGACGAGGTTGCGAAAGATGTTGCGTTTGGAGCCATAGTCGATGGCGACGACGTGGGGCCTGTCTTCGCTCCCCTCCCGCTTGCGGGAGGGGTTGGGGGTGGGCTCGCGCTCACCGCTGGCGGTACCGCTTGGGGAGGTCAGGTGCCCACCCCCGGCCCCTCCCGCTTGCGGGAGGGGGGAAGAAGAAGTTTCGTCATAACCGAAGCCCAGCCGCCAGACGCCGCCGGCCCAGCCGTAATGCGTCTCGGTGGTGACCTCGATCGCGAGGTCCATGCCTTCGAGGCCGGGCCAGGCGCGGGCTTTTTCGAGCAGCGCGGGGATGTCGAAATCGCCGGTCGCGGAGTGCGCGATGACGCCATTGGGAGCGCCGCCGGTGCGGATCTTCTTCGTCAGCGCGCGGGTGTCGATGCCGGCGAGGCCGATGCGCGTGTGGCGCTTCATCCACGCGTCGAGCCGCTCGGTCGAGCGGAAGCTTGAGGGATCGGTGACGTCCTCGCGCACGATCATGCCGAGCGCATGGGGATCGTCGGCCTCGACGTCGTCGGGGTTGGCGCCGACATTGCCGATATGTGGGAAGGTGAAGGTGATGATCTGCCCGGCAAAGCTCGGGTCGGTCATGATCTCCTGGTAACCCGTCATCGCGGTGTGGAAGCACACCTCGCCTACCGCCTCACCCTCGGCGCCGAAACCACGGCCCCATACGACCTCACCGCTGGCGAGGACGAGAACGCCAGTGGCGCCTTCGGGCACGGGATAGGGCTTGGCGTCGGCCATTGCGGGCGGGCACTCCGTCGGTTTGTTTACGATGTCGCTAAGCGGCGGTCGCTAGAGACGCGGGCCGGTTGCGTCAATCTGTTAAAGGGCCGGCGGTCGGGCTAGTGCTGTGGATTACCGTAAAGGACCGGACATGATTCGCGACGACATCAAGGACGCACTCATCAGCGCGATGAAGGGCGGCGACAAGGCGACCACCGCCACGCTGCGCCTCGTGCAGAGCTCGATCAAGAATCGCGACATCGAGGCGCGGACCGGGTCGTCGCCGGCTGATGACGATACGCTCGTCGTCGAGGTGCTGCAGAAAATGGTCAAGCAGCGGCGCGAATCGGTCGAGATGTTCGTGAAGGGCGGGCGGCAGGAACTGGCCGATGCCGAGTTGGCCGAGGTGTCGGTGATCGAGCGGTTTTTGCCCACGCAGATGAGCGAGGACGAGACGAAGGCAGCGATCGAGGCGATCAAGGTTGAGCTCGGCGCTGGCGGCATGAAGGATATGGGCCGGGTGATGGCCGAGCTTAAGGCACGGCATGCGCAGAGCCTGGATATGAGCAAGGCGAGCGGGCTGGTGAAGGCGGCGCTTTCGTAAATGGAGAAGGAGCCCCTTCTTCCTCCCCTCCCGCAAGCGGGAGGGGACCGAGGGGTGGGCGCCCGGTTTCGGCTGGGGCGGCCGACGGCGAGAGCGCGTGACCTGCGCAACGAACCCACTGAGGCGGAAGAGCGCCTTTGGTTGGAGTTGAAGGGATCGCGGCTGGGCGGGCTGAAGTTTACGCGGCAATTGCCCGTGGCGGGATATTTTGGTGATTTTGCCTGTCGTTCCGCGCGATTGATCGTTGAGTTGGATGGTAGCCAGCATGTCGAAGCAGCGGCCTGTGATGCGGCGCGGACATGCGCACTTGAGGCGGCCGGTTATCGGGTTCTGCGCTTCTGGAATAATGATCTGACGAGCAATATGGCTGGGGTGTTGGAGACTATTCTTAACGTTGCGGGTGACGCTGGCCGGGCGCCCACCCCCCAGCCCCCTCCCGCAAGCGGGAGGGGGAGCAGAAGTGCGCCTGACCGCGCGACGGGAGGGGGCTGATGGCGCTTACTCCCCAGTTCCTCGACGAACTCCGCTCGCGCACGCTGCTGTCGTCGCTGATCGGGCGCACGACCAAGCTGCAAAAGGCCGGGCGGGAGTGGCGCGCTTGTTGTCCGTTTCACAACGAGAAGTCACCGAGCTTCTACGTCAACGACGACAAGGCCTTTTACCATTGCTTCGGCTGCGGGGCGCATGGCGACGCGATCCGCTGGATGACCGATCAGCGCGGGCTCCCTTTCATCGATGCGGTGAAGGAGCTGGTGCAGGCCGCCGGCATGGAGATGCCGGCGCTCGACCCGCGATCGGCCGAGAAGGCCGAGCGGGCCAAGGGGCTGCATGAGGCGTGCGCCGATGCTGCTGCCTGGTTCACCGAGCAGTTGAACGGGATCGCGGGCGCCGAGGCACGCGCGGTGCTGGAGAAGCGCGGGATCAAGGCGGAGACGGCCAAGGCCTTTTCGCTCGGCTTCGCGCCCGATTCGCGCGGCAAGCTCAAGACCGCACTCAAGGAATATGGCGATCCGCTGCTGATCGAGGCGGGGATGCTGATCAAGGTCGACGACAAGGAGCCCTATGACCGGTTCCGCGGGCGGCTGATGATCCCGATCCGCGACCCGCGTGGGCGGACCATCGCGTTCGGCGGGCGGGTGATTGGCGAGGGCGAGCCGAAATATCTCAACTCGCCCGAGACCCCGCTGTTCGACAAGGGGCGCAGCCTCTACAATCTCGATCGCGCCGCGCCGGCGAGCCGCAAGTCGGGCCGGGTGCTGGTGGTCGAAGGTTATATGGACGTCATCGCGCTGGCCCAGGCCGGGTTCGGCGAAACGGTCGCGCCGCTTGGCACCGCGCTGACCGAAATGCAGCTGGAGCGACTGTGGCGGCTGGTCGATGTACCGATCCTGTGTTTCGACGGCGACAGCGCCGGACAGAAGGCGGCGATCCGTGCCGCGCAGCGCGCGCTGCCGCTGCTTGGGCATGGGCGCAGCCTGTCGTTCGTAACCCTTCCCGCCGGACAGGATCCCGACGACCTGGTCCGTACCAAGGGGGCTCAGGCGTTCGAAGCCTTGCTGGCCAAGCCCGAATCCCTGGTTTCGCGGTTGTGGGAACATGAAAAGGCGGCCGAGCCGCTCGACACGCCGGAGCAGAAGGCCGGGCTGAAGCAGCGGCTGAACGACCTAGCGGCGACGATCACCGATCCGAATGTCCGGCAGGAATATAACAGTGATTTTCGCGACCGCGCCTACAAACACTTTTCGCCCAAGCGCGAGCAACAGGCACCGCGCCAGCAGAATATGCCGCGCCGCGGCACTGGCAAATGGGCGCCCCCTGCCCCGGCCGGCGGCCATCATCCGGCCGCGCAGGGCATTCGCGCGGGCGGCATCGACCGGGTGCTGGGCAAGGCCGTGCTGGCCGGATTGATCCGTCATCCGGTCGAAATCGCCCGGCATGTCGAGGTGCTGGGCGCGTTGCAAAAGGCCGATGCGGTGCTCGGACAACTGTTCGAGGCGCTGGTGAATGTCGCCCTGAAAGATAGAGCGCTTGATAGCGAGCGACTCGTTACCATATTGGGGACATCCGGTTTCGACGACATTGCGACGGATCTGCTTCGCGCGGATCGGTCATCGTTAGCCCCGAAAGGGGCGGACGCGGAGCAAGTTCGTGCCGATCTGGACGAGGCGATCCACATCCTTGTGGCGCGTCCCGAGGTTGATGCCCTATTGGCCGCTGCAACGGCCGAACTGGGCACGAATTACTCGGATGAAGCATTCGAGCGGCAAATGTCGCTGGTGAGGGAACAACAGGCACTCGACGTGCGACTTGCAAATCTGGTGCAGTCGAACGAAGACGCCAAGGCATTAGGTACCGAGGGCAGTTGATGGCGAAGACAGATATGGCGGACGTGACGGACTCGACCGAGACGAGCGACGCGCCGCTGATCGACCTGAACGACGCGTCGATCCGCAAGGTGATCACGCGTGCGAAGAAGCGCGGCTACATCACCTATGATCAGCTCAACGAGGCCTTGCCGCAGGGTGAGATGTCGTCGGATCAGATCGAGGACATCACCTCGGCGCTGAGCGAGATGGGCATCAACATCGTCGAGAATGACGAAGCCGGCGAGGATGGCGACGACGCCGAGAAGGAAGACGACGACGTCGAGGCGGTCGATTCGGCCGAGGAAAACGCGCCCGCGCTCGAAACCAAGAAAAAAGAGATCATCGATCGCACCGACGACCCGGTGCGCATGTATCTGCGCGAGATGGGCGCGGTCGAGCTGCTCAGCCGCGAGGGCGAGATCGCCATCGCCAAGCGCATCGAGGCCGGTCGCGACACGATGATTCTCGGCCTGTGCGAGAGCCCGATCACCTTCAACGCGATCATCGACTGGTCGACCGCGCTCAACGAGGGCACGATGCAGCTGCGCGAGATCCTCGATCTCGACGCGATGCTGTCGAAGGATCCGGCACCGGAAAGCCTCACCGAGGATGGTGAGGAAGGCGATGGCGAGATCAGCGAGAAGAATGCCGGCCCGTCCTACAAGGAAGAGGAAGAGCCCGAAGAGGTCCAGGCGGTCGACGAGGACGAAGAGTCGATGACCGAGCGGCGCACGCCGCGTCCGTCGGACGACGAGGAAGAGGACAACACCCTCAGCCTGGCGCAGATGGAAGAGCAGCTGAAGCCGATCGCGCTGGAGCGGTTCGCCAACATCACTTCGATCTACAAGAAATTCTCCAAGATGCAGGCCAGCCGCCTGGATCAGATGGGCGCCGGCGGCGAGTTGTCGAATGCCGAGGAGCGCAAGTACCAGAAGCTGCGCGAAGAGCTGACCGCCGAGGTCGAGAGCGTGCAGTTCCACAACGCCAAGATTGAATATCTGGTCGACCAGCTTTATGCCTTCAACCGGCGCCTGACGGCGCTGGGCGGGCAGATGCTGCGCCTCGCCGAGCGCCATAAGGTGCCGCGCAAGGACTTCCTCGACCGCTATATCGGCCATGAGCTGGACGAGAACTGGCTGCCGACAGTGGGCAGCCTCGACAAGAAGTGGACGGCGTTCGTCACCAACGAGGCCGATGCGGTCGACCGTGTGCGCGTCGAGATCGCCGAGATCAGCCAGGCGACCGGCATGTCGCTGGGCGAGTTCCGCCGCATCGTCAATATGGTGCAGAAGGGCGAGCGCGAGGCGCGGATCGCCAAGAAGGAGATGGTCGAGGCAAACTTGCGGCTCGTGATCTCGATCGCCAAGAAATACACCAACCGCGGGCTGCAGTTCCTGGATCTGATCCAGGAGGGCAATATCGGCCTGATGAAGGCGGTGGATAAGTTCGAATATCGCCGCGGGTACAAATTCTCGACCTATGCGACGTGGTGGATCCGCCAGGCGATCACGCGTTCGATCGCCGACCAGGCGCGCACCATCCGTATTCCGGTGCACATGATCGAGACGATCAACAAGCTGGTGCGGACCAGCCGCCAGTTCCTCCACGAGCAGGGCCGCGAGCCCACGCCCGAGGAAATGGCCGAGCGGCTGAGCATGCCGCTCGAAAAGGTCCGCAAGGTGATGAAGATCGCCAAGGAGCCGATCTCCCTCGAAACGCCAATCGGCGACGAGGAGGATTCGCATCTCGGCGATTTCATCGAGGACAAGAATGCGGTGATCCCGGTCGATGCGGCGATCCAGGCGAATTTGAAGGAAACGGTCACCCGCGTCCTCGCCTCGCTCACCCCGCGCGAGGAGCGCGTGCTGCGCATGCGCTTCGGCATCGGCATGAACACCGACCACACGCTGGAGGAAGTCGGCCAGCAGTTCTCGGTGACGCGCGAGCGTATCCGCCAGATCGAGGCCAAGGCGCTGCGCAAGCTCAAGCATCCGAGCCGCAGCCGCAAGATGCGGTCGTTCCTCGACCAGTAAGGTCGGGTTCGGACGATTCGAAAAGGGCCGTGACGGGATGCCGTCGCGGCCCTTTTTCATAAGCAGTTAAACCCACATCGTCATGCCGGACTTGTTCCGGCATCCACCGTTCCGCAAAACATACAAGCCGTTGATTCGCGGCGCCGTGGACCCCGGAACAAGTCCGGGGTGACGGGGGTGATCAGTGATCGCTACTATAAACCGCGACGCTGGGCGCGAGCGCGTCGAGCCGCACCCACAGCGCAATCGCCAGAGCAAGCACGACGAGCAAGCCCGCTGCCTTTAGGGCCCTGCCCCGCGCGATGGCCGGTACCAGCGGCGCGGCCAGCACCGCCGCCAGCGCCAGCGGCAGCGCGACGACCATCGGCGTGACCGGTCCTACCGCCTGGATCAGCTGCCAGCTGAGCGCGATCATGTAGCCGACGCCCAGCATCGCCGCGATTACGCTCGCCACGACGCCGACGCGATCGCCGAAGAAGCGCCAGATCGCCATTGCCACGCCGCCGAGAAATAGCGGGACGATGATCGGGAAGGCGGCGGTCGGTGCCGTCGCCTGCGCGAACAGCCCGAGCAGGAGCAACGGCACCGCCATCCCGGCCGTCAATCCGGCGCTGGCAGACCGCGCAGCCGCGATCAGGCCCCAGACCAAAGCCGCCGCCGCCAGGCACAGCAACAGCGCCTGGACCTCGAGCCGTGGAATGGCGGCGAGGCGGTCGTAATAATTGACCCTGCCATATCCGCCCGAGACGAAATTGACCGCGAACAGCAACAACCCCGCGCCGACAAACAGCGCCAAGGTCATGGCGACGCCGCGCCCGATATCGCCAAGCCGTCCTCGGTCGAACGTCGCCGCGCCATAACCGATGGCGCCGACTGCGAGCAGCATCCAGCCAACCCAAGCCGCGTAGCTGACGAAGAACAGGCCGAACACGTCGAAGAACACGCGGTCAGGCGCCTTGCCCGGCAAGGCCGGCGCGGCGAGCAGCGCGCGCGTGAGGTCGAGCACCTGGCGCCCCATATCCTGCACCGCGCCCTGATCGAGCGCGTCGGGCGTCGCGCTCGGGGAATGATATTGGCTCGGCCGGCCGATAAAGGCGAAGTTGAAACCCGGATAACCGAGTTCCTTCGCCACGGTATAATCAGTGGAATTGGGTAGCTTTTTGTAGATGAACACGCTGAGCGAGGTGCTGACGGGACGGTGCACGGCTTGCCCGAACAGCGTCGTCATCGCGCCATTGTCGCTGCCGGTTTCGAACATCGAGGCGCGCCCGCCGCCGCCGCGCGTCTCCATATTGACGATCACGCCGACATGGGTGCGGCGCGGATCATTCGCAAAGAATGCCTTGGCGCCTTCCAGCCCGAGTTCCTCGCCGTCGCTGAACAACACCATCAGGTCGCGCGGCGGCTGGCCAGCCGTCTTGATCGCGCGGATCGTCTCCAGCGCTGAGGCCACGCCGGCGCCGTCGTCGGCCGCACCGGGCGAGCCCCACACGCTGTCATGATGCGCCATCAGCAACACCGCCGGCAGCGACCTGTCTTTTCCCGGCAGGATGCCGACCACGTTGGTCAGGGGCGGCGGCGACGCGGGATGCCCGCGCCAGAGATCAAGGCGTTCCACCGCTTTAGAGCTCATCGTCCCGCCGGACGTGGATGTTTCCAGCCCCATCGCCCGGAGGCGTGCGACCAGATAGCTGCGAACCTCGGCATCGGCGGGGCTGCCGGTCGGATGCGGAGCGCGGGCGATGATGCGGTCGTCGACCATGGCGCGCGTTGCCGAAAAGTCGGCCGCCGCTGCGGTCGCCGGCGCCGGCGCGGGCGGAGTCGTTGCGATGATCGCCAGGATGATCGCCCCGGCAATGGCAGCCAGCAGGCCCCAATATCTGTTCATCGCATCCGCCCCTGTTTTGCGGCGATGCTATGGGAAGGCATGGTGCCCGGCAAGGGACGGGCCGTTCGTCGATCGGCAGGATGTGAGGAAAAGAAACCCCGGCGAAAAGGGACCAGCCGTTCGCCGGGGCTCCGGATTGCCCCGCGCCGATGGGCGGCGCGATGTGCAGGCCGCTGTTACCACCGGCTCTGTTACCATCGTGCCAATCATCAATCCGAAATGGATGTAACCCGAGCGTGCCGCCGGGTTCGGTTACGCGGAGGCACCGGCGGAAGTTTAGACAGGCTTAACTGCCTCTACACCACGTCTTTACGCGCTTCGGTATATTCCTTGCGGCGAAACGATCGTGCGCGCGAATTCTCGCGTCGCTCGCTCGGGGTGTCGGGGATAGATGGCTTTCGAATCGACTCAGTTGCGCGGCATTGGCGGAGGGTGGGACGTTATCGCCTCGCTGGCCGCCTCCGATGGCAGCGCGGGCCATCCCCATCTCGTGCGCCTGTCGCGCAATGGCGCGGCGCAGCGTGACCTGGCCGACGCGGTCCATGCGATCTGCGCGGTGCATGGACGCACCACCGATCTGTTCGACGAGGCGACGCGGCACCGCAGTGAAGCCCCGGGCGCGAACGGCGTCGTGCCGGTGTGGATCGCGATCGCCACCGACGGCTTTGCCGCCGAGCGCGCCTATCTCGCCACGCTGACCGCCGCTGCGGGGCCCCTGCCCTCGACGCCGGGCCAGGCCGAGACCGATGCCGCGCTGGTCGCACAGCGCCATGCCTTCGATATGCTCGCCCATTCCGATCGCGCTGGCTGCGCGACGGGCGCGGCGATCGCGCTGGTGATCGACTGGTACGCGTTTCGCGACGCAATGGATGTCGCCGCAGCGCGTTTCGGCGTGACCGCTCCGACGATGGCGTTGCCCGACGAAATCGAGGTGGCGACGATCGTTGCCGCGCTGTCCGATTCGTCTGCGCTGCAGCGCGCCATGGCGTTCGGCGCGCAGCAGGTCTTCGCGCAGCACCGCGGCCTGTGGGATTTGCTCGAGGCGCGTGCCAGCGCACGCGACCGGCACTGAGAAGCGCGTAGACGTCAGTCCGACTGCGCTTCAAACACCAGCAGACGTGCGCCGAGTCCGCCCGCCGACGGTGCCGCGACATAGAGACGATCGCGCGCCACATACCAGACACCGGTGCGTGCACCGAGCGCGCTCGCGATCTTGCCCATATCCTTGTAGTGATCCGCGTCGGTCTGCTGGAAGACACTGATATAACCCTCGCCGCCGGCGACGTAGATGCGCTTGCGATCGGCATCGAAGAAGATGTCGTCCATGTCGCCGGTGCAGGGCAGGCTGGCGACGATCGCGCCGCTGTCCATATTGAGGACGGTGATGCGCGACGGCTTGCGCGTGCCGATGATCACCCGCCGATTGGCCTCGTCGAGCACCATCGGGAAGTTGGCGGCGTGGCCCGCCGGCAGCGTCCAATCGACCATCTTGCCGGTCCGGCGGTCGATGACCCTGACCACTTTGCCGTCGGCGATGTTGACGAAGATATGGGAGCCATTCCTTTCGAGCTGGAATCCTTCCGGATGGCCCTCGAACTTGAAGTCAGTGCCGATACGGGCGTTGGTGGCGGCATCGATCGCGCCGATCGCGCCTTCGCCATAACCGAGATAGACCCTCTTCGCCGCCGCATCGTAGCGCAGATTGTCGGGATCGGACCCCGTGCCGAAATCGATCTGCCTGATCAGCACGAAGGTCGTGCCGTTGTAGATGTTGACATGGCCATCCGCGGCGTTGGCGACGTAGAGCGTGTCGGTCTCGGGCACATAAAGGGTGCCTTGGGGTTGCGAGAGGCCGTCGATCTGGCGGATCTGCCGCCCGGCAAAGGCGTCGACCACCTGCACGCTGTCATTGCCGAGGCCGGAAAAAATCACCCGTTTGCGCTTCGGGTCGATCGTGAAATGGTCGAGCCGGCCCTGCACGCCTGACAGCGGGATTTCCTGCACCAGCCGCAGCGGCGGCGCCTCGCGTTCCTGCGCCGGCCCGGCCGAGCCGAGAATCGCGATGGCGCCGGTGACGAGGATCGCCGTGATGAGCGAGCGGGCCGGCTTCTTGATGATGAATTTCATTCCGATGTCTCCGTCCGTCAGGTGATGGAAATCAGGGCATGACCTGGAACACGCGCAACTCCGCGCCCCGGTCCTTGTCGCGCGGCACGGCGACGAACAGTTGCTTCCATGCCGGCACGAACAGCGAGGTCCGCGCGACCGGGCCGGTCGGGATATGTGCCACCTGCCGGTAATGATCGGCGTCGATCTGCTGGGTGACGTCGAGGAAACCCTCGCCCCCGGTCGTGTAGATTCGCCGTGTCGCGGCGTCGAACGACAGCCCATCCAGCGTCGCCGCCGTGGCAATGCTGGCGACCGTCGCGCCGGTGTCGCTGTTCAGCACGACGATGCTGGCGGGCGTGCGCACGCCGAGGAACAGCCGGTGGTTCTTCTCATCGAGCGCGAGCGCGACGTCTTTTTCGATGCCCGGCACCGCCCATGTCGCAAGGATGCCGTGAGTGTCGCGATCCAACACCACCACCTCGCCCTTTTCCGGCACCAGCACGAACACGCGTTTGCCGCGCGCTTGCGCCACGCTGCCGCCGGCGTGCGCGTCCGTGGAGAGTGCCGCGACCTGGCGCAGGCTGGCCGCGTCGAAGATCGTCAGATCGCCGCGCACCGCGCCGGCGTCGCCACCGCCCGAGCCGATATAGATCTCGTTCCTTTTCGGGTCGTAGCCGATCGCGTCGGCACCCAGCGAAACCTTGGCCATAAGCGTCGGGCGCAGGGCGCGGCCATCGAAGGCCCTGATCGCACCGTCCTTGCCGCTGGCGACGAACAGCCTGCCGATCGTATCGAGATAGAAGACGCCCTGGGGTTTCGCGAACCCCGTCAGGCTGCGCACCACCGCGCCGGCCTCGAGATCGACCACCTCGACCGTGTTCTTCTCCAGCGCGGCGAGGAAAATGCGTCGGCCTTTCACATCGACCGAAAGGTGGTCGATACGGCCGTTCAGATCGGGCAAGGGGATCGTGCGGACGAGCCGGAGCGGCTCACCCGACTCCGCGCGGGCGGCGACAGGCATGGTCGCGACCCCAAGCGCCATCGACAGCGCGCCGACGAAAAGGCCGACCGGCTTTGCGATCCGCCGCATCGACGGACGGTGTCTGGCGACGCATGCACGACAAGCACCCGCCTGCATATCAAGGCCCCTCCCCGGTGACGCCGTTTGCGCGCCTATGCTGTTAAGACAGTCGTGAACGGCAAAACCGTAACATCTTGCCCGACGGAAGCGGCAACCGGCGCTTGCACAGGCCGACATAATCCCTCTATCCCCAAATCCGATTTTCAAATGAAACGGGATTTCACGGGATGAAGCGCTTCGAGGGCACGCAAAGCTATGTCGCGACCGACGATCTGAAGGTCGCGGTCAACGCTGCCGTGACCTTGCGCCGCCCGCTCCTCGTCAAGGGCGAGCCCGGCACGGGCAAGACCGTGCTGGCCTATGAGATCGCCAAGGCGGTGAACGCGCCGTTGATCGAATGGAACGTCAAGTCGACCACAAAGGCGCAGCAGGGCCTGTACGAATATGACGCGGTGGCGCGGTTGCGCGACGGACAGCTCGGCGACGCGCGCGTGCACGACATCTCCAACTACATCCGCCGCGGCAAATTGTGGGAGGCGTTCACCGCCCCCGAAGTGCCGGTGCTGCTGATCGACGAGATCGACAAGGCCGATATCGAGTTCCCCAACGACCTGCTCCAGGAGCTCGATCGCATGGAATTCCATGTCTACGAGACCAAGGAGACGGTGCGCGCGGCGGAGCGGCCGATCGTGGTGATCACCTCGAACAACGAGAAGGAACTGCCCGACGCGTTCCTGCGCCGCTGTTTCTTCCACTATATCAAGTTTCCCGACCGGGACACGATGCAGGCGATCGTCGACGTGCACTTCCCCGGCATCCAGAAGATCCTCGTCAACAAGGCGATGGATATCTTCTATGACGTGCGCGAGGTGCCGGGCCTGAAGAAGAAGCCATCGACCAGCGAGTTGCTCGACTGGCTAAAGCTGCTGCTGCACGAGGACATGCCGCTGGAAGTGCTCCAGAACCGCGACCCGACCAAGGCGATCCCGCCGCTGCACGGCGCGCTGCTCAAGAACGAGCAGGACGTGATGCTGTTCGAGCGGCTGGCCTTCATGGCCAAGCGGCAGGGTAACCAGCGGCCCTGAGCCGCCTTCAGTCGATGCTGTAGGCGATTTCCAGATCGCCCCAGCGCCGGCCGCGAATGATCATCGGGACATAGACGTTGCGTACAACCGTGTAGCCACCATCGTCGCGGTCGCGGCGGAACACTGCGATGTGGAACGGCTTGGTGCTTTTCTTGGCAATGGCGTCGGTCGCGTCGGAGAAGATGCGGCGGTTGCGGCAATAGGCGGCATCATGGACCGGGTCACCGATCGGGGTGCGGCTATACTGGGTGGTGTGCGTCGGCAAATAACCGTTGAGGTCGGTCGCCGCGGTCGACACGATGCCGGGCAGCGAGCCGATGATCTGGTCGAGCAGCGGGCGCCACGCAGCATCGGCGAAGCTGTTGAGCGCGGTGTCGAAACGCGGCGGGTTCGAACCGGCAATGGGGCGGTACTGCGTGTCGAACAGCGCGGCCTCGTCCAGCTTGCCATTTGCCAGCGCGGTTTCCGTCAGTGCCATGACCTTATCCCGCCAGCCGATCGCCGCATCGACAAAAGCGCGATCGGCAGTTTCCAGCCCGGAATGGACCAACGTATCGAGCACGCCATGTGCCTGCGCCTCGAGCGAGACCATGCGGTCGTGAGCGTCGCCGAGCCGCCCGCTATTGGCCTGGGCGGCGTTGGAGAAGCCGTCGAGTTCGTCACCCAGCCGGCACACACCGTCATGGATCAGGCTGGTCGAGCGTGCGATATCGTCCGCCTGGCGGTCGACATCCTGCACCAGCCGGGTGACCTCGGCGAAGGTATCCGTGGCAACGGTGAAACCGCGTTCGGCGTCACGCCCGCGCTCGACGCCGATGCCGACTTCCTCGGCGAACGCCTCGGCCTCGTCGGACAGCAGCGAGACGGTCATGCTGATCTCGTCGGTCGCGGCCTGGGTGTCACGCGACAGCTTCTTGATCTCGTCGGCCACCACCGCGAAGGATCGGCCCGCATCACCGGCGCGCTGCGCCTCGATTGCCGCATTCAGCGCGAGCATCTTGGTGGTGCGGGCGATGTCGTCGATCGTCTGGGTGGTGCGACGAACCTGGGTCATCGCGCCGGCAAAACTGGTGATCTTGGTGCCGAGCCGCGCGACCAATGCGGTCAGTTCGACGAATTCGGCAATCGACACCGCGATCGTCGCGCCGCTCGAGTCGAGCCGACGGCGGGCGTTTTCGGATAGCGCGCGCGCCTCGGAAGTCGCATGAGCAACCTGGCGCTGATCTTCCTCGAGCGCAGCGAGGACGGTGCGGAGTTCCTCGAGCACTGCGGTCTGGCCGGCAATGCTGTCGGCAACGGCGCGAATCTGGCCGGCGGCATCGGTGCAGCCGATCGCGAGTTCACCCGACTGCCGTGCGGCGGCGTCGACATAGTGCGCGTCCACCGCGGCAACGGGACTCATCTTCATAACGCAGGCGTTACAGCAGCTTGGTTTCCAACGGATTAACCGCGGCGGGCAACGGCGCGGTCACGCCTCGCACGCTACCGCGCCAGCATGCGTGTTGTGTATCCGCGTCTTTCCATCGCCCTTGCCGCGCTTGCACTGGCAACCGCGCCAGCCCAGGCAACATCGCTGCTCGATTATGTCGGCGAGTGCGTGCCGTTCGCGCGTGCCGCGTCGGGCATCCAGATCTATGGCGATGCCTGGACCTGGTGGGACCAGGCCGAGGGCCATTATCGCCGCGGCTATGAGCCGAGGGTCGGCGCGGTGATCGTGTTTGCACGCAGCGCACGCCTGCCGCTCGGCCATGTCGCGGTAATCAGCCGCGTGGTCACCTCGCGCGTGGTGATGGTGACCCATGCCAACTGGTCGCGGATCGACGGCGAGCGCGGCCATGCCGAGCAGGACGTGACGCTGACCGATATGTCGGCCGACGGCGACTGGAGCGCGGTCAGGGTGTGGTATCGCGACATGGACGGGCTCGGCAGCACCACCTACCCGGTCTATGGTTTCATCTACGGCACACCGGTGACGCGTACCCAGGCACGCGCGAAGATCGCGCCCGAGCTGACCGGACGCGATCCAGATTATGTCGGCGCGTTGATCGACGCCTATGTACGGTGAATGAAAAGCCCGTCCGCTCCCGGTCGGGCGGAACTTTGCTTCACTCGTGAATGCGCCAGGCCGTCTCACTGCACACATTGAAGCTGCGACGGATCGTCGAAGTATCGTCCGAGAACACCGCCTTCAGGTCGAAGCTGCAATAGCAGGTGCCGTCGTCGAAATTGACCGTGACGGTCTGGCCCGGGCCCAACACCTTTCGGCCGAGCACGTCTTCCTGTCAGGAATCCGCGCCGACGTTCGAGCCATAAAGCTCACGCATCGAAAAAGTCGTGTCGTTGATAATCTTGATCCGGCGGTTCTTGCCGTCGCGACACTGCGCCTCGGCACCGCTGGCGAGGAACAGAGCTGAAAAGGCGACCACCCCAAGGCCGACAAACTTCATCTTCATGACAACCCCCGTTGCTGCTTCTACGTCGGACAAGGTCCGAAATGGCCTTATACGCCTCTTGGCGCTGACATGATTGGATAAAAGCGCACAAGGTGCGGGTATATGTGTCGCGTCGAGGCAGTGTTGCTGCCCGCCTGTCCGTGACAGCGCGAGCAGAAGACGATAGCACACGCATCTCGAGCCGAGCCTGATGAAGAAGTGACCGCGCTATGTTTCTGAACTTCCTCGACGAATTGCGCGCGGCGGGCATTCCGGCGAGTCTCAAGGAGCATCTCATCCTGCTCGAGGCGCTCGATCACGACGTAATCGAGCGCACGCCGGAAGATTTCTATTATCTGTCGCGTGCGGTCTATGTGAAGGATGAGGGCCTGCTCGACCGCTTCGATCAGGTGTTCGCCAAGGTCTTCAAGGGCATCGCCACGACCTTCGGCACGCAGGGTGCCGACGTGCCCGCGGACTGGCTGCGCGCCGTGGCGGGGAAGTTCCTGACGCCGGAGGAGATGGAAGCGATCAAGTCGCTCGGCTCGTGGGAAGAGATCATGGAGACGCTGCAGAAGCGGCTCGACGAGCAGCAGGGGCGCCACCAGGGTGGCAACAAATGGGTCGGCACCGGCGGGACCAGCCCGTACGGCAATTCGGGCTATAACCCCGAGGGCGTGCGGATCGGCGGCGAGAGCAAGCACAAGCGCGCGCTGAAAGTGTGGGATCAGCGCGAGTTCCGCAATCTCGACAACACCAAGGAACTCGGCACCCGCAACATCAAGATCGCGCTGCGCCGGCTGCGCCGGTTCGCGCGCGAGGGCGCCGCCGACGAACTCGATATCGACGCGACGATCGACGGCACCGCCCGACAAGGCTGGCTCGACGTGGTGATGCGTCCCGAGCGACACAATGCGGTGAAATTGCTGCTGTTCCTCGATGTCGGCGGGTCGATGGATCCCTTCGTCAAGCTGTGCGAGGAGCTGTTCTCGGCGGCTACATCCGAGTTCAAGAATCTCGAATTCTTCTACTTCCACAATTGTCCTTATGAGGGCGTGTGGAAGGACAATCGCCGTCGCTTCGCCGAGCGCACGCCGATGTGGGACGTGCTGCACAAGTTCGGCCATGACTATAAGCTGGTTTTCGTCGGCGATGCCTCGATGAGCCCGTACGAGATCACCCATCCCGGCGGCTCGGTCGAGCATTTCAACGAGGAATCGGGCGCCGTGTGGCTACACCGCATGACTACGACCTATCCGGCGGCGGTGTGGCTCAACCCGGTGCCCGAACAGCAATGGGGTTATTCGCAGTCAGTGAAGATCATCCGCGAGCTGGTGAACGATCGCATGTACCCGTTGTCGCTCAGCGGGCTGGATGATGCGATGCGGGAACTGACGCGGAAGCGCTAAGCCGGGTTCGCCGCATAGGCATCGATCCCCGCGAACACCGTCTGCACCGCGACCCGGTCCGCCTCGCTTAGTTCCGGGCGCCATACGTCGAAGATCAGCACGACGCGGTCCTCGTCGCTGTCGTTCCACGCCTCATGTTCGATCGTGTCGTCGAAGATCACCAGCTTGCCGACCTCCCATTCGCGCACCTCGTTGCCGACGCGGAAGCCGCAGCCGGGCGGCACTATCAGCGGCAGATGGCAGATCAGCCGGGCGTTGATCATGCCAGTATGTGCCGGAATACGTGCGCCGCCGCGCAGCAGCGAGAACATGATGGTCGGGGCGCGCGGCGCGATGTCGCATAACGGCGTGTGGCGGATGGCGTCGAAGGTGGTCGGGCAGCGCGCGATATGCTCGCTGACCGGCTCGCCATTTTCCCACAGATAGAGCGTGCTCCAGTCGGGATTGTCGTTGAGGCCGTGAAACTCGACCCGTGGCCGGCCGGCCGGATTGACCAGATAGGGGCGAAAAGCCTCGCGCGTTTCCAGCAAGCCATCCAGTTCGCCCCGAATCGCATCGGTCTGCGCCTCAAGCGCGGGGATCCAGTCGAATTCTTCGCGTTCGTAATATTGCCGCTGCGGCAGCTGCGGGAAATAGAAGACACTCGGCTGCTGATGAAAAATGCGCTTGCCGCCCGACAGGATATCGATCGCTTCCTGGAAGCGCGGACTGCGCGTGCCCTGCGGCAAGCCCGTGCGAGGTCAGGAAGCTTTCGAGATGCGTGCCGTAGCGGTCGGTCGACGCCTTTATCGCGGCGGAGGCGCGCTCGAGTTCCGCCGCGAGGTCAGGCGGCACCTGCAGGCCATTGGCAAGGCGCAGGGCGCGCTCGTAGAAACTGGTGGCACCTTGCTCGTCACGCGCGGCGGCGAGGCTGTCGCCCTTCCAGATCAATGCGAAGATATTGCCCGCATCGAGACGCAAGGCCTCATCCACTGACCGGTTGTGCGCAGCGCCATCACCCATCTGTCGGCAGGCCAGAGCGAGCAGCATCCAGACCTGGACATTGCTGCGACCGGTGGCGACGACGCGCTCCAACAGCGCACGCGCATCTTTCGACCGCCCCGCCTGCAGCGCAGCCGCGCCCTGACGGACCCAGGATTCCACTTCAGCGGGCGCGGTGGTCATTGCTTGCCTCAGTACAGGAGGTGCGCGCGTCGCGCGTCGGCCCAGGCGGCCTCGTTCGGCAGCGTCGCCGCATCGAGGTCTGCGGGCACGGCGCCCGCATCGTCGACCCAGGTGCGCAAGCCGGGCCCGCCATTGATCACATCGATCGCGAGCTTGTCGAATTCATATTCGTACGGAAAGTCGCGCCACAGATCATAGTCGGGATAGAGCGCGCGGATTGCCTTGAAGCCGAGCGCCTGAAGCCGCCACGGACGGAACGCGGCGTGATCATAGGCCCCGCCCTCGGCATGGATGAAGACGCCGTTGCACAGGGTTTTGGCATGCTTGTGGAAGGTCGGCTCGAACCAGATGTCGCGCAGCGTGCAGCCAGTCAGCCATTCGGGCGCGATGCGGCGCATTTCGGCGATCACCGCACGCGCGTCAATATCGGGCGCGCCGAACAATTCCAGCGAGCGGGTGGTGCCGCGGCCTTCGGACAGATTGGTGCCTTCCAGCATCACCGTGCCGGCATAGGCGCGCGCCATGTTGATATTGGCGGCGTTGGGGCTGGGGTTGATCCACACGCGTTCGGCCGGCCAGCCATGGCCGGGCGCCGCATCGGGTTCCCAGCCTTCCATCGCGATGACGCGGTAGTCGACGTCGAGCTTGAAGTGCTCGATGAACCAGTGGCCGAGTTCGCCGAGCGTCAGGCCGTGGCGCATCGGCATCGGGCCGGCGCCGACGAAACTCTCCCAGCCCGGCAACAGCGTCAGCCCTTCAATCGGCCGGCCGGCGGGGTTGGGGCGATCGAGCACCCATACCGCCTTGCCGTGTTCAGCGGCCGCTTCCAGCACATAGAGCAGGGTCGTGACGAAGGTGTAGATCCGGCAGCCGACATCCTGCAGGTCGATCAGAATGGTATCGAAGGTGCCCATCGACTGGCCGGTCGGGCGGCGCACCTCGCCGTACAGGCTGAACACCGGGATGCCATAGGTCGGGTCGGTGAAGTCGGGCGACTCCATCATATTGTCCTGCAGATCGCCGCGCAGCCCGTGCTGCGGGCCAAACGCCGCGCTGATCTTCATGTCGCCGCACGCCACCAGCGCGTCGAGCGAATGCGTCAGGTCTGCGGTGACCGAGGCGGGGTGCGCGAGCAAGGCAACGCGCTTGCCGGCGAGCGGTTTGCGCAGATCGGGGTCGGCGAGCAGGCGATCGATACCGAATTTCATGCCCGCTCAGGTGCCGCGAGCCGCGCGGTAAAGCAATCCGCGTTGTGGAAATCGGGTTGGCCGGGCGCATGGGCGAGTGCCCAATAGGATTTGGTGCCGGACTTTTCCTCGATCACGGCGGTCAGGCCAAGGCGCCAAAGCGGATCGTCGGCAAAAGCGGGAATGGCCAGCGTGGCGGTCAATTCGGCGGTGCTGTCCCCCTCCCGCCACGCGAATCCGGCCGGCGTCGCGATATCGGCACGACGCATCCCGGCGCGATATCCATCGAACGCATAGGCGGCCCAGGCACCCGACGGTGCCAGGTTGATCTCACGATAGCCGATGCCGCCTTCGCGGGCTATGAACGCTTCCAGGCAGCTATGGCGCCAAAGCTCGTCGGTGAAAGTGCGCACCGCGGGCGCCGGCCAGGCGATGTCGGCGATGGAGCCGGTAACGACATAGCGCAGGGTCAGGCTGTCGGCAGTGATCCGCTCGGCCGTCACACGAATCGCATTGACGGCGACGCTCGGCAAATCCGGATGCGGGAGGAGCGACAATTCGATCACGTCAGTCCTCCCGCCAAGCTCAGGACAAGGCCGCCAGGATCGCACCCATGACGCAGTAGATCACCAGCCAATAACCGGCATCGATCAGGAACAGCTTCAGGCTCATCCGCGAGAACAAATAGTTCACGCCGATCGACGTTGCGATGAACCCCAGCGCGACGCCGCCCGCGATCATTACGGCCAGACCCATCGCCGGATGGCCATAGGTGCCGAAGACATGATCGAGCACGAACGCGGCTACCAGATTGAGCACGAAGGTGGTGCCGAAGACGAGCGGCATGTTGAAGCCGTCCTTGGCCGACTCCGGCGTCACGCCGCGCTCCGCCATCCAGGCCTTGCCCAGCAGCGGCCCGTACCATACGCCGCCAACGGCGAATCCCGCGACCGCGGCAACCAGTATCGCCAGCCAGTGAATCTGCGTTCCCATCATCCTCTCCCCCTGTCGTTACGGTGCCGCCATGTTATGCCGCGCGCCGCCCCTGTTCAATCGCGCCGAAAATCACTATGTGGGCGGCTTCCCATGGCTACCGTCCTCCCCTCCCCGCCGCGCGTCGGCATGGTTTCGCTCGGCTGTCCCAAGAATCTGGTCGACAGCGAGCGCATCCTGACCAAGCTGCGTTCCGACGGCTATCAGATGTCGGCCGACTATGCCGGCGCCGATGTCGTGCTAGTCAACACCTGCGGCTTTCTCGATTCCGCCAAGGAGGAGAGCCTGGAAGCGATCGGCGAGGCGATTGCCGAGAATGGCCGCGTGATCGTCACCGGCTGCATGGGCAAGGAAGCGGAAGTCATCCGCGCACGCTTCCCGGGCGTGCTCGCGGTGACCGGCGCGCATCAATATGAGGAAGTGGTCGGCGCGGTGCACGACGCGGCACCGATGCCGCCTTCCGCCTTCCTCAACCTGGTGCCCGATGCCGGGCTAAAGCTGACCCCGCGCCATTACAGCTATCTGAAGATCTCAGAAGGCTGCAACCATCGCTGCGCCTTCTGCATCATCCCGTCACTGCGCGGCGATCTCGTCAGCCGGCGTCCCGACGCGATCCTGCGCGAGGCCGAGAAACTGGTCACGGCCGGCACCAAGGAATTGCTGGTGATCAGCCAGGACACCTCGGCTTACGGCGTCGATATCCGGCACCAGCCGCGCCCCTGGCATGGCGGCGAGGTGCGCGCGCACATGACCGACCTGTCGCGCGAACTCGGCAAGATCGCGCCCTGGGTGCGGCTGCACTATGTCTACCCCTACCCACATGTCGACCAGGTCATTCCCCTGATGGCCGAGGGGCTGGTGCTGCCCTATCTCGACATCCCCTTCCAGCACGCCGCGCCCAATGTGCTGCGTGCGATGAAGCGCCCGGCCAACGAGGCCAAGGTGCTCGAGCGCATCCGCAAATGGCGCGAGATCGCGCCGGACATCACGATCCGCTCGACCTTCGTCGTAGGTTTCCCGGGCGAGACCGAGGCCGATTTCCAGTACCTGCTCGACTGGCTCGACGAGGCGCAACTCGACCGTGTCGGTGCGTTCCGCTTCGAGCCCGTCGAAGGTGCCTCGGCCAATGCCCTGCCCGACCAGGTGCCGGAAGAAATCAAGGAAGAGCGTTACGCGCGCATCATGGAGAAGACCGCGGCAATATCCGCCGCCAAGCTCCAGGCCAAGATCGGTCGCACGCTGGACGTGATCATCGATGTCGTCGATGAGGATGGCGCGACCGGCCGCTCACAGGCCGACGCGCCCGAGATCGACGGCGAGGTGCATCTGCGCGATGCCGGGAACCTGAAGGTGGGCGACATCGTTCCCGTCACGATCGAGGATGCCGACGAGCACGACCTGTTTGGGGTGCCTGTCCCGGCCTGAGCGAAGGATGACGTTTTTGACCAATTGCTGCGCCGCACAATTAGCTTAACGTCTCCCGCATGCGCAGCGCCTCCATCGCCAACGTTTCGATTGCACTGGCGCTTATGCTCCAGCCGTGTGCCTTGGCCGCGCAAACGACGCCCACGACGCCACCGTCATCCGCCGCTCCCGCCTTGTACATCGTGCCTCCGGCCTGGAGCGAGGTGATCGACCCGCTGACGATCGACGACGAGGATTTCGCGCGGCACCGCGACCCCAAAGAGTGGGCCGGAATGTCGGTGCGGCGGCTGGTCTTCAGCGATGGCGAAATCAACTGGAGCGTCTGGCGCATCGTCAATGAGCAGCATCGCGATGGCCCGTTATGGGTGCTGCCGCATGATAATGAGAATGCCACCTTCGGCGCGGCCCTGATCGCGCTACGCCGCTATGGCGGCATCGCTATGGCGATCGACGACCGGGCGGGGCGCATGAATTATGATGCGGCCCGCGGCGCGTCGGTCGACCCCAATCGCCACTTCTATGACGCCATCCCGCTTTACGCCGAAAGGATGCTGGCCGATCTCGGCACGCCACCACGCTTGATCGTCGCGCTGCACACCAATTCGCCGGGCTTCGCGCAGGGCATTTCGCTGTGCCCGATCGCCGGCCTCGGCGGCAGCGGCGACATTTCGATCCGGCTGTGCACGGCGCGCTACATTCCGCATCCCTCGTTGAAGAAGGGTTGGCCGTTCGACGACGAGGATACACTCGCCCTGGTTCCGTTTACCGTGGGCGGCGATTGGCGCGCGGCGTTTTGCGTCCGGTCATTGATGGCGGCCGATTTCAATCTCATCACAGAGCAGGTCTCGAGCAGCGACGGGTCGCTGTCGAACTATGCGCTCGACCACCGGCTTACCTATATCAATTTCGAGACCCGCGAGCGCGGCTCGGATACCGCTGGTCTGGCCGATGCGCAGGGGCGGCTGACGGCGATGATCGACCGGGCGATGACGATCTGCGGCACCGCCCCGGCCGCTCCGCCGGCGCTACCCGTCGCGGCGTCTCCGCCGGCGCGCCCTCAGGCCGCAACACCTGCCGCTCGCTCGCTGCGATAATAGCTGAACGACAGCCACAGTGACGTCGCACCGAGCAGATGCCACACCGCATGGCCCTGCCAAAGGCTGTGCGGCGCACAGACCACGCCTTTCTGATCGAGGATCCAGATCGTGAACGCCACCGCCTTGGCGAGTATCCCGCCAAGATAGAAACCGATCCGCGCGCCGGGGCGCAGTGGACGCGCGAAAATCAGCTCGACCATGATGGCGAGGATCAGCAGCACGGCGAACAGCCAGCGCCGCACTTCAGGCATGAGGATCAACAGCGCGACCAGCGCGGCGCATAACAGGGCGTAAATCACGATCGCGCGACCATCCGGGATGCGCCGCCACCGCGCCAGAGCGCGCACCAGCAGGAATGAGCCGACCAGATACATGCCGAGCACATCGAAGAACTGCCCCCATAGGGTTAGCGTGGCGTGCATCAGCACCGAACCGAGCCCGACGGTGATCGCGGTCAGCCCGAAGGTCCGTGCGGCGAGCGGCGGCATCGCCGATGCCCAGTCGCGCCGGCCGGCCAGCACGATCATCAGGAAACCGACAAAGGCATAACCATAAGACGACCAGCTGTCTGCCGGCTGCAGCACCAGCGCGCCAATCCGCGGTATCTCGCAGAAGCAGTGCGTCGCGGTACAGGTGGCCGGCGCATAGGTAGCCCAGTTCGGCCCGAGTGCGGAAAGCAGGGTGACGACGCCCAGCGCGGAGAGCGCCGTCAGCGCCAGCGCGATGAGCACGCTCCGCGTCGTGATTGCCTGCGTCATGTCGCGCCTCCCCTGTTGGGCGAGAGCCTAGCGGGTCGCTTGCGAAAAGCCATGCGTCGCCGCATCTGGCGCGCCGCGCGCCATTCTGTAAGGATCGCTCCACTGTCGTCGCTGCCCGAGGATTTCGATGCGTCCGTTCCGCTCTTTTGCCGTTGCCGCCACCCTGTTGTTCGCCGTGCCCGTCGCCGCGCAGGATCTGACCGCCGCCGAACGGGCGCAGGTCGACAAGATCGTCACGTCGCAACTGTCCGCCACCGGCACCCCTTCCGCCTCGATCGCGGTGGTGCGCGGCGGGCGGATCGTGTTCGCGCACGCTTATGGCAAGGCGTCGGAGACGATGCCGGTCGCATCGCCCACTTTGCCCTACCAGATCGCCTCGATCTCCAAGCAGTTCGCCGGCGCGGCGGTGCTGCTGCTGGCCGAGGACGGCAAATTGAGCCTCGACGATGTGGTGTCGAAATATATCCCCGGCATCACCGAGGGCGACCATATCACCATCCGCCAGTTGCTCAGCCACACGTCTGGACTGCAGGATTACTGGCCGCAGGATTACAGCTTCAAGGCGATGGCCACGCCGGTCACGCCACAGGGCATCGTCGATCGTTGGGCCAAGAAGCCGCTCGACTTCGCGCCCGGCACGCAGTGGCAATATTCCAACACTGGCTATGTCGTTGCTGGCATGATCGTCGAGAAAGTGGCCGGCGAACCGCTGCTCGCCTTCCTCCAGCGCCGCATCTTCAAGCCGCTGGGTATGACCGCCTATGATCAGGATCTCGCGACCGGCCCGAACTTCCCGCAAGGCTATGGTCGCCATGCGCTCGGCCCGCTCCGGGTCGAGCCGCCCGCCGCAAATGGCTGGCTGTTCGCCGCTGGCGAATTGTCGATGAGCGCCAGCGATCTCGCCAAATGGGATATCGCGCGGATCGACCGCACGATTCTGGCACCGGCCGACTGGCAGGCCCAGGAAACGCCGATCAGGCTGAGCGACGGCAGCAACTCGCGCTACGGGCTAGGCGTGTTCATCGGGTCGCAGGACGGCCGCAAGATGATCGAACATAGCGGCGAGGCGGTCGGTTTCATTTCCGAAAATCTCGTCTTCCCCGACGACAAGGCGGCGTTCGTCGTGCTGACCAACACCTGGTCGGCCGGTGCCGCCTCGGACATCGCGACCAAGCTGTCCAAGGCGCTGCTGCCCCCGGCCCCGGCCAATGCCGCCGATCTCGCGGCGGGGACGCGGGCACGCGCGCTGTTCGACCTGCTACGCGCCGGCCAGATCGACCGCGCGGAATTGACCGACGACGCCAATTTCTACTTCACGCCCGTGGCAATCGCCGACTTCAAGGCGAGCCTTGCCCCGCTCGGCACGCCGGAGAGTTTCACCCAGGCAGGCCCGTTGCGCCTGCGCGGCGGTTTCGTGCTGCGCAGCTATCGCCTCGTCTACAAGGACAAGACCTTGATCCTCAGCACTTTCCTCGAGCCAGGCGACCATGGCCGGTTCGAGCAATTCCTGATCTCGCCGGCAAACTGATGGCGGATCGTTTCGCAGGATTGCTCAAGGCCGATCGCGGCCAGCCCGCGCGGCTGATCCATGTCGTCCATCCGGATGCCTGGGAGAAATGGCTCGGCACCCAGCCACCGCGCGTGCGCACCGCCGTTGCCGCGCACCGGCTGACCGGCAAGGCGGGCAACCGTGCTGTGCTGCCCGGCGACAAGGCCGATGAATGGTCGATGCTGCTGGTGTGCAATGAGGCGGCGAGCTCGCCGTGGCGCATCGCCTCGCTCGGCGATCAACTGCCTGAAGGCACCTATCGCCTTGCCGAGGGCGAGCCCGGCGCGGCGATGCTCGGCTGGCTGCTGGCGCAATATCGTTTCGAACGCTACCGCAAGGACGACAAGCCTACCGGGCCGCGCGTGCTGCTGACCGGCGAACCGGCGCGGATCGAGGAGATCACCCGCATCGCCGAGGCCACCGCCAAGGTACGCGACCTGGTCAACACCGCCGCCGCCGATCTCGGCCCGGCCGAACTGGAGGCCGAAGCCGCGGCGCTGGCCAAGACGCATGGCGCGATCTTCGGTGTGACCAAGGGCGACGCGCTGGCCAAGGGCTATCCGATGATTCTCGCCGTCGGCCAGGCCGCGGCCAAGGGCCGTGAGCCGCGGCTGATCGAGCTCGAATGGGGCAACCCGGCGCATCCGCGCGTGGCGATCATCGGCAAGGGCGTGTGTTTCGATTCGGGCGGTCTCGACATCAAGCCTTCGGCCGGCATGCGGCTGATGAAGAAGGACATGGGTGGCGCGGCGCACGCGCTGGCGCTGGCCGGACTGGTCATGGCCGGGCGCTTGAAGGTGCGGCTGCACCTGCTGATCCCGGCGGTCGAGAACAGCATCGCCGGCAACGCCTTCCGCCCCGGCGACGTGCTCGCGACGCGCAAGGGCCTGACGGTCGAGAACACCAATACCGATGCCGAAGGGAGGCTAATCCTCGGCGACACGATCACCCGGGCGGGTGAGGACAAGCCGGCGCTGATCATCGACTTCGCTACGCTGACCGGCGCTGCGCGCGTCGCGCTCGGCCCCGATCTGCCGGCGACCTTCGCCAATGACGATGACCTCGCCGAGGAGTTGCTGGCGGCGGGCACGGCGGTGGGCGACCCGTTGTGGCGGCTGCCCTTGTGGGACGGTTATGACGAGATGTTCGCCTCCGACGTCGCCGATTTGGTCAACGCGCCCGATGGTGGCTATGCCGGCGCGGTGACCGCGGCACTGTTCCTGCGTCGCTTCGTGCCGGAGAATACGCCCTGGGTGCATTTCGATACGTTCGCGTGGCGGACATCGGCCAAGCCGGGGCGACCCAAGGGCGGCGAGGCGCTGGGGCTGAGGGCGACATGGGCGGTGTTGAAGGCGCGTTACGGGGGTTAGCGGCCGCGCTCTTCTCCCCTCCACCACCCCGGCGCAGGCCGGGGCCCAGTTGGTGTGACTTCTCGATTAAACCAGAGCTTTCCCACCTGGGCCCCGGCCTGCGCCGGGGTGGATGGTAGATTAGGCAGCCGCGATAATCGGCACGAACTTCGCCGCCGTCAGGCTGGCACCGCCAACCAGCGCGCCATCGACATCGCCCGCTTCGAGCAATTCGCCCGCATTGTCGGCCGTGACCGACCCGCCGTAAAGCAACCGCATCGCCTCGGCATCGTCACCGATCAGTTCCCGCAACTTCGCCCGAATCGCGCCGTGCATGTCCGCGACATCCACAACGGTCGGTGTGCGCCCGGTACCGATCGCCCATACCGGCTCATAGGCGATCGACAGCCACGACGCCGCCGCTCCCTCGGGCAACGAACCCGTTAGCTGCGCCGTCACCACCTCGATCGCCCGGCCCGCGTCACGCTCGGCCAGCGTCTCACCAACGCACAGGATCGCCGACAGGCCATGCCGCCGCAGTGCCTCGGCCTTGGCCTTCACATCGGCGTCGGTCTCGCCATTGTCGGCACGGCGCTCGCTATGGCCGACGATCGAGAAGCGTGCGCCCGCCTCCCCGATCATCGGTGCGGAGATACAGCCGGTATGCGCACCCTTGTCGGCCGAATGGACGTCCTCGGCACCGATCGCGAGCGTCGGCGCACGCGCTGCTGCCGGCGCGATCAGCGTTGCCGGCACCGCGATGGCCACATCGACGCCGGGATGCGCAGCCGCCGCGGCGGCGATGCCGTCGAGTTCGGCCAGTGCGGCGAGATCGCCGTTCATCTTCCAGTTTCCGGCCACCAGCTTGCGTCGCATGCGTTCCCCCGATCGGTTCCAGGTTCGCTTAGCGCGAGTGAGCGTGCGCACAAGCTTGAAGCGGCCGTCACCTGTCCGTAAAGCGACGCCTTCGTGTTTCGTTTTTACGCATAGATCGGCCCTGCTCCACCATGATCAGCCTTCTCCGCCGTTTGATCAATTCGAAGGTCGGCTTGACCATCAGCTTCCTGGCATTGTTCGGGTTCGCGCTGCTCGGCCTGGGCGGGAGCGGCATCTTCAACGGCGCGGGCCTTGACGGCGGCAGCGCCGCAAGCAGGGATGATGTCGCCACCGTCGGCAAATACCGCGTCGGCAGCGCCGAACTGCGCGCCAAGATCGAAAGCGATTACGACAATTATCGCCAGCAGCAGCCGAGTCTGACGCTGGCGCAGTACGTCACCGCCGGCGGCATGGACCAGACCTATGACCAGCTGGTCGACGGTCTCGCGCTGGAGCAGTTCGCCGCGCAGCAGAAAATGGCCGTCAGCGACGCCTATGTGCAGAGCCTGATCAAGGCGAGCCCGGGTTTCCAGGACGCCAGCGGCAAGTTCAACCAGCGCACCTTCGACCAGTATCTCGCCACCACCCGCACCACCTTGGCGCAGCTGACGCGCCAGGTGACGCAGGGTGCGCTGGCCAAGCAGCTCGTCATCCCGACGATCAGCGCCTCGCAGGTGCCGGGCAGACTGGCGCTGCCCTATGCCTCGCTGCTGCTCGAACGGCGCGACGGGCAGATCGGGCTGATCCCGGCCAGCGCGATGCGCGCCGGCCCGGCGCCCACCGACACCGAGCTGGCCGATTTCTACAAGCGCAACACCACGCGCTATGTCGTGCCCGAGCGCCGCGCCGTGCGTTACGCGATCATCGCGCCGGAGCAGGTCAAGGCCGAGGCGACGCCGACCGAGCAGGAAATCGCCGCGACCTATAATGCTGATCGCGCGCGTTATCTGCCGACCGAGAAGCGCACCCTGGTGCAGGTGGTCGTCACCGATCAGGCCGCCGCGAGCGCGCTGGCCGCCAAGGTGAAGAGCGGCACATCGCTCGAGGCGGCGGCACAGGGCGTCGGCCTGTCCGCCGCGACGATCAAGGATGTCGAGAAGGCCGGTTACGCGGCGCAGGGCTCCGCCGCGCTGGCGGACGCGGCCTTCGGTGCCGCCAAAGGCGGTATCGTCGGGCCGGTGCGCACGCCGCTCGGCTATGCCGTAGCGCGTGTCGAGGCGATCACCCAGGTCGCCGGCAAGTCGCTTGAACAGGCACGGCCGGACATCGTCAAAGCGATCGCCGCCACCAAGACGCAGGTCGCGATGGGCAAGCTCCACGACGCGATCGACGACGCGATCAGCGGCAAGGCGAGCTTCGGCGACGTCGTCGCCCGCTACAAACTCACCCCGATCACCACGGCGCCGCTGCTCGCCACCGGCGCCAACCCGGATGACGCCAAGGCACAGCCCGACCCCAAGCTGGTGCCGATCACGCAAGCCGCATTCGGCATGGACCCGGCCGAGGGCCCGCAAATGGCACCGGTTGGTCAGGACGGCAGCTTCGCGCTGATCGCGATCGACAAGATCGTCGCCGCCGCGCCGCGCCCGATGGCGCAGATGCACGACGCCTTGGTCAAGGATTTCATCGCCGATCGCAATCTGCGCGAGGCACGCAAGATCGCCGACGCCGTGTCGGCACAGCTGGCCAAGGGCGTCCCCTTCGCCCAGGCGCTGAGCGCGACCGGGCTGACACTGAAGCCGGCGCAAACCGTATCGGCGGCGCGCGCGCAGTTGATCCAGCGCCCCAATGCTCCACCCCCGCCGCCGCCGCTGGTGCAGATGTTCAAGATGAACGAGCGCACCGCCAAGGTGATGGAGACGCCCGATCACGCCGCCTATATCATCCTGTGGGTGAGCAAGATCACGCCCGGCGACGCAACCAGCCGCCCCGGCGTGATTAATGGTATTCGCAGCGATCTCTCGTCGACGATGGGCCGCGAATATGTCGAGCAATTCGCCAAGGCAGTGCGCGCCGCGGTCGGCGTGACGAAGAACGACAAGAATGTGGCCGCACTTCGCGCCACCTTGTCCGGCCAGGCGAGCCCCGATCAGCCCTGATCCGCAAGACGGCCGCGCGGACGCCGCCGCCGCGCTTGCGGGCGGGCGGCCCGCTCTGGTCTGGCGTCGGCAGATCGCCGACACCGAGACTCCGGTCGCCGCCGCGCTGAAGCTGATCGAGCCGGGACGCGGCGATTTCCTGCTCGAATCGGTCGAGGGCGGCGAAACGCGCGGGCGCCACAGCCTGATCGGGCTCGCCCCCGATCTGGTATTCCGCGCGCAGGGCAATGACGCCGCGATCAACCCGCACTGGCTGACCGACCGTGCGGCTTTCGCAGCATGCGAACAGCCCACGCTCGGCGCGTTGCGCACGCTGGTCGCGTCGTGCCGCATGGACGTGCCGGCGGAACTCCCGCGCGCTTTGGCCTGCCTGGTCGGCTATTTCGGCTATGAGACGATCGGCCTGGTCGAGCGTCTGCCGCGCCCGGAAAAGGACGCGCTGGGCCTGCCCGACATGATGTTCGTGCGGCCGACGGTGGTGCTGATCTTCGATCGCCTCGCCGACGAACTTTTCCTCGTCGCGCCGGTCTGGCCCGATGCGACCCGCACGCCCGACGCCATCGTCGCCGATGCGGTCGAGCGGATCGACGCGGTCGCCGCGAAACTGGCCAGCGCCGGCCTGCCGCCGCCGGTGCGCAGCGAAGACGGTGCCGACGTCGCACTGACCCCGACCCTGGCTGCCGGGCGCTATGGCGAGATGGTCGCGCGCGCCAAGGAATATATCGTCGCCGGCGACATCTTCCAGGTCGTGCTGGCGCAGCGCTTCACCGTGCCCTTCGTGCTGCCGCCATTCGAGCTGTACCGCGCACTGCGCCGCATCAACCCTTCGCCGTTCCTCTATCATCTCGATCTGCCCGGCTTCACCCTGACCGGATCGAGCCCGGAAATCCTCGTCCGCGTGCGCGACGGCGAGGTGACGATCCGGCCGATCGCCGGCACCCGGCCGCGTGGCAAGACGGCGGCCGAGGACGAGACCAACCGCCTGAGCCTGCTCGCCGACCCCAAGGAGCGCGCCGAACATCTCATGCTGCTCGATCTGGGCCGCAACGATGTCGGCCGCGTCGCCGAAGCCGGCAGCGTGCAGGTCACGGCGAGCTACACCACCGAATTCTACAGCCATGTCATGCACATCGTGTCGAACGTCATCGGCCGGCTCGACGCGAAGCATGATGCGCTCGACGCGCTGTTCGCCGGCTTCCCCGCCGGCACGGTCTCGGGCGCGCCCAAGGTCCGCGCCTGCGAGGTGATCGCCGAGCTGGAGGGCGAGGTGCGCGGCGCCTATGCCGGCGGTGTCGGCTATTTCTCGCCCGACGGATCGATGGATTCATGCATCGTGCTGCGTACGGCGGTGGTCAAGGACGGCATCATGCACGTCCAGGCCGGCGCCGGCATCGTCGCCGACAGCGACCCGACCTATGAGCAGCGCGAATGCGAAGCCAAGGCGGGGGCGCTCTTAGCCGCCGCGCGCGAGGCGGTGCGGCGCGCAGGGGAGGCCGGTTTCGGCCAATAAAAAGCCCGTGCTCCTGCGGAAGCAGGAGTCCAGCATTGCGGAACGCGTCGCTTGTGGGTCTGCTCCTGCTTCCGCAGGGGCCCGGTTAATTTACGGCTGACCCGAATCGTCGATCGGCTGGCCATTGCGCTTGGCGCGTTGCTCGGCGGTCCACTGGCGCAACATCTGCGCGGTGCAGCCCGTCGCCCCGCCCGAACCAACCGGCGAGCAGGTATCGGGAAGGCCACCGGCCTTGCGCCCGACCTCGTCCATCGTCGCCGCACGGTTGACCCAGCTCTGGTTCTGCGGCGCGATCACATGCTGGTCGCGCAGCGGCTTGGGGATGCGATACGGATCGTCGAGGGCATGGCACACGACCACCTCGTCTGCCGCCGCCGCCGGGCAAGGCTGGCCCGCGGCGAGCGAGATATCGCGGATGCGCTTGGGCGGCTGGCCCGATTCGGCCTGTTGCTGACCGGCGGTCGCGGTGGGTGCGGCAGGCGCCGCATTGCTCTGCGCGAGCGCGGCACCGGGCAGCGCCAGCAATGCCAGGGCGACGAGAATACGGGACATCGGGTGAACTCCTTGCCGCTATAACGTCCGTTCCGCCGCCTTGCTCCACGCTGAACAAGATATCATCGCGGTGCGATTGCGTAACGATTGGCAAGTGGTGATGCGCGGGGTGATTGTCGAGTCCGCGCAAAACCTTTAGCGGCGCTGCGCATGATCCTCGTCATCGACAATTACGACAGCTTCACCTGGAACCTGGTCCATTATCTGATGGAGCTGGGCGCCGAGGTGAAAGTGGTGCGCAACGACGAGATCAGCGCCGCCGACGCGCTGGGCAGCAACGCGCTAGGTTTCCTCATCTCGCCCGGCCCGTGCACGCCGAACGAGGCCGGGATCAGCCTCGATCTGGTCGCCGCCTGTGCCGAAGCGGGAAAGCCGCTGCTCGGCGTATGCCTCGGCCATCAGTCGATCGGACAGCATTTCGGCGGCCGCGTGGTGCGCGGCGGGCTGATGCACGGCAAGACCTCGCCGATCACCCATGACGGCAGCGGCGTGTTCGCGGATGTGCCATCGCCATTCACCGCGACGCGCTATCACTCGCTGATCGTCGACGACATTCCCGCCGAACTGATCGTCAACGCCACCGCCGATGACGGGTCGGTAATGGGTTTCCGCCACGCGACGCTGCCGATTCATGGCGTGCAGTTCCACCCGGAAAGCATCGCCACCGAGCATGGCCACAAACTGCTCGGCAATTTCCTCAAACTGACCGGACAGAAGTTGACCGCCTTGGCGAACCGGGTGCTCGTGTGACCGGCACTACGTCACTACCCGACCCGTCGAGCCCCTTGTCGCGCGAAAACGCGGCCCAGGCCTTTGCCGACATTCTCGATGCGAAGACCTCGGAAGAAGCGATCGCCGACTTCCTCATCGGCCTGTCCGACCGCGGCGAGACCGCGATCGAGATCGCCGAGGCCGCGCGCGGGCTGCGCGCCAGGCTGATCCCGATCGACGCCCCCGCCGGCGCAATTGACGTCTGCGGCACCGGCGGAGACGGACACCACACGCTCAACGTCTCCACCGCGGTGGCGATGGTGGTCGCCGCCTGCGGTGTGCCCGTCGCCAAGCACGGCAATCGCGCGGCCTCGTCCAAGGCCGGCGCGGCCGATACGCTGGAGGCGCTCGGCCTCGACATGGAGCGTGCCGGGGCCAAGGCCGAGGCGAGCCTCAACGATATCGGCATCTGCTTCCTGTTCGCCGCCAATCATCATCCGGCGATGAAGCGCATCACCCCGATCCGCCGCCAGATCGGCAAGCGCACGATCTTCAACCTGATGGGCCCGCTGGCCAACCCGGCGCATGTCACGCGCCAGTTGATCGGCATCGCCCGTCCCGATTACGCTCCGGTCTATGCCGAGGCGCTGCGCCAGCTCGGCACCGAGGCCGGGCTGATCGTATCCGGCGAAGAAGGGCTCGACGAGTTGTCCGGCGCAGGCCCGAGCATCGCGGTCAGCATCGGTGCGGTCGCCCTGCCCGACCATATTGCGCCCGAGGATGCCCGCCTGCCCCGCCACCCGATCGCGGCGCTCCATGGTGGGGATCCCTATTACAACGCCGCCGCACTCCGCCGCCTGCTGCTCGGCGAACGCGGCGCCTATCGCGATGCCGTGCTGCTCAACGCCGCCGCGGCGTTGGTCGTCGCCGGCACCGCCGACACCCTCACCGATGGCGCCGAAAAGGCCGCCGCAGCCCTGGACAGCAGCGCGGCCAACGCGCTGCTCGACCGCTGGATCGCTTATTCATGAGCAACATCCTCGACCGCATCCTGGAAACCAAGCGCGCCGACGTCGCCGCGCGTAAGGCGACGATCCCGCTGAGCCAGATCGACGCGCGCATCCACGTCCAGACGCCGCCACGCGGCTTCCGCGCCGCGCTCGACGCCAAGGCCGCGACCGGCCATGCGCTGGTCGCCGAGATCAAGAAGGCGAGCCCCTCCAAAGGGCTGATCCGCGCCGATTTCGATCCACCGGCGCATGCCCGCGCCTATCAGGCCGGTGGCGCCGCATGCCTCTCGGTATTGACCGACGAGCGCTGGTTCCAGGGCGCCGACGACTATCTCACCGCCGCGCGCGAGGCGTGCGACCTGCCGGTGCTGCGCAAGGATTTCATGGTCGATCCATGGCAGGTACCCGAGTCGCGCGCGCTCGGCGCCGACGCGATCTTGCTGATCATGGCCGCGCTCGACGACGGGCTGCTTGCCGAGATCGAGGCCAGCGCCATGGATTGCGGGATGGACGTGCTGGTCGAGGTGCATGACGAGCATGAAATGGAGCGCGCGATGAAGCTCAAATCGCGGCTGATCGGCGTCAACAATCGCGACCTGCGTGACTTCACCGTCGATTTCGCGCGCACCTACGAGCTGATCGGCAAGGCGCCGGCCGATTGCACCTTCGTCGCCGAGAGCGGGCTGATGACGCGCGCCGACCTCGACGAGATGGCGAGGCACGGTGTGCATTGCTTCCTGATCGGCGAGGCGTTGATGCGCCAGGCGGACGTCGAGGCAGCGACGCGGGCGATGGTCGGATGAGCGACCTCACCCATCTCGATGCGGCCGGCGCGGCCCGCATGGTCGATGTTTCGGGCAAGGCGGTGACGCTGCGCGAGGCGGTCGCGACCGGCCATATTGCAATGTCACCGGCTGCGCTGACCGCGATCCGCGACGGCGCGGCGGCCAAGGGCGACGTGCTCGCCGTGGCGCGCATTGCCGGCATCATGGCGGCGAAGAAAACCGCCGAACTGATCCCGCTCTGCCACCCGCTGCCGCTCAATCGCGTGGCGGTGGATTTCGCCTTTGACGACACCGGCATCACCGCCACCGCGACCGCCTCGACCGAGGGCAAGACCGGCGTCGAGATGGAAGCGATGACCGCCGTCTCGGTCGCGCTGCTGACGATTTACGACATGGCCAAGGCGGTCGACAAAGCCATGACCATCGGCGGCGTGCGCCTCGTCAGCAAGACCGGCGGGAAATCGGGCGACTGGCGCGCCTGACTCGATTCAATCTTTGCGGGATGGGCGCATTGTAGGCCGTGCTTCGGGTTAAAACCCGACACACACCAGCTCTTTCGCATCGTTGAATCGAATAGAAGCGCTTCCCTGGTGCGGGGGGCGGTGTAGCCCTGCCGTCAGACATATTCTCCCCTACTCGCCGTATATTTCTCCCCTGCTCTTCGGAGCAGGGGAGGCGACCGGCAAGGAACTGATATAGCAGGAATAAATTCGGCAAAAAATCGCAAAAAAACGCCGATGATTTTCGCGTCACCCCGCAAAATTCGCCGACCATGCCGATCCACCGATCAGCCCTGACGGTGTACGCGACGGAAGCTGATCGTGCGGCCATGACGATCGAGCAACAACACGCCGCCCTCGTCTTTCAGCACGGCACCGTGGAAATCGACCTTGCCGAGATCATTGGCCTCGAAACCGAAGCGCAGCCGGTTGCCCTTTGCGAGGTCGATCGCGACCCAGTCGCCATGAAGATCGAAGATCGACAGCACGATCATAACCCGCGTCGGCATCGCGCCGTTCGCCAGCGGGATCACCTTCTCGTCCTCGCTCAGCTGCTCCTGTACCGCATGGCCGTCAGCGAAGATGACGACCGCATTGAAATATTGCGGATTCATGCCGTGCGGCACATCGATCGCGATGCGCAGCTCCTGCGCCGGCCCGGCCTTCTGCTCGACCGGGGTGAAGCGCGGCGGCGTGACATGGTCGCTGGTCAGCACCACCGATCCCTGATCAGCCATCCAGTTGCCTTCCGCTTCTTCGTCGAGCGCACCATAGGACAGGCCATATTGGAAACGGCCATCCGCCTTGAGTTCCAATCCGGCGGCCATTTCCATCTGGTGGCCGTCATATTCGCCAACCAACGCGGCGGGATGCGCCGGATCGGCCGGTGCGGCGGCGATCAACAACATCAATGTGGCGAGCAGCGGCTTGAACATGATCGGCCTCCCCGCGCGCGGGAATACGCCTTCACCGCGCGAACGCCTAGCCGCCGGGCGCGACGCGTTATAGGGAACGCGGCGTGAGCACCGCCCCCGCCCTCATCCCGGTCGCCGAAGCGCAAACGCGGCTGTTCGCGCTGGGACCATCGATGCCCATCGAGATCGTACCGCTCGCCCAATCGGTCGGTCGCTGGGCCGCGGAGGATGTGGTCGCGTTGCGCACCCAGCCGGCCGCAGAGCTGTCGGCGATGGATGGCTATGCGATCCGCTTCGCCGACCTGCCCGGCCCCTTCCACCTGATCGGCGAAAGCGCCGCCGGCCGCGCCTTTGCCGGCGCGCTCGGCGCGCGGGAGACGGCGCGTATCTTCACCGGCGCCCCGCTGCCGGATGGCGCCGACAGTGTGCTGGTGCAGGAAGAGGCGGAAGCCTTAGGCGACGAGGTCCGCCTGACCGGCGAAGGGCCGAGACACGAAGGCGGCAATGTTCGCCCATACGGGCTCGATTTCCACCGGGGCGACGTGCTGATTGCCGCCGGCGTGCGTATCACGCCCGCGCGACTCGCACTCGCGGCGATCGGCGGGCATGCCACACTGCCCGTGCGCCGCCGCGTCGTCGTCGCGGTCGCCGGAACCGGCGATGAACTGGTGCGACCGGGCATGCCCTTGCGCGACGATCAGTTGCCCGAGTCGAATGGCGCGATGCTCGCCGCGATGCTCGCCGACTGGCCGGTCGAGGTGGTCGATCTCGGCACCCTGCCCGACCGGCTCGACACGCTGCGCGACGCCTTCGCCGCGGTCCGCGCCGACATCCTCGTGACCACCGGCGGTGCCTCGGTTGGCGATCACGACCTGGTGCGCCCGGCGCTGCTCGCCGCCGGGGGCAGCCTGGATTTCTGGCGCATCGCGCTGCGTCCCGGCAAACCCATGATGGCCGGCGGCCTCGGCGATGCGGTCGTGCTCGGCCTGCCCGGCAACCCCGTCTCGGCCTTCATGACCGCGACCCTGTTCCTCAAGCCGCTGATCGCCGCGCTGTCGGGCGCCGCCGATCCCCTGCCGCCGACGCGCAGCGCGATCCTCGGCGAACCGCTCAAGGCCAATGACCACCGCACCGATTATCTCCGCGCCGCGACACGCGACGGCCGGGTGTTTGCCGCCGCGATCCAGGACAGTTCGATGCTGCGCACCCTCGCCCGGGCCGACTGCCTGATCGTTCGCGAGCCGCACGCGCCCGCCGCCGCACCCGGCGATGAGATCGAAATACTTCCCATCGCTTGACAAGCGCGCGGAACATTGCATAAACGTTCCTCGTCTGTTCCGACGGAGGATTGCCGGATGCTAACCCGCAAGCAGCATGAACTGATCTGCTTCATCCATGACCGTCTGGAGGAGAGCGGCGTCTCGCCCTCGTTCGAGGAGATGAAGGAGGCGCTCGATCTCAAATCCAAGTCGGGCGTTCACCGCCTGATCAGTGCCCTGGAAGAACGCAAGTTTCTCCGCCGCCTGCCCAACCGCGCCCGCGCGCTTGAAGTGCTGCGCATGCCGGAGCGCGCCGAGCCGCCGCGCAAGACCACGACGGCGGCACCGACACCGGCCAATATCCGCAACCTGCCCCAGCCGGCCAATGACGTGATCGAGATCCCGCTGCACGGCCGCATCGCCGCCGGTGTGCCGATCGAGGCGTTCGAGAGCAGCACGATGCTCGCAGTGCCCGCCGCCTTGCTCGGCAGCGGCGAGCATTATGCGCTCGAGGTTTCCGGCGACTCGATGGTCGAGGCCGGCATTCTCGATGGCGATTATGCGCTGATCCGCCGCGCCGACACGGCGCGCGACGGTGACATCGTGGTCGCGCTGATCGAAGACAGCGAGGCAACGCTCAAATATTTCCGCCACGAAGGCGCGATGATCCGGCTCGATCCGGCCAACCGCGCCTATGACGCACAGCGTTACCGCCCCGAGCAGGTGCGCGTGCAGGGCAAGCTGTCGGGGCTGTTGCGGCGTTATTGATCCGGCGGGGTGCGGTGAACCCAGCAATTGATCGAGAAACGCGAGTCCTCGAACCGGCCTGACGGGCACCTGATCGGCATGACTTGATGAGGCGCCCATGACGGGAAAGCGACGAGCCGGTTCTGCACCGGCACGATATCGCTGAACCGATCATTTCCGTCGCGGCGCGAAAAGGCGTGGAGCCGTAGCGCGCCACCAGAAAAGCCCTGCGGCTCGGCGTGGAAATAGTAGACCGCGCTGATCGTCCGCGTGCCGGCGCGGCGCTCGCTCTTGAGCGCGGTGTCGATATGGCGACGATAGAAATCGCCGTCATTGTGCCGTGCCAACTCCAGTTCGATCGCCTTGCAGGCCAATGGCTGAATGGCGAGGCCTTCGATCAGTTCAGGCAACAATGTGCGAATCCGCGAGGCGAAGCGCTCCTTCCACGGTTGATCGTGATGAGCCGGCAATCGCCCCGACGAGCGGATCGCCGCATCAACGGCACCGGTGCCGAGATGCGAGGGGCGAAAATCCAGCTCTTGCTCGAGCGTCCAATCGAGCAATGCACGATGTTCCTCCGCCGGCAGGAAATCATCGTGGACGACGAACGGCGCGACGCGGTCCAGTGGTGATGCTCCGGCAGCCATCGCCACCTTGTCGCCCATGGTTCGCCGACTGGCAACCTGTTGCGGCCACTGGCCGTCAGTGCTTTTGCCATGGATGATCGGTCGGACCCGATCGAACCGTGCGGATCGATCCGTTCGACAAGGCAATCGCCACACCGCCGGTGCGCGCCAGCGTGGCGCGGTCGAGGCGTAGCCAGCGCGGTTTGCAGCCGCGCGGCAATTGGCGCTCGCTGATCACGATATCGGCCGTCGCGCAGGCGGCGATCAGCTGGTCGACAGGCACGAGGTAGGTGCTGCGCGTCGAGAGGATGCGCCAGCGCCGCCCGCCTGCCTCACGCTCGGCGAGGCACAGGTCGCGGCTGCAGCGTGCGTCGGGTTGGTCTGACAACAGCATCGGCTCACCATCGGCGCCGCTATTCTCGCTCATCATACCGGAAACGTAATCGCCGGTGCGGTCGCGCAGCAGCGCGAGGCCGCCATCGGCGGTGCGAACCGCGACATGTCGGCCGTCGCCCGTCACCAGCAGGTCGGGCGCGGGCGTAAGCAGTGCCCAGATCGCGCCGACCGCGAAGGGGATCGCGCCGAGCCGCCGCCAGCGCGTACGCCACAATCCGATCCACAGACCACCGGTCACCATTAGGCCGAAGGCGCCCGCCGGCATGGACGGTAACGCCGCGCTCGATCCAGGCAGGCTGGCCGCGCCATGCGCAATCCACAGCAGCAGATCCAGCGAACGCGCCGTCAGCCACCAGAAGGGCGCGCCGGCACCGACCGTGTCGAACAGCAACGCCAGCGCTTCCAGCGGCATGGTGACGAACGTCGTCAACGGGATGGCGATGATATTGGCCACCGCGCCGTACACGCCGGCCTTGTGAAAATGGAACAGCGAGATCGGCAGCAGCGCCAGTTCCACCACCACACCGGTGAGCAACAGCGAGCCGAGTTCGCGCCCAATCTTGCGCAAGCGGCCCTCCTCCCGCTTCAGGAACCAGCCGCGCACGCGCGGGTGCTCGTGCAAGGCGACGATCGCGGCAACGGCGGCGAAGGACAGTTGGAAGCTCGGTCCGGCGACCGACTCGGGATAGACCAGCAGCACGATGAGCGCGCCGGCCGCGACCAGTCGCAAGGTGATCGCCTCGCGCCCCAGCATCAGTGCCACAAGCACCAGCAGCGCCGCGACGCAGGAGCGCAAGGTCGGCACCTCGGCGCCGGTGAGGATGGTGTAACCGATCGCCGCCAGGGCGCCTGCGCCGGCAGCGATCAACGGCAGGCGGAAGCGCAGGGCCATCCACGGGCTCAACGCGAGCAGCCGCGTAACGAGGAACATTGCCGCGATGACCACCGCGGTGATGTGCAGGCCGCTGACCGACAGCAGATGCGCCAGCCCCGATTTCCGCATCGCGTCGGCATCGTCCTGCGGAATGGCGCCCTGATCGCCGGTTGCAAGCGCCGCGGCGATCGCGCCTGCGCCACCCGGCGCGCTCACCTGGATATGGCGCGACAGGCGTTGACGCAGGGTCGCCTCCGGCGCAGCGGCGGGCGCCACGATCGTGACGGGCGCGAAGCCGCGACCCGTGCCGCCGATCCCGTCGAACCACGCCACGGCCGAGTAGTCATAGGCACCGGGCACAGCCGGCGTCGGCGGCGGCATCAGCCGCGCGCCGAGTCGTATCGTCGCGCCCACGTTTAGACCGGCCGGCACATCGCCATCGGCGATGTTGACACGCAGATGCGGCGGCAAGGTCGGCAGCACCTGTGGGGCCCGGCGCGCGCGATCGCGCTTGCCATAACGCCCCCGGCGATCGTCGAACTGCCGCCTCTCGGGCACCGAGACGACGCGGAGCGGCGCGAGCCTGACGCGCACCAGCTGACGTGGCGGCAGGGGTTCGACCCGCTCGACCCGCGCCTCGAAGGTGACGATGGTCGGCCCGGCGAGCACCGGCGCGGCATGCGCCTCCGCGCGCCACCAGATCAGTGCCAGCCCTGCCGCCGCGGCCAGCGCGCCGATCGCGATGGCGCGGCCGGCGCGGCCACCTCGCCCGATCGCCAGCGCGATGAGGGCGATGGCAACCAAGGCGAGGATCGCGCTGCGCCACTGATGCGCCATGGGAAGAAGAAACCAGGCGGTGATCCCGGCGCCCAGCGCCACCGGCAGCCACAGCACCAGCTGGTCACGCTCCGCCTCGAGCCATAGCTCCAATCCGTCGCGCAGACGCCTTGCATCGCGCGCGAAGCGGCCCATTTGTAGCCGCGAGGGTGCTGTGCTAGCGGCATCGGCGGCTGAACTGGCCATTGAAATTCATTTTTCTGGGAGCATGCGCGTTTGGGCGCAAGGTCTGATACTGCGGCCGCCGATTCAGGCGCGCCCGACACTCCGGCAGTGGTGACGCGTTTCGCGCCATCACCGACCGGCTTTCTGCACATCGGCGGCGCGCGCACCGCGCTGTTCAACCTGTTGTTCGCCCGCCACCATGGCGGCAAGTTCCTGCTGCGGATCGAAGACACCGATCGCGCCCGATCGACCGGGGCCGCGATCGGCGCGATCCTCGACGGCATGCGCTGGCTCGATCTCGACTGGGACGGCGACACGGTGTTCCAGTTCGAGCGTGCCGCGCGCCATGCCGAGGTCGCGCATGCGATGGTCGAAGCCGGCGCTGCCTATCGCTGCTACCTGACGCAGGAAGAACTCGCCGCGATGCGTGCCGAGGCGGAAGCGGCAAAGAAGCCGCTGCGCATCCGCTCGCCCTGGCGCGACAAGCTTCTCGACGAGGAAGGCAAACCCTTCGTCGTGCGGCTGAAGGCGCCGACCGAAGGCGCGACGACGATCCATGATCTCGTCCAGGGCGAAGTGACCGTGCAGAACGCCGAGATCGACGATCTCGTGCTGCTGCGCTCCGACGGCAACCCGACCTATATGCTGGCGGTGGTGGTCGACGATCACGACATGGGCGTGACGCATGTCATCCGCGGCGACGACCATCTCAACAACGCCTTCCGCCAGTTGCCGATCTATCGCGCCATGGGTTGGGCCGAGCCGATCTATGCCCATATCCCGCTGATCTTCAACGCCGACGGCACCAAGATGTCGAAGCGCAAGAACGCGGTGGCGGTCGACGTCTATCGAGACGAGCTCGGCCTGCTGCCCGAGGCGGTGGCCAATTACCTGCTCCGTCTCGGCTGGGGCCATGGCGACGACGAGATCATCAGCCGCGCACAGGCGACCGAGTGGTTCGATCTCGACGGCGTCGGCCGTTCGCCATCGCGCTTCGACATGAAGAAGCTCGAGAACCTCAACGGCCATTATATCCGCGAGGCCGACGATGCGCGCCTCGCCGATCTGGTGACCGCGCGACTCGACTTCACGCCGTCCCCGGATCAACGCGATCTGTTGCGTCGCAGCATGATCTCGCTCAAGCCGCGCGCCGCCAATCTCGTCGACCTGGCCAAGGGCACCGACTTCCTGTTCGCCGCGCGCCCACTGCCAATCGACGAAGACGCGGCCCCGCTCCTCGCCGGGGATGCACCAGGGTTACTCGCGCTTGTGCACGCCGAGCTTGACGCGGTCGAAAGCTGGGATACGGGGGTTTTGGAAGATGCGGTTCGCCGCGTTGCGGAAAAAGCGGCGGTCAAACTTGGCCAGGTCGCGCAACCGCTGCGCGCGGCGCTGACCGGTCGCCGGACGTCTCCCGGCATCTTCGACGTGCTCGACCTGCTCGGGCGCGACGAGAGCCTGGGACGAATCGCCGACCGGATGGCCGCATGACGAATTAGAAGGAAGGGCACGCGCGATGACCGACACTCCCTCGATCAAACTCGGCAATCACGACTATAAGGTCCTGTCGGGCAGCGTCGGCCCCGACGTCATCGACATCCGCAAGCTCTATGCCGACAGCGGCATGTTCACCTACGATCCCGGCTTCACCTCCACGGCGAGCTGCGAATCGGCGCTGACCTATATCGATGGCGATGAGGGTGTGCTGCTCCATCGCGGCTATCCGATCGGCCAGCTGGCCGAGCAGTCGAGCTTCATGGAAGTCTGCTACCTGCTGCTCAACGGCGAGCTGCCGAGCGCACCCGAGCTCGACAATTTCACCTACACCATCACTCGCCACACCATGCTGCACGAGCAGCTGGCGACCTTTTATCGCGGTTTCCGGCGAGACGCGCACCCGATGGCGGTGATGTGCGGCGTGGTCGGCGCGCTGTCGGCTTTCTATCACGACTCGGCCGACATCACCGATCCGCATCAGCGCATGATCGCCAGCCACCGCCTGATCGCCAAGATGCCGACGATCGCCGCCATGGCCTATAAATATTCGGTCGGTCAGCCCTTCCTCTATCCCGACAACAGCCTGTCCTACACCGGCAACTTCCTGCGCATGACGTTCGGCGTGCCGGCGGAAGCCTATGAA
>NZ_JAQGLG010000120.1 GCF_028292965.1 Sphingomonas bacterium | reverse complement strand
GTTCCGCGGCAACGAGCCCGTGCGCCGCGCAATGCACTCGGTGTTCCTCTATCACGCCATTCCCGCAGGGCTCGACATGGCGATCGTCAACGCCGGCCAACTCGACGTCTACGATACGATCGACCCCGAACTTCGCACGGCGTGTGAGGATGTCGTGCTAAACCGCGACCCCGACGCCGGAGAACGCCTCGTCGCGCTGGCCGAGCGTTATCGCGGCACAGACGCCGTGGCCGAGAAGGCGGTGCAGGAATGGCGCGGCTGGGAGGTCAATAAGCGGCTCGAATATGCCCTGGTCCGCGGCATCGACGCCCATGTCGTTGACGATACCGAAGAAGCCCGGCTCGGCTTCAAGCGCCCGATCGAGGTGATCGAGGGGCCGCTGATGGACGGCATGAACGTGGTCGGCGATCTGTTCGGATCGGGCAAGATGTTCCTGCCACAAGTCGTTAAAAGCGCACGGGTTATGAAGAAAGCGGTGGCCCACCTGCTGCCGTTCATCGAGGCGGAGAAGCTGCCCGGCGCGCGCGGCAAGGGCAAGATCGTCATGGCAACCGTCAAGGGCGATGTGCACGATATCGGCAAGAACATCGTCGGCGTGGTCCTGCAGTGCAACGGCTTCGACGTGGTCGATCTCGGCGTCATGGTGCCGTGGTCGAAGATCATCGCCGCGGCGAACGAGAACGACGCCGACATGATCGGCCTGTCGGGCCTGATCACCCCGTCACTCGACGAGATGGTCACCGTTGCCGAGGAGATGAAACGGCTCGGCATGACCATGCCGCTGCTGATCGGCGGTGCTACCACCTCCAAGGTCCATACCGCGCTGCGCATCTCGCCCGCCTATGACGGTCCCGTCGTCCATGTGCTCGACGCCAGCCGCGCGGTCGGCGTCGCCTCGACCCTGGTCAGCGATACCCAGCGCGACGCCTTCGTGCTCAAGACGTCGGACGAATATGCCGCGGTGCGCAAGGCGCGTGAGGGCAACAAGCAGAACGACCTGCTGCCGATCGCCGAGGCGCGCGCCAATGGTCTCAAGGCCGATATGGCGTTGAAAGCCCCGGGCCCGGTGCAACCCGGCGTGCACCGTTTCGACGCTTGGGATATCGCCGATCTGCGCGACTATATCGACTGGACGCCTTTCTTCCGTGCCTGGGAGTTGGCCGGCAATTACCCCGCGATCCTCGAGGACAAGATCGTTGGTGAAAGCGCGCGCGGCCTGTTTGCCGATGCCCAGGCGATGCTTGATCGCATCATCGCGGAAGGCTGGCTGACGGCGCGCGGCGTCGCGGCGCTGTGGCCGTGCCGCCGCGAGGGCGATGACGTCGTGCTCGACAATGGCGTGCGCCTGCCGTTCCTGCGCCAGCAGATCGTCAAGCGCGAGGGCCGGCCTAATATGTGCCTGGCCGATTTCGTCGATCCGGCCGGCGACTGGCTGGGCGGTTTCGCGGTCAGCATCCACGGCATCGATCCGCACATCGCGCGCTTCAAGGCCGATAATGACGACTATTCCGACATCCTGCTGAAGGCACTCGCCGACCGCCTCGCCGAGGCGTTCGCCGAACGCCTCCACCTCCATGTCCGCACCGATCTATGGGGCTATGCGCCCGACGAGCTGCTGACCAACGAGGCACTGGTCAAGGAACAGTATCGCGGCATTCGCCCAGCACCGGGCTATCCCGCCTGTCCGGAGCACAGCCTCAAGAACATCCTGTTCGAGCAACTCGACGCCGGGGCGAATGCCGGCATCGAACTGACCGAAAGCTTTGCCATGCTGCCGACGGCAGCGGTGTCGGGTTTCTATTTCGGCCATGCCGAGGCGAGCTATTTCGGCGTGGCGCGGATCGGCCGCGATCAGGTCGAGGAATATGCCGGGCGCCGCGGGATCGACCTGCCGACGGCGGAGCGCTGGTTGCGGCCGAATTTGGATTGAGACGCTATCTCCGTTCCGTCACCCCGGACTAGTTCCGGGGTCCACCGTGCCGCCTTTATCGCGATCGATGGGTTTGCGGAGCGGTGGATGCCGGAACAAGTCCGGCATGACGGGAAAGGCGATAGCGAGCTAAGCTTCTGCCGCTAACTGCCCGTTTTCGATTGGCTCGCTCACATCCTCCACCACCCGCGCCAGCGCCGTCAGCGCCGCGACATGCCCCCGAAACGCCGTCCGCCCGCTGCGCGTCAGCGACGCCCAGGTACGCTGGCGCCCGTCCATCGCAGCCTTGCGCAGCCGCACATACCCCGCCTCGCTTAGCGCCGAGAGATGCTTCGAGAGGACGGAGTCGCTGACATCGGCAGTCTTGCGCAGCACCGCGAATTCGGCATCCTGCACGCCCGCCAGCACCGCCATGATCTGCAGCCGGGCAGGGGCGTGGATCACCGGATCGAACGCCAACCGAGGCTCGCTCATGCGTCCAGGCCCATTTCCCGCCGGAAGATGCGCTGCCACACGGTGCTGAAATAATAACCGACACCCGCGGCAACGGTACCGGTGACCAGCGGAGCCCACCAGATCCCGCGATCGCGCACCAGCCAGACGCCGGCCATGTAGAGTATCACGATCACCGCCACGAGCACGAAGGTCAGTGGCCGCGTGCGGCCGGCGCGATAGCCGTTGATGAACATGCCCGTGCGTCGACGATCCCAGCGAATGACCAGCCCGACGCCGAGCAGCAGCAGGCCCTCGGCAAGGAGGGCGTAGGGAAAGGGCAGTACCGGCGTCGCGATGATTCCGCCCATCAACGCGGCAAAGGCGAGGTGCCGCTCGGGCGGGCAATCGGCCGCCTGCGCCAGCCGCGCCTGCGACGCGCGCATTGCCGCCAGTGCTTCGGCGGCTTCGGTGGAAGAGGGCTGCATGACGATTTCTCCGGTTTCCAATGTGGAAAGCAATGCTTGTCACTTTCCGATTCGTCAAGTGATGATTTTCCACATTGGAAACTCGCCCGCCGAGGGCCTTAACGCCGCCATGCGACGCACCGATACGGGACAGCATCGCAGCGCGCTAAGCGGTCGAGCTTCGCGACGCGGCGATTAACCGTCTTCCCGGCTTCCCTTCGCCGCCCGCCCACGCGCAGGCAGGCGCAAAGGAAATCGCCCCATGCGCCGCATCATCCCGCTCATCGCCCTTGTGCTCACCGCGCCCGCCGCGGCGCAGCAGCAACGCGCGCCCTTCACCATCGCCGAGACCGGCGAAGGTTTCGCGACGATCAACGATGCCGTGCAATCGGTCCGCATGGGCACCGCGACGATCCTCATCGCGCCCGGCGTCTATCACCAGTGCACGGTGCAGCAGGGCGGCAACATCACCTTCAAGGCGATACAGCCCGGCACCGCGATCTTCGAGGGTACCGCCTGCGAGGACAAGGCGGCATTCGTGCTGCGTGGCCAGCGCGCGGCGGTCGATGGCCTCGTGTTCCGCGGCATGCAGGTCAGCGACGGCAACGGCGCCGGCATACGCACCGAGATGGGCGACCTGACCGTCACCAACTCGACCTTCCTCGACAGTCAGGAGGGAATTCTCGGCGGCGAGCCGAGCGGGCAACGGATCACCATCGACCATTCGACCTTCTCGGGTCTCGGCCAGTGCGACCAGTCGCCCAGTTGCTCCCACGCCATCTACCTTGCCAACCAGGGTTCGGTGACGATCACCAATTCCCGCTTCGAGCGCGGCACCGGCGGCCATTATGTCAAACTGCGCGTCCCGCACGCCACGATCAGCAACAACAGTTTTGACGACACCGCCGGCCACAAGACCAATTACATGATCGACCTGCCCGAGGGCGGCACCGGTCTGATCTCCGGCAACACCTTCGTCCAGGGTCGCGACAAGGAAAACTGGACGGCGTTCATCGTGGTCGCGGCAGAGCATCAGAATTACACCGCTGCCGGTCTGCGCGTCGAGAGCAATGTCGCCAGCCTCGCGCCCGGCGAGACGCGCAGCCCGGCCTTCGTCGCCGATTACAGTCATGAGCAGCTCGCTTTGGGCGCCAACCGCTTGGGCGCGGGCGTTCGCGCCTTCGAGAAGCGCTAGGGTCCGTACTCAATAGCGGCAATGGTCGTGATCGCCCGGAGCAGGCCGCTGGCAAGGAGCGTAGCGCAGACGCGTAGCTGAAGCTACGCGCAAGCAAGCGACGCGGTCCAGCGGCCTGCTCCGGGCGACCCCTTCGGGGCGGGCGGCTTTTGGCGCACAGCGGCGTCGCGCGTCGGTCACGATGGAATGCCATCGCTTCCTCCTTGCTCCTACCTGTGCGCCAAAATCCGCTCCGTCCCGGCCGTTGCCGCTATTGAGTACGGACCCTAACCGAGGATCCCGGAAAACAGCCAGCGCCGCGTTGCGCGGGTGCGCATCAGGTCGGATCCGCAATCGCGGCAGATCGCGCGCTGTATCTCGGGCTGCCCCGGCTCGCTGACGATGCGATAGGGCCGGTGATGCCCGATCGCGCAACCCGGCTGGGGTTTGGCTGCTGATCGTGTCGCTTGCATGGTGCGATCCTTTCGCACCCCGCGTCTGACATCCGCATTGCGAGCACATGTCGAATTGTTTCCGTCGCGATTCAATCCCGCCGTGAGGCGTGGCATCGTCGTCATGGCCGCCGGCTTTACGCTGGCGGGTTCTTTCTCATTGTCGATTATATGCGGAGCCTCCTGCGAGGCACCTGTTAGGCACCTGCTCGCGGCCTTTCCGGCACCTGTTATCGACCTGCTTTGTTGGATCGGCCCGTTAGGACAAAGATCTGATTTGAAAAGATAATGTTTTCCAAAGCGCCGTTTTGAGCTGCCCAAAAAAAACATCACCTGCAAAAACAGGTGGAACAGGTGCGCGCTATCGGCACGGCGCGCCCTGTCCGGCGCCCAGATCGAGGCATTTCCCGTCGAGCTTCGGAATCGCCAGCCCGATCTGCGCCGCCAGCGTCGGCGCGATATCGACCGTCTCGACCGAGCCGGGATGCTCGAACCCGGCCAGCCCCTTGCGCCAGAACAGGATCGGCACGCGGCGGTCATAATCCCAGGCGCTGCCATGCGTCGCGACATAGGTGTGCTGGGTGTCGGGTATGGCCGTGACACGCGGCTTGAGCAGCACGACCAGATCGCCCGATCGCTCCGGGTCGAACGAAGCACGCGCCCGCTGCAGCAAGGTCCAGTTTTCCGGCGGCCCACTCGGTTCCGGCGCGGCGCGCAACTGGGCGGCGGTGAACACTGCGGCAACCTGCGGATGCGCGGCATAGGCCGCCACGGCGGCGGTCAGCACGGCGCTGCGTTGCGGCAGCGTGAGCGAGGCATCGAGCCAGATGTCGCCGCTGGGAATATCGCCACGCAACGTCGCGCCGGCGATGCCGAGCTTCGCCGCGATCGCCTTGCCGACATTGGCCGGTGCCAGCGCAACATCGACGCGCTGCGCTTCGGCCACGCCATTGGCCACCTCGCGCTCGGGCAGGTCGTTGCCGCCATGATCGGCGGTCAGCACGACCTCATAATCCACCCCGGTGCGATCGAGCACGCCGAAGAACCGCCCCAGCGTCGTGTCGAGCTGCGACAGCTGGATGCACATCTCGGCGCCCTCGGTGCCGTAAGCATGGCCGACGAAATCGGTCGCCGAGGCGCCGATCGAGATGATGTCGGTCGTCTTGCCCTGACCGAGTCTCATGTCCTGGACGAGGCCCGCCGCCAGCGCGACGATCGCTGCGTCGAAGGCCGGCGAGACGCGGAACGCCTTGGCATCGCCCGCGGCGCGCTCGAAATGCCCGGTCCCCACCGTCGTGCCGCCGCCGAGATCCACAGCCTTGTCATGCGGGGCGCACCAGGCCGGCGTGTCGAGCGCCGGCTGCGCCTGCGCGATCAATGCCGCCGTCGCGGCATTGGCGCGCGCCACCACCGGCGGCGTCGCGCGGCCGGCATAGGAGACGAACGCCGCCTTGCCGTCCCACCACCACAATTGGTCGATCTTGTGGCCGCCCATCATCACCGCCGCCCGGTCCTTGCCGGCAACCGACACGACGCGCGTATCGGCATTGGCGGCCTTCATCCGCTCGCCCAGGGTCGGCACGCGCAGATGCTTGTCCGACACGGTATAATTCTGCGAGTCCGAGCCCGGCACCGTCTCGTCCTCGGCGCAATAGACCGACTTGTCGGCCCGGGCGACGCGCTGGTCGATCCAGTTGTTGGCGATGATGCCGGTATGCTCGGGGCGGAAACCGGTCAGGATGGTCGAATGGCCCGGGCAGGTCTCGGTCGCGGCATGGCCCTGCCAGGCATGCGGGAACACCGCGCCCTTGAGCAGCCGGGCGAACCCGCCGGTGGAATGGTCGCGATATTCGGCGAGCAGATCGGCGGAGAACTGGTCGACCGAGATCACCACGATCAGCTTCGGCGCGGTGGCCGGTGGCGGTGCCTCCTGCGCCCCGATTGGTGCGGAAACCATCGTGGCGGCGAGGGCGGCGAGCGAAGCCAGGCGTTTCATGGGATTTCCTTGAACAGTCAGGTGCATTGGCGGCGAGGCACCGCTATGGGCAAGCCATAAAATGCGGCGAGGATCAGCGATGCGTGCGTTCGGTTACCTGATCATGACATTGTTCGCCGCTTCGATCTGGGGCGCGGTGGCACAAGCCGATGTGCCGCCGCCGGCCAGCGCCGCGCCGCACCTCGCGATTCGCCTGCTCGCCGAAAGCACCCAGCCCGCCGCCGGCAGCGAGGTGACGCTGGCGCTCGACACCAGGCCACAGCCGGGCTGGCACGGCTATTGGGAAAATCCCGGCGATGCGGGTTTCCCCGCCAAGCTCGACTGGACGCTGCCCCAGGGCGCGACCGTCTCGCCGCCGACCTATCCGATGCCCGGCAAGCTGCTCGTCGTCGGCCTGATGAACTATGTGTTCGAGGCGCCTTATGCCCCGCTGGTCACGCTGAAGGTGCCGCCCGGACTGGCGCCGGGCACGGCATTGCCGATCAGGCTCCACACGCAATATCTCGTCTGCACACGAGAGGTCTGCGTGCCCGAACAGGCCGATCTGTTCCTCTCGCTGACCGTTGGTGACGGGGCGATCGATCCGGCGGTGCGCGCAAGCTTCGACGCGTGGCGTCGCGTCCTGCCGCATCCGCTCGGCGGCGCCGCGACATGGCAGGCGAGCGGCGGGCGCGTGCGTATCGCCATTCCCTATCCGGCCTCGGCGCCGCTCGATCAGGGCTATTTCTTCCCGCTCACCACCGGCCTGATCGACTATGCCGCGCCGCAAAGCGTGACCCGCGATGGCGACCGGCTGGTGATCGAGACCAAGGCGAGCGGGCAGGGCGCCACGGGGCCGCTGCTTGGCGTGTTGCGCGTCTGCGCAGGCAAGGCGCTCGCCGTGACGGCGACCGCCGGAACGGTCGCGGCGGCGAGCCCGGTTGCATCATCGAGCGGCGGTGCCGCGTCGGCCATTCTGCTCGCCTTGGTCGGGGCGATCCTCGGCGGGCTGATCCTCAACGTCATGCCTTGCGTCTTCCCCATCCTCAGCATCAAGGCATTGAGTCTCGCCCGCGGTCATCTCGGTGAGCGCGAGGCGCGGCACGAGGCTTTGGCTTATGCCGCCGGAGTGGTCGCGGTGTGCGTTGCGCTCGGCGGCATCATCCTTGCCCTGCGCGCTGGTGGCGACGCGGTCGGCTGGGCCTTCCAGTTGCAGAACCCGCGCGTGCTGGTCGTGCTGCTGCTGCTGACGGTGGCGCTGTCGCTCAACCTTGCCGGCCTGTTCGAAATCCCGACCCCGCAATTCGTCAACCGCGCCGGCGGGGCGGGCGGAGCGTTCGCCACCGGCGCGCTGGCGGCGTTCGTCGCCACCCCTTGCGCCGGCCCGTTCATGGGCGCGGCGCTCGGCACAGCGCTGGTCCTGCCCTGGCCGGCGGCGCTAGCGGTGTTCGCCGGGCTGGGCCTCGGTCTCGCGCTGCCGTTCCTCGCTATCGGTTTCATCCCCGCCTTGCGCAGGCGTCTGCCCAAGCCGGGCGCATGGATGGAGACTTTCCGCCGCTTCCTGTCGATCCCGATGTGGCTGACCGCGCTGGCCTTGGCCTGGGTGCTCGGCAAGGAAGCCGATGTCGACGGCATGGCCTATGGGCTGTGCGCCGCGCTCGGCCTCGGCATCGTACTGTGGGCGGCGGGACGTCGACAGGCGCGCGGCCTTGGCTTCGGCAAGGCGGCGGTGGTCATGATCGTCGCCATCACCGGGGCAGGCATATGGCTGATGACCCGCACGCACCCGCCGACCACGGTCACCAAGCCGGTCGATGGTGCCGAGCCGTTCAGCGAAACCCGCCTCGCTGCGCTGCGCGCCGAGGGCCGGCCGGTGTTCGCCTATTTCACCGCCGACTGGTGCCTCACCTGCAAGGTCAATGAAAAGACCGCGATCGAGACCGACACCGCCCGGACCGCCTTCGCCAAAGCCAAGGTCGCGGTGCTGGTCGGCGACTGGACCAATGGCGACCCGGTGCTCGGGCGGTTCATCGAGGCGCATAACCGTGCAGGGGTGCCGCTCTACCTCTATTATGCGCCCGGTGCGGCCGAGCCGCAGGTGCTGCCGCAGGTGCTGACGCCGGGAATGCTGGCGGCACTTGCGGGGTAGAAGTGGGCGCCATTATGAGGACGATATGATCGATTTTTCCGGGCTTCAGACCACCAGCGCCATCACCAACGAGTGGAAATACCCGGCGGCCGGTCCAAACCGCACCGGACTATTGCAGGTCGATACCGCGCCCGATCACAAACTCTACTGGGAGGAATATGGCAATCCGGCGGGCGAGCCGGTCATGTTCCTGCACGGCGGGCCGGGCGGCGCCTGTGCGCCGGTCATGGCGCGCTTCTTCGATCCCGCGCGCTACCGCGTCATCCTGTTCGATCAGCGCGGCTGCGGCAAGAGCGAGCCGACCGTGGCCAAAGCGGGGCCGGCCGTGGCGCTTACCCGCAACACGACCGACTATCTGGTCGAGGACATCAACGCGCTGAGAGCGGCGCTCGGCATCGCCGGCAGGATGCACGTCTTCGGCGGAAGCTGGGGCAGCACGCTCGCTTTGGTTTATGCGATCCGGCATCCCGAGAGCGTCGCCTCGCTGATCCTGCGTGGAATCTTCATCGGCGCGCGCGAAGACCTGCTCTACATGTATCAGGGCAACGCCGCGACCTTTGCGGAAGATCCTTTCGCGCTGACCGAGCCCGGCAGCTACATCGCCTATCCCGACGAGTGGAAGGCATTCGTCGAGGTCATTCCCGCCGGCCAGCGCGGCGACATGATGGGCGCCTATAAGGCGATCTTCGACATGGTGCCGGCAAACGACGCCGACCGCGCGCTGCAATTGCGCGCCGCGCTGGCCTGGTCGGTATGGGAAGGAACGATCTCCAATCTGATCCCCAAGGATGACGATCCGGGCAAGTTCGGCGACGCCGAGTTCGCGCTGTCCTTTGCGCAGATCGAGGCGCATTTCTTCGCCAACCACCTGTTCCTGCCGCCCGATTACATCCTCGGCAACATCGACCGCATCGCCGCCATCCCGATGCATATCGTCCATGGCCGCTTCGATCAGGTATGCCCACTCACCCAGGCGTCCCGTCTCATCGATGCAATGGCGGGCGTCGGCGCGGCACCGGTGAGCTATGTGCGCACCAATGCCGGCCATAGCGCGATGGAGCTTCAGACGGCGCTTACCCTGACCGCCATCATGGATGGGCTCGCGCCGATCGCGTAGCCGGAATGCTGCGTGGCAACGCGGACCGTACCGCTATAGGTGGGGCGGCGCACATTCACGCATTGAGATCGACAAATGGTCCGCAAGCATTCGAAACATGATCCCTATGGCGATTTGCACCGCGAGGAGGAGGTGCCGGCAGCGCCAGTGGTCTGCTGGCTGTGCGGCCGACCGACCGGCAAGACGATCGTCTGGCATCATCCCGTGCCCAAGAGCCGGGGCGGGCGTGACGTGGTGCCGATGCATCCTATTTGCCAGCAGACGCTGATGGCCAATTTCAGCAATGCCGAACTGCAACGTTACGGGATGGATGTGGATATCCTGCTGGCCAACCCCAACATCCGCAAATTCGTCGATTGGGTGGCGAAAAAGGACCCGGATTTCACTGCGGCCACGGCCAAGAAGCAACGCTGATCGGCCTGCGCCTGTGCCGTACCCGGTTGACCGATTCGATGTCGTGTGCGTTGGGGGCGGCATGGCAAAATCCGCAACCGACATCGTTCAGGACGTGATCAATGCCGCGGTCGTCGATGCGATCGTGGCATTGAAGGACGCGTCGCAGGGCCTCCCCAACGCGCTGATCCGCGATCTGGCATCGATCCATGCCAACACGGCGTTCGACGATCTCCCGTCCGCGGTGCAGAAAGCGGTCGCGGCAAGCGTACGCAACGCGTTCGCCCAACTGCGCAAGGATGGCTATGTCATCGCCGAGGCGAAAAGCGTTCTGCCGACGGCGCCGCGACCGGCACCCACCGGCGCTGCGGGTCGTACCGATCGCGCGCCGCGCCGTGACGTGCCCAAGCCCGGCGGCGCGCGTCGACCGCCCCGCGGCAGAGACAAACCCCGACCTTGAGCGGGACACGCTTCTCGCCCGTGATTCGAGTCTGACCATGTCCGATCGCCTCAAGATCCTGCTGCAACATCTGTTGCCGAAGCAGCACCTGACCACCTTGGCCGGCCGCATCGCTGGCGCGCAGGGCAGCGCGATGACGCTGCCGCTGATCCGCTGGTTCGTTCGCACATATGGCGTCGATATGACCGAGGCCCACGATCCGGACATCGCCGGCTACAACAGCTTCAACGACTTCTTCACCCGCCCGCTCAAGGCTGGCGCTCGCCCCTTGGCCGCGGCCGATTTCATCTGCCCGGTGGATGGCGCGATCAGCCAGTTCGGTGCGATCGACGACGAGCACATGCTGCAGGCCAAGGGCCATCGCTTTACCACCACCGCGCTGGTCGGCGGCGACGCCGCGTTGGCGGCGCAGTTCCGCGACGGCAGCTTTGCCAATTTGTACCTGTCGCCCAAGGACTATCATCGGCTGCACATGCCCTGTGACGGCAAGCTTACGCGCATGATCTACGTGCCGGGCGCGCTGTTCTCGGTGAATCCGACGACGGCGCGTGGCGTGTCGAACCTGTTCGCCCGCAACGAGCGCGTGGTGTGCGTGTTCGAATCGCCGGAACATGGTCCATTCGTCATGGTGCTGGTCGGTGCGACCATCGTCGGCAGCATGGCCACCGTCTGGCACGGCGTGGTCAATGCGAAGCGCACCGGCAAGATTTCCGAATGGACCTACACCGATCAGGACATCGTGCTGAAGAAGGGCGAGGAAATGGGCCGCTTCCTGCTCGGCTCGACGATCGTGATGCTGTTCCGGCGGGACACGATCGTCTTCAACCCGGACTGGGCGCCGGAACGGTCGGTGCGCCTTGGCGAAATCATGGGCTATAGCCCGGGCCGGGCACCTGCCGGCAACGCATAGCCGGCGGGCGCGGGGTTCCTTGGTTTCTCCTCACATCCTCCACATGTTGCGCATGCGACTGGTGCTAACACGCGCCGGAGCGGGACTGTGATTCGCGCCGGAGGCAAACACATGACGGGATCAGGCGAACGGGCAAGCGGAAGCTTGGCCTACCGTGCGGGCACTGCGTTCGGGCTCATGGCGTCATGCCTGATCATGTGGGTCACCATCGTGCACGACGATGGCGCAGGCATCGGTTTCTTCCTTGTGATCATGGCCGCAGGTGTCGGTGCATTCGCCGCGTGGTTTCGGCCCGCAGGCTTGGCGCGGGCCATGCTCGGCGTCGCGATCATGCAGGCATTGCTCGGCTTGGCCATCGCCACCGCACCGGTGACCGCGAATGTGCCAGATGGCGCGTCCAGGGCGCTGTTGTTCAGTGGTTTATTTGCGGCGTTGTGGCTGATTTCGGCGGCTTGCTTCCATGCCGCCGCAAAGGGAAGCCGATAACCGGCGTCGCCGATGGACGGCAAGGTCGCTCTGCTGTCCTTATATGTTGTTGCAGACTCCCGCGCCGGGGCCTTCTCGCCCACCTCGTGCGTTAAGCATTGCCAGGGGTCTTGTGCGGCGCAGCAATCCGTCGCAGCATGTGCCCAGCACGGGGAGCGGCGATTGGCGAAACGGCGGGCGTTCGACGAGATCATGGGGCAAGCGGACTCGACGGTGCCGCGCTCCGAACTCGCCGCGCTTGGCCGTTGGATCGATGAGACGCCCGATAGCGAGCTTCGCCGCCGCCAGCAATCGGCCGAGGCGACCTTTCGCCAGCTCGGCATCACCTTCGCGGTCTATGGTGACAGCGACGCGTCGGAACGGATCATCCCGTTCGATATCGTGCCGCGCGTGTTCCTCGCCAGCGAATGGGACCGGCTATCCGAAGGGCTTGTCCAGCGGGTCGAGGCGATCAACGCCTTTCTGGACGACATCTATGGCGCGCGCCGCATCCTCGATGAAGGCGTGCTGCCGCCCGACCTGATCTTCGGCAACGCGCAATTCCGCCCCGAAATCGCCGGCATCCGTCCGCCGCACGGCATCTGGGCGCATATCTGCGGGATCGATCTGGTGCGCACCGGGCCGAACGACTTCTTCGTGCTCGAGGACAATGCCCGCACGCCGTCGGGCGTCAGCTACATGCTGGAAAACCGCGAGGCGATGCTGCGGTTGTGCCCCGAACTGTTTCGTGAATTCCGCGTCGCCGCGGTCGACAGCTACCCAGACCGCCTGCTCCAGACGATGCAGTCGGTCGCGCCGCTCGGCGTCGCCGCGCCGGTGTGCGTCGTGCTGACGCCGGGCCATCATAATTCGGCCTATTACGAGCACAGCTTCCTCGCTGATTCGATGGGCATCGAACTGGTCGAGGCCGCCGATCTCGTCGTGTCCGACGACATCGTCTGGATGCGGACGATCTCCGGCCCGGTGAAGGTCGACGTGATCTATCGCCGCATCGACGACGATTATCTCGATCCGCAGGTGTTCCGCCCTGATTCGATGCTCGGCGTGCCCGGGCTGATCGCCGCTTACGCCGCGGGCAATGTCGCGCTGATCAACGCGCCCGGCAACGGCATCGCCGACGACAAGGCGATCTACAGCTATATGCCGGAGATCGTGCGCTTCTATTCCGGCGGCGAACCCAAATTGCCCAATGTCGAGACTTTCCGCTGCCGCGAACCCGAGGCACTTAAATATGTCCTCGATCATCTCGGCGAACTGGTGGTGAAGCTGGTCGACGGTTCGGGCGGCTATGGCATGCTGGTCGGGCCGACAGCGTCGAAAAAGGAGATCGAGGATTTTCGCGCCGCGCTGATCGCCGAGCCGCAGCGTTACATCGCGCAGCCGACACTGGCGCTGTCGACGGTGCCGACGCTCGCCGACAAGGGCCTCGCGCCGCGCCATGTCGATTTCCGCCCCTTCGTGCTGACCGGCGCCAAGGGCGTGCAGGTCGTGCCGGGCGGGCTGACCCGCGTCGCGCTCAAGCCGGGGTCGCTGGTGGTCAATTCGTCGCAGGGCGGCGGCACCAAGGACAGCTTCGTGCTGCTGGACGGCTGATGCTCTCGCGCACCGCCTCCTCGCTCTACTGGCTCGGTCGTTATGTCGAGCGCGCCGATTTCGTCGCCCGCCTGGTCGAGGCGACGGTGCGGCTCGATGCCCTTTCCGGTCGCCCGGCCGGCGAGGTTGCCTGGTCGAGCGCACTGACCGTCACCGAAACCGACGAGGATTTCGCCAAGACAGGCGAGACCATCACCCAGCAGCATGTCGCGCGTTTCCTCACGCTCGATTCGACGCATCCCGGGTCGATCGTGCGCTGTCTCGATCGCGCCCGCGACAATGCCCGCGCGGTGCGCACGGCGCTGACCCGCGACGCCTGGACCGGCATCAACCGCGCCTGGCTGCTGTTCCAGAGCCGATCAAGCCCCGGCGGCGCCACCGCGACGCTCAACCTGCTCGAGGCTGTCAAGACCGAGACACGCGGTTTTGAAGGCGCCATCCACCGCATGCTGCGCAACCAGACGACCTGGTTCATCAAGCTCGGCCAGGCGGTCGAGCGCGCCGACAACACCGCGCGGTTGCTCGACGTCAAATATCATATCTTGCTGCCGGAGGGAGAGCAGGTCGGCGGCGTGGTCGATCGCGACCAATGGACCACCATCCTGCAGACGGTGTCGGCGGTGACCGCCTATCGCTGGCTCTATTCGGAAGGGCTCAGGCCCAGCAATGTCATCGACCTGCTGATCACCCGCGGAGAGATGCCGCGCAGCCTTGCGGCCTCCGCCGAAGAAACGGTCGATATCCTCGGCCTGCTCGCCAAGCGCACCGGTCTGCACGGCGAGGCCGATCGCATGGCGCGGACGCGTCAGGCGCGGATGCTCAAGACGCGCGCCGGGACGGTCATCGCCGGCGGGCTGCACCAGTATCTTGGTGAGTTCATCAAGGAAAATGCCGAGTTGCATTTCGCCATCGGCCGGCAGTTCAAGTTCACCTGATGCGGCTGTCGGTCGATCACCACACCCGTTATCGCTTCGCCTTTCCGCGCAGCCGCCTCGTCCAGCTGCTCCGCCTCACGCCTGACGACAACGACGACCAGGCGATCACGCGCTGGGACGTCCATGTCGATTGCGATGCGCGGCTGCGCCATGGTCGCGACGGGCTCGGCAACCGCACCGTGATGCTTTATGTCGAGGGACCGGTCGAGACGATCGAGCTGTCGGTTGCCGGCGAGGTGCTGACCAATCCCGCCGCTGGCGTGGTGCATGGTGCGGTGGAACCGCTGCCGCCCGCTTTGTTCCTGCGCGCGACCGATCTGACCCCGGCCGAAGCGCTGATCGCCGCCTTCGCGCTTGGCGCCGGGGGCAGCGACCGCGACACGATCGCGCGGCTGCACCTCGTCAACGGCGCGCTGCATCGGCGCTGCTCATGGCAGGCCAATGCCGATCTGCGCGGCGTATCGCACGCCTTCGAGCATGAATCCGCCGCCGCCGCCGATCTCGCCCATATGTTCATCGTCGCGGCGCGTTCGCTCGGCGTGCCGTCGCGCTACGTCTCGGGCTATCGCGCCGCGTCCGGCGACCTCGCCACACCGCACGCCTGGGCTGAATCCTTTGTCGACGGACTCGGCTGGGTCACCTTCGACCCCGCCACCGGGCTGTCGACGGATGAGGGCTATATCCGCGTCGCTATCGGCCTCGACGCCGCCGGTGCTGCGCCACTCGCGGGGCCGGGCCTGGGCGCTCCCGTCGATAGCGATACGGACGCAGGGCAGGGCGCGGCACAGGACTGACGACCCCTGACATAATTCGCGGCACGGCCCGCTCGCCAATCAATCGTCATGCCGGACTTGTTCCGGCATCCACTCATCCGCGAGCCTCAGCGTTCGAGGCGCAGTGGACCCCGGAACAAGTCCGGGGTGGCGTAGGAGGAGCTTGCCCTCCAGTTGGATAATTATGTCAGTAAGGCGAGGCCCGTTCAGGCTTCGGCAGCCATCACTGCGTATTTTTCGGCCGGCGGATGATAGTCCGCCTCCTCATCGACCAGCAGCGACCAGCCCGACGGCCCCAGCACTTCGATCGGCTTGTAGCGGGTCTTGTAGGCCATCCGGTCGGAGCCCTTCACCCAATAGCCGAGATAGACATAGGGCAGGCCGGCGGCGCGGGCGCGCATGATGTGATCCATGATGATCATGTTGCCGAGACCCGGACGCGCGGCATGGTCGGCATCGAAGAAGCTGTAGATCAGCGACAGGCCATCGGCCTGCTGATCGGTCAGGCACGCGCCGATTAGCTTGCCGAGCTCGCCATGTTTCGAAGGCTCGCGATATTCGACGATGAACGAGTTGACCGGCGAATGCTCGACCATGTCGGCATAGTCGCCCTCGTCCATGCCCGTCATCCCGCCACCCGGGTGGCGCGCGGCGAGATAGCGGCGGAGCAGCTGGAACTGCTCGTCGGTCGCCCAGGGGCGGCAGGCATTGACCTCGATATCGGCATTGCGGCGCAGCTGCTTGCGCTGGGTCGCGTTGGCGACGAAATCGGAAGCCACGACGCGGACCGAGACACAGGCGGTGCAGCCGGCACAGCTCGGGCGATAGGCGACCGACTGGCTGCGGCGGAAGCCGATCCGACCAAGCGCATCGTTCAGTTCGGTGGCGTGCGGCCCGCGCAGCTCGGTGAACACCTTGCGCTCCTGCCGGCCCGGCAAATAGGGGCACGGCGAGGGGCTGGTGACGAAAAAGCGCGGAAAGCGGAATGGCGCCGTCACTGCTCGTGAATCCCCTCTTCAACCAGTGCCGACCATCGGCTCGCCACCGTTATGAATCGCCGCGAGCGTGATGAAAAGCGGCTTTACCATGATTGAGGGTTAATGCCGGGGTAAAGATACTCGAAAAGCACCACCGCGCCGGTCGATGACATCATACAGCAACATGAATCGCCGACGAAGGGGCCGCGACTCGGTTCGTCGCGCGCCCGATTCGTTTCGTCACGCCAGTTCGACGGGGCTCGCTTCGAAGCCGGCCTCGTGCAGCGCGGCCATCAAGCGGTCGAGATGCGCGCGATCGCGGGTTTCGCACTCGATATCGGTGATCAGGCCCTTGGCCGGCAGCGTCGTGAAGACCCGCTGGTGATAGACCTCGATGATATTGACCCGCTCCTGGTCGAAGATCCGCGCGACGTTGAACAAGGCGCCCGGCTGATCCTGCAAGCGGATACGCAGGCGGGCCAGCCGGCCCGAACGGGCGAGATCGCGCAACAGCACATTGGCGAGCAGGCGGGTGTCGATATTGCCGCCGCACAGCACCACGCCGACGGTCTTGCCCTTGAAGCGCTCGGGGTAGGCAAGCAGCGCGGCGAGGCCGGCCGCACCGGCGCCCTCGACCACGGTCTTCTCGATCTGGAGCAGCAGGCTGACCGATTCCTCCAGGCTGCGTTCGCTGACCAGCACGATGTCGTCGACCAGCACGCGCACCATGTCGGAGGTGATCGCACCCGGCTCCTTGACCGCGATGCCCTCGGCCAGCGTGTCGCCGGCGCAGGGCATGTCGGTGCCATGGATGCGGTTGTACATCGACGGATAGAGCTCGGCCTCGACCCCGATCACCTCGATCGGCTTGTCCCAGGCGCGCGCCACGGTCGCCATGCCCGAGATCAGCCCGCCGCCGCCGATCGGCGTGATGAAGGTGTCGATCGAAGGCACGTCCTCGAGCATCTCGATCGCCACGGTGCCCTGGCCGGCGATGACGCGAATGTCGTCGAACGGGTGGACGAAGGTCAGATCGCGCTCTTTTTCGAGCAAACGCGCATGGGCGTAAGCCGCGTCGAAGGTCGCGCCCTCCAGCACGACCGTTGCGCCATGCCCTTCGGTCTGGGTGATCTTCACCGTCGGCGTGGTGGTCGGCATCACGATCGTCGCTGGGATGCCGAGCCGGTTGGCGTGATAGGCCAGGCCTTGCGCATGGTTGCCGGCCGAGGCGGCGATCACGCCCTTGGTGCCCGCGGGCAGCTGAAGCAGCGTGTTGAGCGCGCCGCGCTCCTTATAGGCGGCGGTGAACTGCAGGTTCTCGAACTTGAGATAGACCGTCGCACCTGTGAGGTCCGACAGCGTGCGGCTGACCAGCGTCGGCGTACGCACGATGGAATCGCGAATGCGCGCGTGCGCGGCGCGGACATCGTCGATGGATACGGGCATGGTTGCAGCGGGGAGGGGGTCGGTGGCCATAGGACCGCGCGACTAGACTATCTGGCGCAGCGAAGGAACACGCCTTATCGCCGTCGCCATGAGCAACATCGCATTTATCGGTACCGGCGTCATGGGTGCGCCCATGGCCGGGCATCTCGCCACCGCCGGCCACACGGTCACCGTCTATAACCGCAGCCCGGCCAAGGCTGGCGCCTGGGCGAAGCAATATGGCGGTCGCGCGGCGCCGAGTCCGCTCGAGGCGGTGCAAGGCGCCGATGTGCTGATCACCTGTGTCGGCAACGATGCCGATCTCGATGCGCTATTGCTGCACAGCGACGAGGTCATTCACGCGCTCGGCAGTGGTGGCATGATCATCGATCATACCACTGTATCGGCACGCATTTCCCGCAGCCTCGCAGATGCGGCGGGGCAGTTCGACGTCGAGTTCATCGATGCGCCCGTCTCGGGCGGGCAAGCGGGTGCCGAGAAGGGCGCGCTGTCGATCATGTGTGGCGCGCGCTCGGCGGCGGCCTTCGCCCGGGCGGCGGAGATCGTAAAGCCTTATGCCGCACGCACCGTCCATGTCGGCGGGCCGGGCGCCGGGCAACAGACCAAGATGGTCAACCAGATCGCCATTGCCGGGGTGTTGCAGGGGCTGAGCGAGGCGCTGCGCTTCGCCCAGGCGAGCGAGCTCGATCTCGGCCAGGTGTTCGAGGCGATTTCGGGCGGCGCGGCGCAGAGCTGGCAGATGGTCAATCGCTGGCAGTCGATGAGCGAGGACCGCTTCGATTTCGGCTTCGCGGTCGACTGGATGCGCAAGGATCTCGGCCTCGCGCTCGACGAGGCCAAGCAGAACGGCGCGCTGTTGCCGGTCGCGGCCTTGGTCGATCAATTCTATGCCGAGGTGCAGAAGATGGGCGGGTCGCGCCAGGATACGAGTTCGCTGGTGCGGAGATTGCCGAAATGACGTTACTTTCCGATCAGACTGCCGTGTTCCTGCGAAAGCAGGAACCCAGAGCGACGAGCGCATCGCTTGCAACCCTGGGCTCCTGCCTTCGCAGGAGCACGGGCGTGTTGGTTGCGGCAATCGCCCTCCTCGCAACCCCCGCGCTGGCCGATGGGCTGGTCGACAACGTCAACGGCATGACGCTCGACAAGGAAGGGCGCGTCATCCACTTCACCGGGCTGCTGCTGACGCTCGACGGTCACGTCTCGCGGCTGCTGTCCTCCGGCGACAAGCGGCCCGACCATCTCGACTGGCGCGCCGACATGCACGGCAAGGTGCTGCTGCCGGGCTTCGTCGATGCGCATGGCCATGTCATGGATCTGGGTTTCAGCGCGCTCGAACTCGACCTGCACGATACAAACTCGCTGGACGAGGCCAAGGCGCGGATCGCGGTCTATGTCGCCGCCAACCCGGATCGCAAATGGATCGTCGGCGGGGGGTGGAACCAGGAGCGCTGGGGTCTCGGCCGCTTCCCCACCGCCGCCGATCTCGACAGCGTGGTCGGTGATCGCCCGGTGTGGCTGAGCCGCGCCGATGGCCATGCCAGCTGGGCCAATACCGCAGCGATGACCGCGGCGGGCGTCAATGCGAAAAGCGTCTCCCCGCCGGGGGGGCGGATCGAGAAGACCGGGATCAACCCGAACGGCGTGTTCGTCGATTCGGCGCAGCAACTTATCAACCGCGTCGTCCCGCAGCCTCTGCCCAAGGAGCGCGACGTCGCGTTTCTCAAGGCGCAGGAAATCCTGTTGAAGTTCGGCATCACCGCCACGTCCGACATGGGCACCTCGCTCGACGCCTGGCTGAGCTATCGCCGCGCCGGCGATCGTGGCGCGCTGCGGGTGCGGATCATGAGCTATGCGGCGGGCGTCGACACCGCGATCCAGGTCGGTGGCAACGGGCCGACGCCGTGGCTCTACAATGACCGGCTGCGCATGGGGGGCGTCAAGCTGTTCGCCGATGGCGCGCTCGGTTCGCGCGGGGCGTGGCTCAAGGCGCCGTACAGCGATGCGCCGGGGCAGGTCGGCGCCGGCTTCATGACCGACACGGTGATGCAGAATCTGATGAGCCGCGCGGCGATGGATCATTTCCAGGTCGCGGTGCACGCGATCGGCGACCGCGCCAATGCGCAGGTGCTGGATTCGATCGACCAAATGGCCGAGACCTACAAGGGCGACCGACGCTGGCGCATCGAACATGCCCAGATCGTCGACCCGGCGGACCTGCCGCGCTTCGGCCAACATGGCACGATCGCCTCGATGCAGCCGACCCACCAGACCAGCGACATGCGCATGGCCGAGGCGCGGCTCGGGCCGGCGCGATTGGGCGGCGCCTATGCCTGGGCGTCGATGCTGAAGAATGGCTCGGTGCTGGCGTTCGGGACCGATTTTCCGGTCGAGAGCCCCGATCCGTTTGCCGGTTGGGCGGCGGCGTTCACCCGGCAGGACGCCAAGGGCGAGCCCTATGGCGGCTGGCGGCCGGAGGAGCGTGTGACGCGCGAGCAGGCGTGGCGGGCCTATACGATGGACGCGGCCTATGCCGGGTTCGCCGAGGACAAGTTCGGGCGGCTGGCGCCGGGGCAACGGGCGGATTTCATCATCGTGGATCGGGATCCGACGCTGGCGAGCCCGAGTGATTTGCGGGCGACTAAGGTCGAGCAGACCTGGATTGGCGGAGAGAAGGTGTGGGAGGTAAAGTGACACCGCCCCTCTTCGTCACCATCGTCATGCTGAACTTGTTTCAGCATCCATGCGCGGTCATCTGAACCGGGAGCGACATCGATGGAGCGCACCCCAGCCGTCTACATACTGACAAGCCAGAAGCGCGGTAGCCTTTACACCGGTGTGACGTCGGTGCCGTTGGGACGCATGGTTCAGCACCGGGACGAGCTCATTGACGGGTTCACCAAGAAATATGGGATCAAGCGGCTGGTTCTGATCGAATTTTCCGGCGACATGGAGAACGCTATTCTGCGCGAGAAGCAGATCAAGAATTGGCATCGCCAGTGGAAGATCAACCTGATCGAGGCGAGTAATCCGACGTGGCGGGATCTGGCGCTGGATTACGGGTTGCCACCATTGTTCGAGCCTCGTCATCGTAAAGATCGCGCGCCCGGGTAAGCAATAAGCCGCGCGCCTGCTCGACCGATCGCGCATGGATGCTGAAACAAGTTCAGCATGACGGAGTGGGGAGGGAAGGGTTGTTCACTCCCCCATCACCCCAACAAAAACAAAGCGGCCGCGGCGCACCCCGGTGCCGCGGCCGTTTCAGTTTTTGGAGATAGTGGGAAAATCAGGCGACTTCGGTGACCAGCACCTCGTCGGGTTCGCGCAGCACATAGCCGCGGCCCCAGACGGTCTCGATGTAGTTCTCGCCGTCGCAGGCCATGCTGAGCTTCTTGCGCAGCTTGCAGATGAAGACGTCGATGATCTTGAGTTCGGGTTCGTCCATCCCGCCGTAGAGGTGGTTTAGGAACATTTCCTTGGTGAGCGTCGTGCCCTTGCGCAGCGACAGCAACTCCAGCATCGCATATTCCTTGCCGGTCAAATGCACGCGCGCGCTGTCGACCTCGACCGTCTTGGCGTCGAGATTCACGGCGAGCTTGCCGGTGCGGATGACCGATTGCGAATGGCCCTTCGAACGGCGGACGATGGCGTGGATGCGCGCGACCAGTTCGTCGCGGTGGAACGGCTTGGTCACATAATCGTCGGCGCCGAAGCCCAATGCGCGGACTTTGGAGTCCATCTCGCCGATGCCCGAAAGGATCAGCACCGGCGTCGAGACCTTGGCCACGCGAAGCTTCTTGAGCACGTCATAGCCATGCATGTCGGGCAGGTTGAGATCGAGCAGGATGATGTCGTAATCGTAGAGCTTGCCGAGATCGAGGCCCTCTTCGCCAAGATCGGTCGTATAGACGTTGAAGCCTTCGGTCCCGAGCATGAGCTCGATGCTCTTGGCGGTCGTCGGTTCGTCCTCAATCAGCAGCACGCGCATTGCTGGTCCCCCCGTCCGAGGCCCAAAGCGTAAATCGCTCTTAAGGGCCTTGAAGCATCCATTAACCATTCGAGGTCTGAAGGGAAAAGGTTAATATTTCCTAACACGCTGGTTTCCTTAGGTTCGTTGCAAAGGAGTCACAAAATCATCCACAACCGCCACTTGCGCGAGCAGCGGACCGGCCCGCATGGGCGGCCGATGCCGCTCGCCGACCGCATCCTGTTCATCGACGCCGAGGCGCTGGTGCTCGACAAGCCGGCGGGTCTGCCAGTGGATGCGCCGCGCCACGGCGGCGACAGCATTGCCGGCCGGCTCCATGAGCTGAAATACGGCTTCCGGCGCCCGCCGACGGC
>NZ_JAQGLG010000106.1 GCF_028292965.1 Sphingomonas bacterium | reverse complement strand
CAGGCTTTCGCCCATTGTCCAATATTCCCCACTGCTGCCTCCCGTAGGAGTCTGGGCCGTGTCTCAGTCCCAGTGTGGCTGATCATCCTCTCAGACCAGCTAAGGATCGTCGCCTTGGTGCGCTTTTTCCACACCAACTAGCTAATCCTACGCGGGCTCATCCCTCGGCGATAAATCTTTGGACTTACGTCATTATCCGGTATTAGCAGCAATTTCTCGCTGTTATTCCGAACCGAGGGGCAGATTCCCACGCGTTACGCACCCGTGCGCCACTAAGGCCGAAGCCTTCGTTCGACTTGCATGTGTTAGGCATGCCGCCAGCGTTCATTCTGAGCCATGATCAAACTCTCAAGTTTATGTACGACAAGATCGCAGTGGAATTCCACGATCAGGCCGCTCATTTCAAGGAGCCGCTCTGCACAATAATTCTTACGTATGGATACGTGAAGGACAATGTAAGAGCGACTTAGCTTTAACCGAGTTACCAACGCCTTGAAAACGTTGGACCCGGAGCCGCCGCCCACATGTCCCTTCATCTAAACCAACAATGTCAAAGAGCGCAAAAGCCCGACGCCATCCCGAACCCCTTTTTAGTGGGGCGGTGCGGCGCCTGGTTTCTGGTGACCGTAGAAGCGAACCGTGTGGCCCACCGCTGCGGTGAGAGGTCCTATATGTAGGAGGCTCCGACCCGTCAAACGCTTTTTGCAATTTTGTTTCACTCTGCCGGTAAGATACTGAAAATAGACATATATTTTGAGTGATTTTGAGGCGGGTGGATGTTGGACGCCCGCCGACTCGTCCCCGAGGCACCCGAATCAACGCTTTGAGTCGGCCGATTCACACCCAAAAGCCTCCGATTCAGGCGAGATTCCGGTGCGCGGCTGGCCATTCAACAGCCCGCGCGCCGATTTACCGGCCAAGGAGACTCATGCGGACTGTATATAAGAGCGCATGGCCTCGGCATCGGCCTCGATCCGGTCGATGCGGTATTTGACGAGGTCGCCGATCGACACGACGCCGATCACCACACCCTTCTCGATGACGGGAAGATGGCGCACCCGGCGCCGGGTCATCAGCGACAGCGCGCCGATCGCCGGTTCGTCAGGGCCGACGGTAATTGCCGGCGCCGTCATCACCTCGCCGATCGTGCGGCCGAGTGCGGCGGCGCCATGCGCGTTGATGGCGTGGATCACATCGCGCTCCGAGAAGATGCCGACAACCTCGTCGCCGTCCATCACCGGCAGGGCGCCGATACGTCGCTCGGCGAGTGCGCTGACCCCCTCGGCCACGCTTTGCCGGGCGGTGACCGAAATCACCTCATGCCCCTTGCTCACCAGGATCGTCGCGATGGTCATCACTGCCTCCTAATCGGTGGCGGAATTTGTCCGCTCATGAGGCCATTGATGATCCCACCTTTCGGGACCAAAGGGAAGCATGGACAGCACGCCGCATGGCCTGGACGATCCCGAACAGGCAGCTTTCGCCTGGGCGCGCTATCGCCGGTTGATGATGTGGATGGGACTCGCTGCCCTGCTCACCGTCATCGCCTCGATCATCGGGCTCGAATATTTCTACGGACCGCTGAGCTGGGTGGCGATTCTCGCTGCGATTGGGGGGATCGGCGGCTCGGTGCTGATGGCCGCGGCGCTGATGGGCCTGGTGTTTCTCAGCTCGGGCACGGGGCATGACGAGCATGTCGACGGGCGGGACTAATCCTCGATCGTCACGTCGATCGTCGTCTGACAATTGCTGGGCACGAGCACACGCCAGGTCTTGCGGCCCTTATGTTCTATCAGCACGGTCGCGCTGCTGACCTTGCGACCGGGCAATGCCATTTCGAAATTCGCCGGCATGGTGCGCGCGTTGGTGACCGTTATACGATATGCTTGCTTGCGCTTCTCCACCGGCAGTCGCGTTATCTGATAACGCACATCACTGCTCGCCCCGGCACCGAACTCCACCTCTTCGCCCACCGCGCGATCGGCGAGCGCGCTTTCGCCCACCAGCAGCGATACGCCGCCGCGCGGCTCGAACACCGCGACCCCGCCGGCGGGCAACGGCAGGCCGAGATGATCCGCCAATCGATTCTGTATGCGTAATATCAGGCCGGTCGGCTGGCTGCCGCTGCCGCGATCATCGAACATGCCGATATGGAAGGTCTCGAACGGCACCGCATGGCGATCAATAATCGCGACCTGCTTGCGGCTGCGCGCGGCCACGGTCACCGGTTCGGGAATGCGATAGAGCTTGAGGTCGCCGAGATCTTCCTGCCGCGCGATCATCGCCGAAGAAATCGTGGCGATCGCCGTTGGCACGCCTGCGAAAGCCTCGACGCGGCGATTGGCTATGACGACAATATCATAAGCCTCGCCGCGAATGTCAGGTCGCCCCGATGCCGGCAACGGCAGTCGCGCGACACTCCATTTGTCATGGGTCGAGGTGATATCCATCGGCCAACATTGCAGGTGCAGGTCAGGCGCTGTTCCCTCGGGCAGGTCAGCGGCATCCTCGCGGTGCAAGGCGCCCGCCACCGCCTGGGTATGCGCGCCGCCAAAGCCTTCGCTGCCGCCATTGGCTATGGTCATCCAGGCGAACAGGTCGAGCGTTCGCCCATCCGGCGCCACCTGGACGACATAATTGGCAGCCCAGTCGAACCCTTGTGCGAGATAGGACAATCGCACCGTCACCGTCATTGCGGCCGGACTGTCGGTGACCACCGACAGCGTAGGGCGCGCGGCGAGATCAGCCGGCACGCCGGGATAGGACAGGCTGTTCGGCAAGCCGGAACACCCCAGCGCTTCAACCCCGTCCGCCGTGGTCAACAGCACGCCGCCATCGGGGCCGGCTTCAATGATCGCCTCGCCTGCACTCACCTTGCCGGTCTTGCGATCGGTGCGCCGGATCGTCACGCGGCGCTTGAGATAAGTGTCGACTAATGCCGCCGGCGAGAGCAGCCGCGCATCGCGATTCTTCTCGACCACGCCATGCGGCAGGCCGACGATGATCGCGCTTTCCGGCAGCATGCCCTGGGCGACGCCTTCGAAGCGCAGCACTGCCCGCCCGGCGGGGATCGCGATGGTTCGCGTTTCCGTGATCAAGGCGTAGCCGGCCGGCCAGTTCGGATCGATCCCGCCCCCGGCGCGGGTCGGATCGCGGTACAGCGTCACCGACACGCTATCGACATGGTCAGACGTGACCACGCTTTGTGCCGCCGCCGGACTGGCAGCGAGAAGCGCGATTAGGAGGGCGAGGCCACGCATCTGGATCAATAGCGCGTGTCGAACACCACGCTGAGCGACGCCTTGCCGTTGGCCGGCACCGGCACCTTCCATTCCATACGGTCGGCCGAAACGCGCGCGCCGGCGAGCGACTGGTCGGTGACGCGCACATCGCCCCACAAGCCGTCCTGCGCGACATCGACCGTGACGGCGGCGGGGCGGGCGTTGGTGAAATCATAGCGCATCGTCGTGCGCCAGCGGTCGGACGACAGGCGCTTGCGCTCGACCGTCACCGCCTGGCCCTTCACGTCGAACGCGTCACCGGTACGCAGCGACATTTGCGATCCCATCGGCGTCGCATCGATCCGGCTTTCCCCGACAAACTGCGGATCACCCTGCGCGTCGCGCATATAGACGCGCATCGTGCCCGATGGCAGCTGGTCGCCCAGCCCCCCGCTCTTCGCCGAGGAGAATTTGATCACGCTCGCGGCGCTGCGCGGTTCATCGTTCGTCGCCAGCCAGCCATTGACCCATTCATAAGCGCGTCGCGCCGGCGCCGCCTTCACGTCGAGAAAGCTGACCTGCTTCTGCTGGGCGTTGGCGATCGTGGTGCGTTCGGCCAATGGATAGAGATAATAGTCGCCGAGCCGCTCGCGCGTACCGCTCTCCGTTCCCGCTACATCGAGCCGGGTTTCGGCAAGACGTGAGAAATCACCCGCCACGCGGTTCGGGTTGCCCGCGATCAGCAGCACGTTGGCATTGCGATAGGTCGTGCCGGTATTGTTGGTCAGCGTCACCCAGCCTTGCACATCGACGGTGCCCTTGCCCTCGTCGAACAGCATCACATAGTCGCTGGTCCAGTTCATGCCCGGGGTGAGATAGGTGAGCGTCGTTGGGACGTGACCGGCGTGATCGGCCTGGATCGTCACCGACAGGGTGGGCCGCGCGCGCAGATTGTCGGGCACCTTGTCGAACACCACGCGCACCGGAAGGCCATCGTCACGCAGCACCTCGATGCGGTTGCCGATCTGCAGCACGATGCCGCCATTGGCGGCGAGCACCTTGGCCTGTTCGCGCGTTTCCACGCCCGTTGCGGGGTTGGTGCGGACGATGGTGAGAACCGAGCCGACCGCCTTTTCCATCAGCTTGTCGGGCGACAGCAGGTCGTAGTCGAAATTCTGCTCGACCACGCCAAGCCCCGGACCCGAGAGTGTCACCGTTTCCGAGCGGATCTGCGCAGACACATCGGGGAATTCTTGACGCGTGCGGCCGCCGGGCAGATCGAGTTGGCGCACGTCCTGGATCAATGCCTGGCCGTTCTGATAGATGGTCACCGCCACATCGCCTTGCGCGGAAAGCCCGGTGGGCATGACGGGTGTCGTCTGCGCCGCTGCCACCGCCGGCCAGGCGAGCGCCGCCAGCATGATCCGTCCGCGCATCGCCACTCTCCCGCTGCCGTGCTGCGGCGATGCTAGGGCCAAGCCCTAACAGCGCAAAGAAAAAAGGGGCCGATCCGTGATGGATCGACCCCTTTTTCGCATCGGGACGAGCGGCTCAGCTCGCTGGCGTCTCGGCCGGCTTGAGCCGGGGGCGACCGCGGCGACGCGGCGCTTCCTCGGCCGGGGCTTCGTCGCCGTTATTGGCGGCGACGGTCAGCGCCGGCGGCAGCAAATTGGCATCGAACGAAGCCGGAGCCTCGGCGTCCTCGCGACGCGGGCGACCGCGGCGACGCGGCTGCTCGGCCGGCGCTTCGGCCTCGACGACCGGGGCCGGCGCGGACGCCGCCTCGAAACGCTCGGCACGATTGGCGCGCGGCTCGGGGCGATCCTGCTCATAGCGGGCATTGTTGCCGCCATTGTTGTTGCCGTTGCGCTCCGGGCGATCCTGCCGTTCACCGCCCTCCGGGCGGGCCTGCCGCTCACCGCCCTCGAGGCGGGCGGGCCGCTCGGCGCGTTCCGGACGCGCCTGACGATCGGGGCGCTGCTCGGAGCGATCCGGACGATCCTGGCGCTCGTAACGGTCCTGACGCTGCGGGCGATCCTGACGGTCCTGTCCTTGGCCTTGGCGTTCCTGGCGATCGTAACCGCCATTGCCGTTATTGCCGCCATCGCCATTACCATTGCCATTATACTGGCGCGGACGATCATCGTCCTGCTGGTCATCGCGAGTGCCCTGGTAATTGCCGCCCTGGTTGCCCTGATAGGGGATGCCCTGGCCCTGACGCTCGACGCGGGCAACGGGCTCGCCATCGTCGTCATAATCCTGCTCGTCCTCGTCGAACGGCTGGCCGTTCTGACGGCGCGTTTCCTCGAAGCGCGAGCGCGTCTCGGCCAGCACGCGGAAATAATGGTCCGCGAACTGGAGGTAATATTCGGTGTTCACCCGATCGCCCTGCATCTGCGAGTCGCGGGCGAGATTCTTGTATTTCTCGAGCAGCTGCGCGGCATTGCCACGTGCGCGACTGTCGATACGGTTGCCGTTATCCTGACGACCCGGGTTACCACCCTGCGAGCGCTGTTGCTGCCCGCCACGGCCGCGACGGCGGCCGGCTTGACGATTGTTGATCAACTGTTGCTGTCCTCGTCCCTTAAAACCAACGCGGTCTCATGCTCCGAAAAATAGGAGGCGTGCTCCCCGGGATCGCTCACCGACCATCGGTCGAGCGGTCCTGCCACGGTCGCCGGACTGCAGCGACTTCATGACCAAGGAGATGGGCAACCGCCCGATTCCAACTGCTTATCGTTGAGATCGCGTGCCCCTGTCCGGCTCATAGCCGGTGGCGTGACATTCGCCAAGAGGAATATTGTACCCGATGCGGGTCAATTCAAGTCGCGACCAGCGCACGCGGTCGCCCGCCAAGGTCGTTTCGCGGCGTTACGGCCAGCCCCTCGGCGACGAGAAGTGCGGTTACAGCGTTGGTCTGTGTCGATCCGATTTCGAGAATCGCGGCGCCACCGGGCGCTAGCAATGCGGGAAGTTGCGGCGCGATGATGCGATAATCGTCGAGGCCGTCCGGGCCGGCGAACAGCGCGGCGGCGGGTTCGTACGCGCGAACCTCGTCGAGCAACGATTCCTCAGTGCCGATATAGGGCGGGTTGGCAAGGATCAGGTCGAAACGCCCGGTCAAACCGGCAGCCCAGTCGCCCGCGACGAAGGTCGCCCGCGACGCCATGTCGAGCCGCGTGGCGTTGTCCCGCGCCAACGCCAGCGCGATATCCGATGCGTCCACGCCCAAACCGCTCGCCTCCGGCCATTGATCGAGCGCGGCGAGCAATAGCGTGCCCGGCCCGGTGCCGAGATCGAGGATGCGCGCCGGAGCGCGGTCGCGGAAGTGTTCGACCGCCGCTTCGATCAGTGTCTCGCTGTCGGCGCGTGGAATGAGCGCGCCGGGGCCGACCGCGATATCGATCGTCCAGAAGGCGCGTGTGCCCGTGATATAGGCGATCGGCTCCTGCGCGGCGCGGCGTTCGACCAGCGCGGCGAAAGCTGCGGGCACCGGATCGTCGAGATGGCACAGCAGCAACGCCTCGCGGGTGATGCCGAGGGCATGGGCCATCAGTAGCTCCGCATCGAGGCGCCAGGTTTCGGAGAAGGCGAAGCGCGATGCCGCTTCGGCGATCGCTCTTCTTACCCCCCTCCCGCTTGCGGGAGGGGTTGGGGGTGGGCTCGCGCTCACCGCGAACGATCCGTCCGAGGCAGGCCGGTAGCCCACCCCCCGGCCCCCTCCCGCAGGCGGGAGGGGGAGAAGTCAGGCATCCAGGCTCGCCAGTCGCTCGGCTTCGTCCTCCGAGATCAACGCACCGAGCAGTTCGTCCATCTCGCCCTCGAGAATCTCTGGCAACCGGTGCAGCGTCAGGTTGATGCGGTGATCGGTCACCCGCCCTTGCGGGAAATTATAAGTCCGGATCCGCTCCGAGCGATCGCCCGAACCAACCATCGACTTCCGCGCACCCGCCCGTGCGGCGTGGAGTCGTTCGCGCTCGGCCTCATAGAGTCGCGTGCGCAGCACCTTCAGCGCCTTGGCCTTGTTCTTGTGCTGCGATTTCTCGTCCTGCTGGATCACCACCAGCCCGGACGGGATATGGACGATGCGCACCGCCGAATCGGTGGTGTTGACCGACTGACCGCCCGGTCCCGACGAGCGAAAGATATCGATGCGCAGGTCCCGGGCCTCGTCGATCTGGACGTCGACCTCCTCCGCCTCGGGCAGCACCGCGACCGTCGCCGCCGAGGTGTGGATGCGCCCGCCGCTCTCGGTTACCGGCACGCGCTGCACGCGGTGCACCCCGCTCTCGAACTTCAGCCTGGCGAACACGCCCTTGCCCTCGACCGAAGCAACCACTTCCTTATAGCCGCCCATCTCCGCCGCGCTGGCCGAGATCAGTTCGACCCGCCAGCCCTGATTGTCGGCATAGCGCTGATACATGCGCAGCAGGTCGCCGGCAAACAACGCCGCCTCATCGCCGCCCGTGCCGGCACGAATTTCAAGCATCGCTGCGCGCTCGTCGGCGGCGTCGCGCGGTAGCAGCGCCAGCGCCAGCGCACGGTCGGCGCTCTCCAGCGCGGCACGGTTATCGTGCAGCTCTTCCTCGGCCATATGGCGCAGCTCGTCATCCGCATCATGCGTCATATGCATCAGGCTCTCGGCCTCGGCGCGGAGCCGCCGCACCTCGCCCGCGGCACGCGCCACCGGCTCGAGTTCGGCATATTCCTTCGACACCGCGACGAAGCGGTCGGACGCGAGCTCGCCGGTCGCCATCAGCGCCTGCAACTCGTCGCGCCGCGCCTCGATCTGCGCAATCCGGTCAGCGGAGATGCGGGTCATCAAATTTTTTCGTGAAGCAGCAGGTATGACTGGCCCGGCACCATATATTTCGTGCCGTCGGGCAACACGCTCTCCCCTTTGCACTCAACATCTAAGCCACCAGCAATAAATATATCGGCGATGTCCGACATTGCCATCCCGCCAACACCGTACTTACCTACTCCAAAGCGGACCGCACCAAGCTTGGTATCGTCCCGCAGGCTGCCATCAACAATTATCACTAACGCGGAAATTTTAGCCGCCTTTTCCCAAGCTTTCTTATATTTGAGTCCGTTAAACTGGGCGACGCGCGTCGTCGGCCTCAAGAAGTGAGGTGATCGCGTCTCACGAATCAGCCGAGTTAGGCGCCACACCAGAGCCTCTGACTCGCTATTCTCTGGAATGATCGCGTATTGGACCACGTCTTCCTGGGGCGCCTCGATCAGCATCGCCAGCCGCTCGACGCCCGCCGCCCAGCCGACACCCGGCGTCTCGTTCCCGCCGAGCGAACCGATCAGCCCGTCATAACGCCCGCCGGCCAGCACGGTCCCTTGCGAACCCAGCCGGTCGGTGACGAACTCGAACGCGGTGTGACGATAATAATCCAGCCCACGCACCAGCCGCGCATTGCGCGTCCAGGCGACGCCGGCCGCATCGAGCCCCGCCGTCACCGCATCGAAAAAGGCCCGCGCCTCTGGGGTCAGATAGGCATCGATATCCGGCGCGGCATCGGCGATCGGCCGGTCGCGCGGATCCTTGCTGTCGAGGATGCGCAGCGGATTCTTGTCGAGCCGCGTGACGCTGTCTTCCGACAGCTCGCCACGATGCCCCTCGAAATGCGCCACCAGCGCGGCACGCCAGGCGTCGCGCGTCTCGGCATCGCCCAGCGTGTTGAGCTGCAACGTCACGCCCTCGGAGATGCCGAGCTCGCGCAGCAACTGGTCGGCCAACACCAGCAGTTCGACATCCGCCGCCGGCTCGGCCGCGCCGATGATCTCGGCATCGATCTGGTGGAACTGGCGGAAGCGACCCTTTTGCGGGCGCTCGTAACGGAACACCGGGCCGGCCGTTGCCACTTTGAGGGGCGCATATTGCTGCCAGCCCTCGGTCAAATAGGCGCGGCAGATGCCGGCGGTGAATTCCGGCCGCAGCGTCAGCGAATCGCCGCCGCGATCGGGGAAGGTGTACATCTCCTTCGACACCACATCGGTGGTCTCGCCGATCGAGCGGGCGAACACCTGGGTGTCCTCGAACACCGGAATGTCGACGCGCTGAAAGGCGTAGAGCCGCCGCACATACTCGAACGCCTCCAGCACGCGCGCGAAGCGCCGTTGCTCCTCACCGAAAATGTCCTGGGTGCCGCGGATGCGGCGTGGTGTCTCTATACGCGCCATATTGGCGGCGCTCTCTAGTAGAGACACCGCCCAAGCGCTAGCACCACGTGCAAATCCCTTCCCGCTCTTGCCGGAAAGGGCGAAGAACAGCGCGGGGAAACGGCTTTTGAACATGCACCTCGGGAAGAAGATCGGCCCGCCACGCTTCGTGACCTTCGTCGTCGTCTTCATCATCGGCCTGTTCGTGGCGATCCCGTCGCTCGGCTGGGGACGCGGCGTGATGGCCGCGTTCGACGTCGCCGCCGCCCTGTTCCTGATCCTGATCTGGCCGCTGCATAAAAAGGGCACCGCCGATCAGATGCGCGAGGCCGCCGTCACCAACGATGCCAACCGCACCGTGCTGCTCGGCATTACCGGCGTGACGATGCTCGTCATTCTCATCGCAGTGGCCAAGGAGTTGCAGAACAAGAGCGATCTCAAGATCATCGCGCTGGTCATCGCCACGCTGGTGCTGTCTTGGCTGTTCTCCAACATCATCTACGCGTTGCATTACGCGCACCTTTTCTACTCGGATTGCGATGGCGACGGGAACGACAAAGGCGGACTCGAATTCCCCAAATGCGCCGAACCGGATTATTGGGACTTCATCTATTTCAGCTTCACGCTCGGCATGACCTTCCAGACCAGCGACGTGGAGATTTCCTCGAGGACGATGCGTCTGGTCTCGCTGGGCCAGTGCCTTGCGGCCTTTGTGTTCAACCTCGGCGTGCTGGCTTTCACGATCAACTCGCTGGGCGGGGGCTGAGGAAAAAGACCGAAGTGGACGTGTGGACGCGCGTGTAATGCGCGCCTAAACCACCCTTAGCTTTATTCAAAAAATGGGGTCTTCGATGAACGTGAAGCTGTTTGCCGCCCTGCTGCTTTCATCTGCAGCCATGGTCACTCCGGTGCTGGCCGAGAACTCCAAGCCCCAGCCTTTGCCCTATCTCGACACGATCCCGGCGCCGCGCGACATCCCCTATCCCGGCACCATGACGCTCGACATCGACGCGACCGATGTCGAACGCGGCATCTTCACCACGCATGAGACGCTGCCGGTAAAAGGCGGCGGTCACGTGGTGCTCCAGTTCACCAAATGGCTACCGGGCGCGCATTCCCCCCGCGGCGAACTCGACAAGCTGGCCGGCCTGCACATCCGCGCCGGTGGCAAGGAACTCGCCTGGACGCGCGATCCGGTCGAAGTCTATTCCTACCATATCGACGTACCGGCGGGGGCGCGCCAGCTCGACATCGATCTGCAATTCATCTCCGCCACCAAGAGCGACCAGGGCTCGATCGTCACCAGCCCGGCGATGCTGCGGCTTCAGCCCAATTCGATGAGCCTCTATCCGGCCGGCTATTTCACCCGCCAGATTCCGGTGAAGATGACGGTGAAATATCCCGACGGCTTCACTGCGGCTAGCGGCCTGCCGTCAAAGGCGACGGGCTCGACCTATGCCTATGAGACGACGAATTATGAAGTGCTGGTCGATTCGCCGATCCTCGCCGGGCGTTACTGCAAGGCGTTCGAGCTGACCCCCCGCGTCACGCTCGACACCTGCGCCGACACCCCCGACCAACTCGCCGCCAAGCCCGAGCAACTTGCCGCGCATACTCGCTTGGTCGAACAGGCTGTGAAGGCGTTCGGCGCGCAGCATTACGACCATTACCACTTCCTCTTCTCGATCAGTGACCAGCTCGGCGGCATCGGCCTGGAGCATCACCGCAGCTCGGAAGACGGCACGCGTCCGGGCTATTTTACCGAATGGGACACCAGCACCGGCTCGCGCAACCTCCTGCCGCATGAGTTCACCCATAGCTGGGACGGCAAGTTCCGCCGCGGCGCCGATCTGTGGACGCCAACCTTCAACGTGCCGATGCGCGACTCGCTGCTGTGGGTGTACGAAGGCCAGACGCAATTCTGGGGCTATGTGCTGCAGGCACGTTCGGGCCTGGTGACGAAGCAGGATACGCTCGACCAGATCGCCGCCACCGCGGCGTTCTACGACACCAACCCGGCGCGTCACTGGCGCGACCTGGTCGATACCACCAACGACCCGGTCATCTCGTCACGCCGGCCGAAAGGCTGGACCAGCTGGCAGCGCGCCGAGGATTATTATTCCGAAGGCCAGCTCGTGTGGCTCGAGGTCGATTCGCTGCTGCGCGAGAAATCCGGCGGCACGAAGTCGATCGACGACTTTGCCAGGGCGTTCTTCGGCATCAACGACGGCGACTGGGGTGAGGTGACCTATACGCTCGACGATGTCGCGGCGACGCTCAACGGCATCGTGCCCTATGACTGGAAGAAGCTGCTCACCACGCGCCTGACCGAACATGCTGAGGGTGCCCCGCTCACCGGCCTGACGCGCAATGGCTACCGCCTGATCTATACCGACACGCCAGCACCGACCTTCAAGCAGAACGAGAAGACGCGCAAGATCGCGGATTTCACCTATTCGGTCGGTTTCGTCGTCGGTGCCTCGGGCGAGCTGAGCAATGTGCTGTGGGATGGCGCTGCGTTCAAGCAGGGCCTGACGATCGGCGACACGATCATGGGCGTGAACGGCATGACCTATAGCGACGAGCGAATGAAGGCCGCGATCGTCCAGGCTAAGGACAGCCGCGAGCCAATCCGCCTGCTGGTCAAGTCGGGCGACCGGCTGCGCGATATCGCCATCGACTATCATGGCGGGCCGCGCTATCCGCACCTCGAAAAGATCGGCACCGGCGAGACGGGTCTCGACCGATTGCTGGCGGCGAAGTGAGAGGGGCCACCCACCACCGCGCATCCTGACCTGCTCGCAGCCCCCGGCCGCGACAGGCCGGGGGCTCGGCAGACCAGAGCCACATTCATGAATATCGACCTGATCCCCGTCGGCGACAATCCGCCCGAGAGCCTCAACGTCATCATCGAAGTGCCGGTCGGCGGCGAACCGGTGAAGTACGAGTTCGACAAGAAGTCGGGCGCGCTGTTCGTCGACCGCATCCTGCACACGCCGATGCGCTACCCGGCCAATTACGGCTTCGTGCCCCACACCTTGTCGCCCGACGGCGATCCGCTCGATGCGCTGGTCATCGCGCGCTCGCCGTTCATCCCGGGCTGCGTCGTGCGCGTCCGCCCGATCGGCGTGCTCAAGCTCGAAGACGAGGCCGGCGGCGACGAGAAGCTGATCACCGTGCCGGTCGACACCACCTTCCCTTATTATTCCGACGTCGGCGAGCGGCAGGACCTGCCCTCGATCGTGCTTGCGCAGATCGAGCATTTCTTCACCCACTATAAGGATCTTGAGCCCCAGAAATGGGTGCGGATCGGCAGCTGGGGCGATGCCGAGGAAGCGCGCCGCATCGTCGTCGAGGCGATCGCAGCCGCGCAGGCAGCCAAGTTCTGAGCCCACGTGCCGCCTGGCGCTGGTGTGCGCTGGCCGGCATCGTCACGACGGTCGCCTCGACCGCCTTCGGCTGGATTGCGGGGCTCACGCCCTGCGGCCCGACCGGCGGACTCGGGTCGATCATTGCCTTCGAACTGGCGCGCAGCCCGGCCGAGGTCGCCACGATCTTCGGCACGGGCGCCTGCCGCGAGACGCTGATCGCGGCGCAGATCAAGGCCTGTGGCTCGACGGGCTGGCGTTCATCCCGAGCTACACCGCCTTCCTCGCCCTTGCCGCGTTCGCGTTGCGGCACCCGGCACCGCGCCTCGCCCGCGCCGCGATTCTCATCATACTCGGCGCCGGGCTGCTCGATGAAATCGAGGGCGGTCTGCTCTATGCCATCCTGCGCGACCTGCCCGGCAGCCCGACGCTGATCGCTTTGCTCTATGGCGAGGTACGCGCCAAGTTCGCCCTGCTCGCGCTCGGCGCGCTGCTGATTGGGTGGCTGATGGTGCGCGATCGCCGGCCGGGCATGGTGGTCGCGGTTCCGGTGATCGGTGGCAGCCTGTTTTCCGGCGCATTGATCGCGACCAACATGCACGCCCCCGCGCTGATGCAGGGTTATCGCTGGAGCTGGACCGCGCTGCTCGTCGCCGCGCTTATCGGCTCTTTTTGGCCGCGCGCTTTTTCACGGGCGCCCTGAGCCCGGCCGCCACGCCGAGCGATGCCCATTCGCGCAGCGCGTCCGGATCGTCATAGACGTCCTCGGGCGCGAGCCGGTAGTTCATCGACCCGATCTTCCCATCGGGAAAGGTATAGCCGAAACGCTCGCACCCGGCCGCGTCCCAGATCGCGTCGCTTTCCGCGTCACTCTTGAACCACAACCGCCCTTCCGACGCCGCGATCGCGAAGATCGTGCCGTCGAGATAGAGCGTCGCGCCCCCCATCATCTTGTGCAGCGACACCGTGCCGAGCGGCGCCATCGCCTCCTCGACCCACTCGATCAGGCCCTGGTCGAACGCCATCAGCGCGCCGCCGTCAGCTTGAGCCCGGCGATGCACGCCACCACACCCAGGATCAGCAGCAGCCTCGGCAAGCTGGCCGGCTCCTGATACCAGGCGATACCGACGATCACCGTACCGAGTGCCCCGATCCCGCCCCAAACTGTATAGGCCGTGCCCATCGGGATCGAACGCGAGGCGACTTCGAGCAGGCCCATCGACAAGGCAACCGAGGCGAGGAAGCCGAGGGTCCAGGGTATATTGCGAAAACCATCGACGTGCCGCAGGCAGGTCGTGAAACCGACCTCGAACAACCCGCCGATCACCAGCCACAACCACGCCATCAGCCGCGCCCCGCCAGCTTGGCCAGCGCCGCACCCGACACGCGATTGACGGTCCATTCGTTCATCGCCTCTGCCCCCATCGCGCGGTAGAACTCGATCGCGCGCTTGTTCCAGTCAAGCACCGACCATTCGAACCGTGTACAGCCGCGATCCAGCGCGATGCCGGCAAGATGCCTGAGCAACGCCGCGCCGACGCCCGACCCGCGCGCCTCTGGCGTGACATAAAGATCCTCGAGATACAGGCCCTTCCACCCAGTCCAGGTCGAGAAATTGTGAAAGAACAGCGCCATGCCGAGCGCGCTGCTGTCACGCTCGGCGATCACCGCCTCGGCTACCGGGCGGTCGCCGAACATCGCTTCGTGCAACAAGGCCTCGGTCGCGACGACCTTGTCGGCCTCGCGCTCGAATTCGGCCAGTTCGCGGATGAAGCGCAGGATCGTCGCCACATCGCCCGGCGCCGCGTCCCTGATCGTCACACTCATAGTGCCGCCTCCACATTCTCGATCCCGCGCCGCCGTGCGGCGATCAGGCATCCGGTGATGATCATCGCCGCCCCGACCAGCGTGTAGGGCGCGACGGCCTCGTGGAACACCACCCAGCCCCATAACGCGGCCCAGATGAAGCCGGTATATTCGGTCGGCGCGAGATAATTGGCCTCGCCGCGCGCATAGGCCCAAGCGAGCAGCAGCAGCGAGACAGTCGCCAGCAGCGCTGCGAGCAGGATCATCGGCGCATGCCGCGTATCGGGCACATGCAGCAGGAACGGCGCGGCGAGCGCGAGGATCGCGCCGACGATCACGCTCTGGAAAAAGGCCACCTCACTCGGCCCCGCGATCAGCGCCTGCTGACGCATCAGCACGATATTATAGGCATAGCACACCGCCGAGACGAGGATCGCGACGGTGCCGCGGAACCGGTCCGGCGACGGCGCCGCCGCCGCCTGGCCAAGCATGATCACGCCGACCCCGGCAAAGGCGATCAGCGAGGCGACGATCGCGCGGCGGGGGATTTTTTCCTTAAGCACGAAGGCCGCGCCGAACAGCGCGAGCAACGGCGCGATGAACGCCAGCGCGATGGCCTGTGCCATCGGCACCCGCGCCAGCCCCCAGAAAAAGGTCACCGCCATCACCGCCGACACCGCGCCGCGGATCAGGTGAACGCGCATCGTCGCCCGCGATGGCCAGCCTCGTCGCCGCGGCAGATAGATCAGCCCGGTCAGGATCGCCCCCGCCAGCGTCCGCCACAATAAGGTGTCGTAGGCGCCGAGCGCGATGACCAGCCCCTTCATCACCGCATCCATCGACGAGAAGATGGCGATGCCGAGCACGGCGACGGGGAAGGCGAGAGCGGAATTGGCTCTCCAGCTCACCACTTCCTTTTACTCCCCGGCGAAGGCCGGGGCCCAGTTGGGAAAGAGCTCATGCGTGTGCGATGACGTCCGCCAGATCGGCCCAGTTTGGATTCAATCCTTCGATCTCGCGCAATTTCCACGCTCGCTTCCACTCCTTCATCCGCTGCTCTCGCAGCCTTGCCGATTCCAGTGTCTCGTGCGGCTCGTACCAGACCAACGTGTGGCAGCGATATTTCCTGGTGAAGCCCGATATCACATCATTGCGATGCTCCCAGGCTCGCTTGGCAAGTTCCGTTGTCACGCCGATATAGATCGCCCCATTTCGCCGGTTCGCCATGATGTAAACATAGGCTGCGGCCACCGCGCGACCTTCGCTGCTGGGCCCCGGCCTTCGCCGGGGAGTGAAAGAGGAGGGAGTTACGCCGCTGCCAGTGCCTCGCGTACCGCATCGGCGGCCTCAATCTCGGCCGCCTTGGCCTCGACCAGCTTGACGATATGCTCGATCATGTCGGCGCTCTGCACATGATGGTCGGTGACGCCCGACAGATAGACCATATGCTTGCCATTGCCGCCGCCGGTCAGCCCGATATCGGTTTCGCGCGCCTCGCCCGGACCATTCACCACGCAGCCGAGCACCGACAGCGACATCGGCGTGCGGATATGCTGCAACCGTTCCTCCAGCGCCTGGACGGTGCGGATCACGTCGAAGCCTTGGCGCGCGCAGCTCGGGCACGACACCACGCGCACGCCGCGATTGCGGATGCCGAGGCTTTTCAGGATCTCGAAGCCCACGCGGACCTCCTCCTCAGGCTCGGCCGAGAGAGAAACGCGGATCGTATCGCCGATCCCGTACCATAGCAGCGAGCCGATCCCGATCGCGCTCTTCACCGTGCCACCAACGAACCCGCCCGCCTCGGTGATGCCGAGATGCAGTGGGCAATCGACCACTTCTGCGAGCTGCTGGTAGGCAGCCACCGCAAGGAACAGGTCGGATGCCTTCACCGCGACCTTGTATTCGTGGAAATCATGGTCCTGCAGGATTTTGATATGGTCGAGCGCGCTTTCGACCAGCGCCTCGGGGCAGGGCTCGCCATATTTTTCGAGCAGATCCTTTTCCAGGCTGCCGGCATTCACCCCGATGCGGATCGCGCAGCCATTGGCCTTGGCGGCGTTGATCACTTCCTTCACCCGCGCTTCCGAGCCGATATTGCCCGGGTTGATGCGCAGGCACGCAGCGCCCGCGTCCGCCGCTTCGAGCGCGCGTTTGTAGTGGAAATGGATGTCGGCGACGATCGGCACGCGGCTCGCGCGGACGATCTGCTTCAAGGCCGCGGTGCTCTCCACATCGGGGCACGACACGCGGATGATGTCGACGCCTGCATCCTCGCAGCGGCGGATCTGGTCGATCGTCGCCTTAGGGTCGGAGGTCGGCGTGTTGGTCATCGTCTGCACGGTGACCGGCGCATCGCCGCCGACGGGCACATTGCCGACCATGATCTGGCGGCTGGTACGGCGCGTGATATCGCGCCACGGACGAACGGACATGCGGTGAGATTCCCTAGGCTTCGTCGCCCTTATAGCGCGCCTCGACCCCGTCGCGATAGCGCCGGCTGCCGCGTATCTCGTTTCCGCTCGACATCTGCACGGTAAAATCACCGCTGCGGTCGGTCTCGATCCGCCGGATCGCGTCGCGCCGGACGAGGTGACTACGATGCACGCGCGCGAACGCCGCGCCCAGTTCAGCCTCGACCGCGCTCAGCGTCGCGCGGTGCAGCAGGGTGCGCGGGCCCCAGCCGATCTCGACATAATTGCCCGCCGCCGACACACGTTCGATCTCGTCGACCGGTACATGATGCGTCACCGCGCCGTCATTCACCGCGAGCAGACGCGGCGGATCGGCCGGCGGCGTCGCGGCACGCGCGATCAGCCATTGCGCGACCAACGCGATCGCCGCGAATTGCAGGAAGGTGCCGGCATCCTTGCGATATTCGTAGAGCAGCGGGTTCCGGATCCCGGCCATGAACTGATAATGCTCGCCCTGCGCGGCGTAGATCGACATCCGGATCGCCACCATCAGCCCGATATGCCACAGCGACGCCGGCACACTCGCGCCGGCGACGATCAGCGCCACACCCCACCAGGGCAGGGTCGCGCGCCGCAACCGCATCACCATCCACCAGATCACCGGCACCTCGCTCAGCCAGGCGATGATGCTGCTGATTTCCCACAACCAGATATGCGCGGTGGTGACGGGCACGCCGGCGGCGGCGAAATCGCTGACCATCGAGGTGGCGTTGGCGATCATGATCACGCCGAGAATCACCAGGAAGCCGGCACCGAGCAGCAGCACGAGCCGTCGCTGCGCCCCGTTCATCCCGCGCCACCCGCCGCTCGTCCCTGTGTCTGTCGCCATCGTCCCGCCGAAACCGCTGCTCGCCCCTCTCCGATACCGGGCCGCGAGGCCGACCGCTAGCCATCGCCCATCGAACATGGAGGCAATGATGCAACGACATTACGGCATGGACTGGCTCAGGATCGGCGCCTTCGCGCTGCTGATCTTCTATCATATCGGCATGGTCTTCGTGCCCTGGGGTTTCCACGTGAAGACCGTCCAGCCGGCGGCATGGGTCGAAATCCCGATGCTGTTCACCAACCCGTGGCGGCTCACCCTGCTGTTCGTCGTGTCTGGTTTCGCCAGCCGGGCGCTGCTGGCGAAGTCGCCGGGGATCGGCAAGTTCCTCAACAGCCGCAACGCGCGGCTGCTCATCCCGCTCGCCTTCGGCATGGCGGTGGTCGTGCCGCCCCAGACCTGGGTCGAGCTGGTCGGCAAGCATGGCTACACCCGCGGCTTCCTGTGGTTCTGGCTGCACGATTATTTCCGCTTCGGCACGCTGTTCGGCACCGTCATGCCGACCTGGAACCATCTGTGGTTCGTCGCCTATCTGTGGGTTTATACGCTGGCCCTGTGCCTGCTCGCCCTGATCCCGGGCACCAACCGCCTGCAACCTGCCTTCGACAAATTGTTCGGCGGATCGCGCGGTCTGTGGGTGCCGCTGGCGTTCCTGCTGGTCACGCAATTCTGGCTGTTCCACCGCGAGGACGACACCCACGATCTGTTCGGCGACGCGTTGGCGCACCTGCAATATTTCCCCGCCTTGCTGTTCGGCTTCGGCCTGGCAGGCTCGCGCGCGGTGATGGCGGGCCTGTCGCGTTACTGCCAGTTGTCGGGGGTAATCGCCGTGGCGAGCTATGCGGCGATCGCTGGCTTACTCGTGGCATATCCCGACTTCAGCTTCCCGACGCACAATGTTGCGACCGTCTTCCGCCTCGCCCGCGAGATCGATAGCTGGGCGGCGATCGCCGCGCTGGTCGGCGCGGCCGACCGCTTCCTCGACCGCGACCACAAGTGGCGCGCCACGCTCGCCGAGGCGACCTTCCCCTTCTACATCATTCACCAGACGGTCATCGTGGTGGTCGAATACTGGCTGCTCCCATGGCATGTCGGCGCACTCGCGGAGTTTCTCATCCTCGTTCCCACGACGATCGGCAGTTGCTGGGCCTTTTATCTCATCGGCCGCAGGATCGATCGCTTGCGCCCGCTGATCGGGTTGAAGCGCCGCATCTCACCGGCTACCGCCCGCCGCGATGATCGAAAGACCAATCTCGACGCTGGCGATCCGCCGTGGCGCCAGAGCGATCGCGCGCAACCGGATCTCGCCTGAACTGCCCGCCGGTGCCGAGCCTTTCGGCGCCGGCGAACGTTTGCACCCGATAATGGCGCGACATTACGGCATGGACTGGCTGAGGATCGGCGCCTTCGCACTCCTCATTCTCTACCATATCGGCATGGTGTTCGTGCCATGGGACTTCCATGTGAAGACCGCCGAACCCAATGCCTGGGTCGAACTGCCCCTGCTGCTCACCAACCCGTGGCGGCTGACCCTGTTGTTCGTGGTGTCCGGCTATGCGAGCCGCGCGCTGTTCGCCAAATCAGCCGGGGTGCGCGGCTTCCTCGCCAACCGCAACATGCGCCTGCTGATCCCGCTGGCGTTCGGCGTCACCGTGATCGTGCCGCCCCAGACCTGGGTCGAGCTGACCACACAGCATGGTTACACCGGCGGCTTCGGCTGGTTCTGGCTGCACGACTATTTCAGCTTCACCAAGGTCGATGGCGTGCCGGTGCCCGACTGGAACCATCTGTGGTTCGTCGGTTATCTCTGGGCCTATACGCTCGCCCTCGCCGCGTTGATCCTGATCCCCGGCACCGAGCGGCTGCAGGGTCCGTTCGACCGCCTGTTCCGCAGCCGCCGCGCGCTGTTGCTGCCGCTCGCCTTCCTGTTCGTCACGCAATATCTGCTGTTCCAGCGCGTCGCCGACACCCAGGATCTGATCGACGACCCGCTTGCCCATCTGCAATATTTTCCCGCCTTCCTGTTCGGCTTCGGCCTCGCCGGATCGCCGGCGGTGATGCGCGGCCTCGCCCGCCACTGGAAGCTGTCGGCGGCGATCGCGGTGGTCAGCTACGCCACGCTTGCCGTGCTGACTTGGGCGGCGATCGCCTCCGCCCAACTCACGGTCGGCGATGCCAGCCTGTCCTGGGACAATCTCACCCGCCTGTCGCGCATCGCCCGCGTGGTCGACGTCTGGGCCGCCATCGCCGCGCTGATCGGCCTTGCCGAGCGTTTCCTCAACCGCGACAGCGCTTGTCGCACCATGCTCGCCGAGGCGGTGTTCCCCTTCTACATCATCCACCAGACGATCATCGTGCTGGTCGAGTACTGGTTGCTCCCGCTGCACCTCGCCCCACTCGCCGAATTCGCCATCCTCGTCTCCGCGACGATCGCCGGCTGCTGGGCCTTCTACCTGGTGGGCCGCCGCATCGACTGGCTGCGCCCGCTGATCGGGTTGAAGCGCACCGGCCACAGGGCTACCGCCCCGCACCATGACCAACACGACAAATTGGACGCTGGTGATCCACGGTGGCGCGGGGGTGATCCAGCGCGAGCGGACCTCGCCTGAGACCGACGCCGGCGTTCGCGCCGCACTGAATCGCGCGCTCGATGCCGGCACCGCGATCCTCGCCGGCGGCGGTACGGCGCTCGACGCGGTCGAGGCAGCGGTGCGTGTTCTGGAAGACGATCCGAATTTCAACGCCGGGCGCGGCGCGGCGCTGACCATCGACTGTGCCGCCGAACTCGACGCCGCGATCATGGATGGCTCGAACCGCGCCGCCGGCTCGGTTGCGGGCGTCACGACCACGCGCAACCCCGTCACGCTGGCCCGCGCGGTGATGGAGCAAAGCGCGCATGTCCTGCTCGGCCGCGAGGGCGCCGACGCCTTTTCCGTCGCGCACGATCTCGATCAGGCCGGCCCCGACTGGTTCATCATCCCCGAACGCCGCCGTCAGCTCGACGAACTCATCGCCGGGGGCGGCAAGTTCGATGTCGACATGAAATACGGCACGGTCGGCGCGGTGGCCCGCGACACGCACGGCCATCTCGCCGCCGCCACCTCGACCGGCGGCGTCACCGGCAAGCGCTGGGGGCGGATCGGCGACTCCCCGCTGATCGGCGCCGGCACCTATGCCGACGACCGCGCCTGCGCCGTGTCTTGCACCGGCGCGGGCGAATTTTTCATCCGCCTCGGCGTCGCGCACGAGATCGCCGCCCGCGTCCGCCTCGCCGGCGAAGACGTGCAAACAGCGGTGAATGCGGTGATGGCCGAAGTCGTCGCGCTCGGCGGCACCGGCGGCGTTATCGTCGCGGGCGCTGACGGCGCCCCGGCCTGGTATTTCACCACCCCCGGCATGTACCGCGGCCGCGTCACGTCCGATGGTATCCGAACGGTGGCGATCTACGACGACGAGTAATCCCCTCTCCCGAATGGGAGAAGGAAAGTCATGGTTAACGCTTCGGCAACGCTTTCCCCCGATACCGCCTGATGCCGGCCCGCGTCCGGTGACGGGGACCTGCCATGACCACCACCATTCGCCCGCATGAGATCGCAACGCTGCTCGATCGCGCGCCTGCCGGTATCAAACTGCTCTCGCTTGATTGCTTCGACACCTTGCTGTGGCGCGCGACGCATATGCCGCAGGACGTGTTCGCCGGGTTCGGAGATGCCGGCGGCGGGATCGAGCCGCGCGTCGCCGCCGAAAAGGCCGCGCGCCAGCGCCGCGTCCGCCACGATGGTCGCAACGAGGCAACGATCGAGGACATCCATGCCGAGCGCGCCGGCCAGCCCGACCCGGTCGGCGTCGCGCGCGAACTCGACCTCGAAGCGCAGCATTGCTACGCCTTCGCCCCCACCGTCGCCCTGATCGCCGCCGCCAAAGCCGCCGGCCTCGGCGTGATCGTGGTCAGCGACACGTACCTGTCCGAACCACAACTCCGCGCGCTGATCGCCACCGCCGCCGGCGACGATGTCGCCGCGCAGATCGACCGCATCTTCTGCTCGTCCGAATATGGCGTGTCGAAGGGCGCCGGGCTGTTCAAGCCGGTACTCGCCGCGCTCGGCGTGCCGGCCTCGGCCATCCTCCATGTCGGCGACAATCCGCATGCCGATGGCGACGCCGCCGACGCCGCCGGCCTCAACGCCGTGCACATCCGCCAATTTGACGAAGCGACCGAAAAGCGCCTGCGCCTCGAGGCCGCCGCTTCGGTGATGATCGACCCCGCCACCCGCGTCTCGAAGCCCGCGATCCAGCCGCACCGCGCCGCCCTCGCCCTGCGCGACGAGAGCGACCCCGCCCGGTCGATTGGCCATGACATATTCGGTCCCGTCTTCGACACCTTCGCGCGCTGGGTCGCCGACGAAGCGACGACACTCGCCGACGAAACCGGCCGCCCGGTCAAGCCGCTGTTCCTGCTCCGCGACGGCTTCCTGCCGCATCGCGTCAGCGAGGCGCTCGGCCATGCCGGCGCAGCGATCGCGATCAGCCGCTTCACCGCGCGCCGCGCCAGCTTCGTCGATGCGGCAGCGGTGCATGATTATCTCGACACCGAGCCCAGCGACCGGCTCGACGTGCTCGCGGCCCAGCTGGGCCTGTCCGACAGCGAGGCGCGCAAGATCGGCGCCACCACGGCCGCCTTCCGCCGCAACGTCGTCCAACCCGACACGATCAGGCGCATCGTGTCGCGCGCCAACGCCTTCGCCAAACGTCTCATCACCCATGTCGTGCGCGAAGGCCGCATCGCACGCGGCGATGTCGTGATGCTGGTCGATCTCGGTTATCAGGGCACCGTCCAGAATCTCGTCGCGGCGGTGCTCGAGGCCGCACTCGGCGTTACCGTAACGGGCCGCTACATGCTGCTGCGCGACAACGGCACCTCGGCGCGCGCCAAGCGCGGGCTGTTCGACCCGCGTCATTATGACAATCGCACACTCGGCGCGCTCGCCCGCCAGATCGCGATCGTCGAGCAGGTTGCCACCTCGGGCACCGGCTCGGTGATCGACTATGCCGACAATGGCCGCGCCATCCACCGCCCCAACCGCGTCTCCAGGGCCCAGGCCGAGGCCCGCGCCACGATCCAGGCCGGCGTCCTCGCCTTCGCGCAAACCGCGCCCGCCGCCGTCCACCGCACGCCTTTGTCCGACGATGCGGAAGGCCGCCGCCGCATGGCCGCCGCCATCCTCGCGCGCCTGCTGTTCCTGCCCCAGGCGGAGGAGATCGCCCTGTTCGGCACCTTCGAGCACGACGTCAATCTCGGCACCGACGACCTGGTCGGGCTGGTCGACGACGATGGCGCCGGCACCGGCCTGCGCCGCCGCGGCCTGCCCTATTTGCGTTCGGTCGACCGCATGTTCCTGCCCGGCGAGCTGCAGCGCCACGGCCTGTCGCTCAACCTCTCGCTGTTCGCCGCCAGCTGCTTCGAGCTCGATCTGCGCGCCACCGATTTCCAGGTCGCGCCGCTGCCGGTCCCGGTATTGCTCGCCGACGCGACGCGCCAGATGACCGGCGATTTCGATGCCCATGCCACGCATGACGGCTATCACGCGCTGACCATTCCGATCGGCGACGCCCAGTTCGGCGTCGGCATCCAGCTCGGCATGATCGCCGGCATCGTCCAGTTCGACGAGATCGCCTTTTACCGCGTCGCCGACTTCCACCGCGACCAGGCGGTGCCGCCACGGCCGATCGCTGCCGCGCCGGTCCACGACGCGATGACCTGCGTCGCTGAGGATCTGTGGCAATGCAGCGACAACAGCCTGTTGTTCGTGCCGCCGCCGGCGATGAGCAAGCCCGAGCCGCTGCTGCTTTCGGTGGTGTTCCGCCCGGTCGTGCCGCGTGCGAAGGTCGCGCTCCGCGCCGTAGCCTAACCGCCGGGCGCGCTCTATAGCCCGAGCCCATGAGTCGTTTTGTAACCGCCGTCACGATCGGCGCCTGTGTGGCCGCGCTCGGCCTGTCCGCCCCGGCTTCGGCCTATTGGGAATATGGTCACGAGACGGTCGGCGAGATCGCCATGGCCAACGTCAAACCGGCGACCCGCATCGCGGTGCGGCGTCTGCTAGCGAAAACGGCGATGCTCGAAACACCCGAATGCCCCGCGATCACGATCGAGAGCGCCAGCACCTGGGCCGATTGCGTCAAGAAACTCAAGAACCCCGATGGCAAGCCACGTTTCGGTTACGCCTATAGCTGGCACTTCCAGGACGTGAACATCTGCAAGCCCTTCTCGCTCGTCGAACCGTGCAAGGACGGCAATTGCGTCTCGGCGCAGATCGAGCGCGACGTCGCCACGCTAAGGGACCGCCATGCGCCGAAGAAGGACAAGGTCCAGGCTTTGGTGTTCCTGATCCACTTCATCGGCGACCTGCACCAGCCGCTCCATGCCGGCGAGAAGGATGACAAGGGCGGCAATGACGTCGCCGCGGCCTATGGCCGCTATGAACCGGCGCGCTTCAACCTGCACTCGATCTGGGACGGCCCGCTGGCCGAGCGCGCCGCGACCACCGGCGGGTCGCTGGTCCACCGCTACCCCGCTCGGGTGCGCGCGCGCATCGCCGCCGGCACGGTGAGCGACTGGAGCCGCGAAAGCTGGCAACTCGCGCATGACGTGGTCTACACCACCGCGCTCAAGGGCGATCCCTGCGCGCCCAATCCCGCGCACGTCACCCTCGACGATGCGACGATCGATAGCCTCGTCCCGGCAGCCCGCCTCCAGATCGAACGCGGTGGTTTGAGACTGGCCAAGCTGCTGGACAAGGCGTTCTCCTAAAATTCCTCCCCGGCACGGGGAGGGGGACCGCGCGCTTCTTCAGCGCGTGGTGGTGGGGGCTGGCCACAACCGCACCGTGCGCGGCGGGCCCCCTCCACCATGCTGCGCATGGTCCCCCTCCCCGTCCGGGGAGGAATTTATTTCTTCACGAACCCCGCCACCGCCGCGGGCACCTTGGGATCGATCGCCAGCGTCGCATCCCTATAGGTCGCGATATTGGCTGCCCTGTCGTCGCTCGCCACCGGCCGCAGCACATGGTTGACGTCCGGCACCAGCACCAGAACCGCCGCCGGCTGCGCCGCCTTCAGCAACCGCGCATCCTGCACGCTTACCTGCAGGTCACGTTCGCCCTGTACGATCAGGATCGGCAGCTTGACCGCCGCGATCAGCTTCGCCGGATCGTGCGACATCAGGTCGATCCAATAGGATTGCAGCTTGTCGGCGAACAGCGGACGGATCGGCACCGGCAACGTCGCCTCGGGCACGCGGCGCCCCGCCTCCAGCGCATCGACCGCCGCCAGCGCGGCATCGAGAATCGGCGCATTGGCCGGGTTGGCACGCAACTGGTCGCGCAACACCGCGCCGATCGGCCGGCCGCCGCCCGACAGCAGGATCACGCCGCACAGGCCCGCCGGCGACTGCGCCGCCTGCAACGCGACCAGCGCGCCCTCGCTATGGCCGAGCACCCACACACAGCGCCGCCCGGTCCGTTTGAGAACCGCCGACACCCAGGCATGCACATCATCGGCATAACCGGCCGTGGTGGAGGCATTGACGTCGGCCAGCGCCGCCTTGCTGCCGAACATACCGCGCTTGTCGATCCGCACGCTGGCGACCCCGTCCGCGGCCAGCGCCTCGGCCAGCTGGCGATAGGGTCCGCCCGCCACGCCCATGGGATTGTTGCCGTCGCGATCGGTCGGCCCGGAGCCGGGAACGATCAGCACCAACGGCGCCTTCGAATCGGGATCTAGCAAGGTACCCGCCAGCGCCCCTTCAGGGCCCGGTGCGGTAATCTCTACCGGCGCGGGGAGGCTGGCCGGTGTCGGCGCGGCGACCATGGCCACCAGAGCGATCAGCGCGCTCACCGCCCACCACTCCGCCAACGCCACTCGCCATCGGTCTTGACCATGCTGATCGCCGTCAGCGCCGCGATCAACGCCAGAGCCACGATGATCTTCTCCGCCACCGCCGGCAGAAAGCGCACCGCCAGCATCACGCCGGCACCGAATGCCAACGTCACCACCCAACCCTGCCACGTCACCGGCACCGCGCCATAACCAAAGCGCTTGGGCACGAACCAATACCCATTGCGCACCTTGTACGCGTTACGAACGTCATCGATGGTCATGACTTTTTCTCCTTCGGCGGTCGCCCGCGCTTCGCCGCGACCGGCGCCGCAAGTTTCACCCCACGCCGGCCCAGCGCCTCGCGCAGCAGGCATTCGAACTGGGCGTTGACGCTGCGCAGATCGGCCGCCGCCACCCGCTCGACCGCCGCATAGAGCGCGGGGTCGAGACGCAGCGGAAACGCCTTCTTGGCCGGACCCGACACCTGGGCGTCCTACTGGTAGAGCGAGCCGGCGTTGACGACGGGCTGGGTGTCACGCTCGCCGCACAACACGACCATCAGGTTCGACACCATCGCCGCGCGGCGCTCGTCATCGAGTTCCACGACGCCTTTGGAGCTGAGCAGGTCGAGCGCCATCTCGACCATGCCAACCGCGCCCTCGACCAGGGTCTTGCGCGCAGCGACCACCGCCTGCGCCTGTTGGCGGCGCAGCATCGCCCCGGCAATTTCCTGCGCATAGGCAAGGTGCGTGAAGCCGCATTCGTCGACCGTAATCCCCGCCGTCACCAGCCGCGCGATCAGTTCGGTGCGCAACTCGGCGGCGACCTGGTCGTGGTTGCCGCGCAGCGTCACTTCCTGATGCTCGAAATCGTCATAGGGGTAACGCGCGCCGATCGTGCGCACCGCCGCCTCGATCTGGACGATGACGAACGCCTTGTAATCGTTGATGTCGAACAGCGCCTGGGCGGTGTCGGTCACGCGCCACACCACCTGCGCCGCGATCTCGATCGGGTTGCCGCGCAGGTCGTTGACCTTCAGCCGCTCGGAAATCATGTTGTTGGCGCGCAGCGAGATCTTGCGCCGACCTTGCCAGGGCAGCACCCAGCGCAGCCCTGTCGTGCGATCGGTGCCCTTGTACGACCCGAACAGGGTGACCGCGACCGCCTGGTTGGGCTGCAGCATGTAGAAACCGAGCAGCGTGAAGACGAACACCAGCACCGCGCCGGTCATCAATACCCCGCCCAGCCCCGGATCGCCCTTGACCGTCGCCGCGCCGAACACCCCGGCGGCGATCGCCGCCAACAGCACCAGCAGCATGACATAACCGCTCATCGTCGCCGCCGGCCGCTCGCTCGACAGCGTCAGCGCATTGTTGCGCACCACCTGATCCCCAACATTGCTCGCCATGACGAACCCTTCCCGTTAATGTGATATCACATTTATATCGGGTTTAGGTGAGTCGCAAGCGGAATCGAAAGCGCGCCTCCCCTCCATTCAGAATTTGATTCACGCGGAGGCGCGGAGACGCGGAAGAGGTCGCATTCGCGGCCCAGCCAAACCCCATCATGGGCGCTGCAGAATGCCGGCTTTCATCGACGGGAAGCGACCGCAGCAAACGCGACACCTCCGCGTCTCCGCGTCTCCGCGTCTCCGCGTGAAAAAGAAAATTAGCTCACGCCAAGGCGCGAACCAAATCAATGCGCGCTGAACGCAAAATGGGCGGCCTGTGAAACCACAAGCCGCCCGATTGTCACGCCCCGCAAGCGGGAAGGAAGATCAGTTCAGGACGATCGTCACCGCACGGCGGTTCTGCGCCCAGCTGGCTTCGTCCGAGCCCAAAGCGAGCGGACGCTCCTTGCCGTAGCTGATCGTCGAGATACGGCCCGGGTTGACGCCGCGCGCGACGAGATAGTTCTTCGCCGCATTGGCGCGACGATCGCCCAAAGCAAGGTTGTACTCGCGCGTGCCGCGCTCGTCGCAATGCCCTTCCAGGCTGATCGGCACGTTCGGCCATTGCCGCAGCCATTGCACCTGGCTGTCGAGGATACGCTGCGACTGCGGATCGATGTCGTAGCGGTCGAGCGCGAAATGGACCGTGTTGCTCAGCACCGAACGCTCGAAATCGGCGCGCGAACCAGGCCGGATGCTGGGGCCGCTCGGTTCCTGCGCCGGCCCGGCGACGGGCGGCAGTTCGGCGGGGTGCTTCTTCGCGCAACCGGTGGTCGCCGCCGCCAGGGCAACGGTTACCAGCAGCATGTTCGTCAGTCTGGCCATAAGGCTTCTCCTTCGATCCTGTCGGGACGGTGCGCCAACAAACTCCCGGGCAACGTCGCGACTTGGTTAACGAGAGTCAACGCTGGGGTTTCGGCTCGCAATGGGGGTTGATGTCAGGGGCGTAACGGCCCCCAGCTGGGATCGGATCCGTCGAGCGGCGTTGGAATCCGTCGCAGGGCCACGCCGGTCAGGTCGACCGACCACAGATCGGCCACGCCGCTGCCGCCCTGGGTCGCGCGGAAGAACATCAGCACGCGACCATTGGGCGACCAGCTCGGCCCCTCGTCCTGCCAGTCGTCGGTCAGGTTGCGCTCGCCGGCGCCGACCGGGCTCATCACGCCGATGCGGAAATTGCCCTGGACATGGGTATAGGCGATCAGGTCGCCGCGCGGGCTCCACACCGGCGTCGCGTAACTGCCTCCACCGAAACTGATCCGTTGCTGCTGCGTGCCATCGGCGTTCATCACATAGAGCTGCTGCTTGCCCGAACGATCGCTCTCGAACACGATGCGTCCGCCATCGGGCGAATAGCTGCCGCCGGTGTCGATCCCCGGCGCGTCGGTCAGCCGTTGCGGCGTGCCGCCGGACAGCGGCACACGGTAGACATCGGTATTACCGGCAATGGCCATCGAGAACAGCACCCAGCGGCTGTCGGGCGAGACGCGCGGCGCGAAATTGAGGTTGGTGTCGGGCACCAGCAACCGCTGCCGACCTGTCCCAATATCGTACACATAGATGGATGGGCGATCGTTGAGATAGCTCATATAGACGATCGAGCGCTGATCCGGCGACAGGCGCGGAGTCAGCACGATCGACTGGCCATTGGTCAGGAAGCGGTGATTCGCCCCATCCTGGTCCATGATCGCGAGCCGCTTGATGCGGTGCGCCTTGGGCCCGCTCTCGGACACATAGACCACCCGACTGTCGAAATAGGGGCCCTCACCGGTCAGCCGCGTATAGACCATATCGGCGCATTTATGCCCCGCGCGACGCCAGTCCGACGGCGGCACGACAAAGCCCTGGCGGGTCAGTTCGCGGCGCGAATAGGTATCATAGAGATAACAGCCGACGGTCAGTGTGCCGTCGCCATTGGCCTTGATGAACCCCTGCACCAGCGCCTGCACGCCGGCGCCGGCCCAATATTCGAAACCCGGACTGGTCACCTCGGGATAGCTGATATTGTGCAGCGTCTCGCCGCTGACCGGGTTGAAAAGTCCGGAACTCTTCAGGTCGTTGGTGACGATCAGCGCCAGTTCGCGGCCGAGCACATCGGTCGAGCCGGCAGCGGTCTGTTGCACGGCGGCGGTCGGCATCGGCGGAATGGCGATCTGCGCCGGCGCCGAGGTGCCGCCGACGACATCGACGATCATCTCACCGGGCGGTTGCTGGCCGGGCGTCGGCGTGCCGGCCTGTGGTGCCGGAGCCGTCGTTTGCGGCGCGGGCGGCGCGGCCTGCTGCGCGGCGGCAGCGAGCGGCGCCGTGCCGGCAAGCAACCCGGCGATCAGCATCGGGCGGAACAAGGTCATCATCATCTCCTCAGCCGGGCAGCTTGTAGCGCATCTTCAGATCGCTCCAGCCATGCGGCACGTCGTAATATTCCTGTGGCAGCCCGCGGATCGGCGTGCAGTCCCTGAAGGTAGCGACCGCATTGTTCTTCACCCGATCCAGATAGCCCCGGTTGCTATCATCGACCCCGTCATAGCCGGCCACTTCGGGATCGCCGATCAGTGATCCGTCGCGGTTGAGCCTGACGTGAACGACCACGCGGATGCGCTCGGCACCGGGCCCCGGTTTGATCTGTCGATTGGCGCAAGGCTGTATCTGCTGCGCGATATGGCTTGCGATAGCCGCTGCCGCCTGCGGGCTTACCATCGCGGCTTGTGGCGTCGCTGGCACCGCCAGGTATTGCGCAGCCATCGCGTGCGGCATGCAGCCGAGACTGATCAGCGTTGCGGCAAGATGTGGGAACCTGATCATCCCGGCAACTTGTAACGCATTTTGAAGTCGCTCCAGCCCCTCGGCACGTCGTACAGGTCCTGCGGCAGGTCGCGCAGCGGCGCGCAGCCCTTGAAGGTGGCGATCGCATTATCCTTCACGCGATCGAGATAGCGGCTGTTGTCGTCATCGGTGCCGTCGTAACCGACCACCTCGGGATTGCCGATCAGCGTACCGTCACGGCGCAGCTTGAGATGGATCACGACGCGGATACGCTCCGCCCCGGGGCCGGGCTTGACCTGGCGATTGGCACAGGGCTGCACCTGCTGGGCGATCTTGCTCGAGATATCCATCGCCGCCTGCGCGCTCATCGTTGCCGCCTGCGGCACCGGTGAATTCGATTTGGTCGGCTGCGTGCCGATTCCCGCCATCACCGCGCCGAGATCGCCGCCGCGCGGGCGCTTGCCGGGCCTGGTGCCGGCACCGGCGGCCTGCGCCTCGGCCCTGGCGGGCTTGGCGGCGGTGGTCGCCTCGCGTGTCGGTGGCGCCTTGGCGGCGTCAGGCTTCTTCACCGCAGGCTTTTCGGGCGGCTTGGGCGGGGCCGGGGCGGGTTTGGGCGGCGGCGCGGCCTTGGGTTGCGGCGCGGGCGGCTTCGGATCGGGCTCGCTCTCCTCGGCCGGCTTGGCCGGGGCATCCTCGGGCGTGCCGAGTTCGGGTGCCTTGCTCTGCGCCGGCGGAGTCACCGATTGCGGCACCGTTGCGTCCAGCGCGACCTTGTCGACCAGCGATACGTCGATTGCCGGTGGCGGTGGCGGAACGGGCGGCGTGCGCGAAAGCAGACCAAGTGACAGCGCGCCGAACAGCAATACATGCCCGGCGACCGCAATGCCCAGTCCGACTTTCTCCGCCCGATCCATCAGGTCGCCGTCTGCACGCTATTTGCCGTCATCGCCGACCGTGACCAGCGCGACGCGATTGAGCCCGGCATGGTTGAGCTCGCCCATCACGCGCATCACCTTACCGTAATCGAGATGGCGATCGGCGCGCAGGAAGATCTGCGGCGGCTTTCCGTTCTGCTGCCTGGCCGCGATTTGCGCCAACGAATCCGGCAACACCGCTTCGGTCACCGCAAGCTTGTCGACATAGATATGCCCTTCGCGGTCCATCGCGATCTCGACCGGCTGCTGGTCCTGGTCGAGCGGCTTGGCCTTGCTGTCGGGCAGTTCGACCGGCACGCCGGCGGTGAGCAGCGGCGCCGTCACCATGAAGATGATCAGCAGCACCAGCATGACATCGACCAAAGGCGTGACGTTGATATCGGCCATTGGCGCGCGCCGGCCGCGACCACGCTGCGAGGGGAGGTTGATCGCCATCAGCCGCGCACCGGCTCGCCTTCGAGCTGACGACTCAAGGTGGCGTGGAAGCCGTCGGCGAAGCGGTTCAATCGCGCCTCAATGCGGTTGATGCCGTGGCTGAAGCGATTGTAGGCGATGACGGCGGGGATCGCCGCGAACAGGCCGATCGCGGTGGCAAACAACGCCTCGGCAATGCCCGGTGCGACCACCGCCAACGAGGTGTTCTGCGCCGCGGCGATGTGCGTGAAGCTGCTCATGATGCCCCACACCGTGCCGAACAACCCGACGAACGGCGCCACCGCGCCGACCGTGGCGAGGATGTTGAGCCGGTCGGACAGCTTGTCGATCTCGCTCGCCACCGCCGCGCCCATGGCCGTGGCCAGCCGCTCGCGCGTACCGCCGCGATCGACCGTGCCCGTTGCGGTCGAGCGGCGCCATTCGGAGACGCCGGCCGCGAAGACCTTGGCGACCGGTAACTCGCTGTCGCCTTCGCGGCGGTGAAAGGCATCGACATCGTCGGCCTTCCAGAAATCGCGCTCGAACCGGTCGATCTTGCGCCGTGTGCCGCCGATCCGCACCCCGAAGCTGACGATGATCGCCCAGGTCCAGATGCTGGCGATCAGCAGGCCGCCCATCACGATCTGCACCAGCAGATCGGCCTGCAGGAACAACGCGACCGGCGACATCGAGCCGGTGTCGGTATGCAAGAAGAAATCGGTCACGCTTGTTCTTCCCCTCGGACCAGCACCGTTTCGAAGGCGGCGATCCATTCTTTCGGCTGACGGCGCGGCCGGCCCGTCGGGCCGAGCAAAGCCACCGTCACATCGGCTTGGGTCAATATCGTGTCGCCGCGCATGACTCTCTGATGAATATTGCCCGAGGCGGCGCGAATCTGTGTCACTTTGGACAGGACAACGAGTTTGTCGTCGAGTTCGGCCGGGCGAAGATAGCGGATCGCGATGGCGCTGACGGCATAACCACCCTCGCCCGCCGCGATCGCGCCGCGATGATCGATCCCGATCAGTCGCAGAAAGTCGGAACGCGCCCGTTCCATATAGCGCAGATAATTGGCGTGATAGACGACACCGGTGAGGTCGGTGTCCTCGAAATAGACCCGCACCGGGAAACGATGCTCCGGCCCGTCGAAGCGCCCTTCGAGCGGCTGGTCTTCAGGAGGTGACGGCATGCCGTCGCTGTTAGCCCACGCCGTGCCGCGACGGAACCCCGTTCGTCCCGCCTCAGGCACGGCTTGACACCGGAGTAACCTTGAGGTTACATGTCACCCATAGGTTACACAATGGGGGTTTTTACTTGTCCGAACAGTCCGATCTTGCCGAGCGTCTCGCGCGCGGCCGCGCCCGCGTCGCAACCGCGATGGCGGTGATCTTCGTCGCCTCTCAAGGAGCCAGCTTCCGTGACGACGTGCCGCTCAACCGGCCGCAGACCGTGCATCTCGCCGCCTGGACGGTGTGGGCGATCGCGTTGCTCGTCTTCCTCGCCTGGGGCGGCGGCCTGCTGCGCGGGCGGCAGGTGCGTGGCATTCTCAACGACGAGACCACGGTCGACCACCGCCGCCGCGCCATCGCGCTCGGCTTTTGGGGCGCGATGGGCACCGCTTTCCTGGTCTACGGCCTGACCTTCATCGAGCCGGTCTCGGGTCGCGAGGCGACACGGCTGATCGTCACCTTCGGCGTGGCCTTCGCCCTGCTCCGTTTCGGCGCACTCGAACGGCGCGCGCTGCGCGATGCCTGACGGGCTGATCAACCGCCTGAAAGACATGCGCACCGCCGCCGGCCTGACCCAGGCCGAACTCGCCGAGCGGGTCGCAGTCAGCCGAAAAACGGTCAACACGGTGGAGAACGGCGTGTTCGTACCCTCGACCACACTCGCGCTCAAGCTGGCGCGGGCGCTTGGTTGCCGGGTGGAGGACATCTTCCAGCTCGACGATCCGGCCTGAAGTCGCTCACGCCCCCTTACCCGTCACCCCGGACCTCTTCCGGGGTCCACCGTGCCGTGCAAGAAGTGGCCGAGGCTCGCGGCACAGTGGATGCCGGAACAAGTCCGGCATGACGGCAAGTGGTCGAGACCGGATTCTCAGCGCTCGTCCTGAAACCCCGGCTGCGCATCCACGCGCGGCGCCGCACGTTGCTCGGGCACTGGTTCACTCTCCATCGGCACCAACGGCACGCGCGCATTGGTCGCAAACCCAACGCGCGGCATGTCGTCGCTCGCCGCCAGCGTATAGGCCGGCTGCGCGACGAACTGCGGCGCCGGCGCGAACGCCTGTTCCAACTGCGGCAACGCATAACGCGTAAAGGCGTAGAACTCGCCCGGCCCAACCGTCTCGCTGTCGCGTAGCAACTCGCGCGCCGTCGCACAGAAGACGTCATGCGCCTCGGGTGCGGCGAAATGATTGTAGAGCCGCGTCATGTCGTCATCGTCGCGCGCCTGCCACGCCGCGCCGAAGCGCGCGCGATAGCCCGATTCGACCCCGGCCCGCGCCGTGGCCAGCGGCGCGCTGTCGGTGGCCAGCATGGCATTATACTGCGCGACCATCGTCGCGGCATCCGCATCGCGGCATGCCAGTGCTGCGACATTGAGCCCGGCGCGGACATGCCACGCCACTTCGTCCGACGAGAGCCCGGGCTGCGCCGGCTCCCAGCTTTGCGCCGCCGCAGGTGCGGCAACGATCAACGCAGTGACGATCGCCGCTGCGGTACGCATACACTGAACCATGATGATAATCCCCTTCATGCCCAGGGGAGAGCATCACGCGAACAGTGATTAGCGGCCGTAAAAGAGCGCGGGAAATCGAGCGTTTACTACTATTTGCACGGGCGCCGCTTTCCCACTGGACGCGCTGCCCCGCGTCTGGGCAAGCTGCGCGCATGACCGCACCCGCCCTCAGCATCCACGGCCTCGCCAAATCCTTCAACAAGCCGGTGATCGCCGGGCTCGACATGGAGATCGCCGCCGGCCAGCTCTATGCGCTGCTCGGCCCCAATGGCGCGGGCAAGACCACGACGCTGCGCATGGTCACCGGCCTGACTCGGCCCGATGCCGGCTCGATCCGCATCTTCGGCATCGATGCGCTGGCCGATCCGATTCCCGCCAAGGCGATCACCGCCTGGCTGCCCGACGAGCCGATGCTCTACGACAAGCTCACGCCGTCGGAATATCTCGCCTTCGTCGCCGGGCTGTGGCGCATGAACCCGGCGAACGCCGCCGATGAGGCCGAGCGGCTGCTCCACTGGCTCGATTTGTGGGACGAGCGCGACACGCGCTGCGAGGGCTTTTCACGCGGCATGAAGCAGAAGGTCGCGCTGGCCGGCGCGCTGATCCACGACCCGCAACTGCTGATCCTCGACGAGCCGCTGACCGGCCTCGACGCCAATATGGCGCGCGCGGTGAAGGACGCGCTGCGCGCCCAGGTCGATGCCGGCAAGACGGTGATCGTCACCACCCATATCCTCGAGGTCGCCGAGCGCATGGCCGACCGCATCGGCATCATCGCCGGCGGCAAGCTGCTGATCGAGGGCAGCCTGACCGAGTTGCGCGAGCATGCCGGCAATGAGGGCGGCACGCTGGAGGACATCTTCATCCGGCTGACGAGCGGCGCATGAGCGGCGGCGGCCTTTTCGCGCCGGGCTCCTTCGCCTGGCTGGCGCGGCACGAACTGTTCCTGGCGTGGCGCAACCGCCCGCAGCGCGGCGCGCTGCGCTGGCTCGGCTTCGTGTTCCTCGCGGTCTGGGTCGCGTTCGGCTGCTTCATCGGTTGGCTGCTGCGCGACGTGGCGATCCCGCAATATCCGCCGATGCTGATCGGCGCGCTGGTGGTCAGCATCCTCGCTTTCACCTTCATGACCACCCAGGCGATGATCGGCAGCCAGCAGACCCTGTACGAGAGCGGCGATCTCGCCTTGCTGTTCACCGCGCCGATGGAACCGCGCGACGTGCTGCTGGCGAAGCTGCTCGGCATCGCCGGCGCGATCGTGATGACCTATGCGCTGCTGCTGTTGCCGTTCGTGCTGCCGGTCGCGGTGCTCGGCCATCCGCAGCTGTTCGGACTGGTCGCGCTGCTCATCGCCCTGGCACTGGGGGCGGCCGCCACTGGCCTCGCCATCACCATGCTGATCGTGCGGATCGCCGGCCCGCGCGCCGCCAAGACCGTCGGCAAGATCTTCGCCGCGCTGCTCGGCGGCAGCTTCTTCCTGGTCAGCCAGATCACGTCGCACGCCGATCGCGGCGCGCGCGGCACCAATGCCATGACCGCGCTGTTCCACCGCCTGCGCGATGGCGGCTTCGGCAGCCGCGGCTGGAGCGCCCTGCCCGGCCGCGCTGCGTTCGGCGACCCGCTCGCCGCGCTGTTCATGCTCGGCCTCGGCGTGGCGCTGTTCGCGCTGGCCGGCGCCGCGCTGCAACGCCGTTTCCTCACCGGCTATCAGGACGGCGGCGCCAAGGTGTCGCGCAGCACCGCGACCGGCCAGCCGATGGCGCGATTGTTCCATGCCGGCCTGACCCGCTCGATCTTCGCCAAGGAATGGCGCCTGCTCGCGCGCGACCCGGCGCTGGCTTTCCAGCTCGTGCTGCGCCTTATCTATATGGCGCCGATCCTGTTCGTCGCCTTCGGCAATGGCCGCCACCTGGCGGTCGCCCCCACCCTCGCCTTTGCCAGCGTGCTGGTCGCCGTCCAACTGGTCGGCAGCCTGTCGTGGTTGACCGTCTCTGCCGAAGACAGCCGCGACCTGATCGCCGTCGCGCCGGTGATCAAGGACGACATCGACACCGCCAAGCTGCTCGCCGCCTTCGCGATGGCGGCGCCATTCGCGCTTGCCCTGCCGATCGCCATCGCCTTCCACACCATCCCCGGTGCCGTCGCCACGCTGGTGATCAGCGCGATCGGCGGCGGCCTGTCGGGCATGACCGAGCTGCAGTTCGGCAAACCCGGCCAGCGCGCCAACTTCGCCAAGCGGCGGCAGTCCGGCTCGTTCGTCTCCGGCATCCTCAACCTGGTCATCTCGCTCGCCTTTGGCAGCGTGGCCGGCGTGGTGGTCTACTTCCTGAGCTGAGCGCTCAGTGCAGCGTCTCGCCGCGCGCGCACATCGCGACGAACTTCGCGATCCGCGCGGCGCGCGTTTCGGGCTTCTTCGCCTCATGGACGCGGTAGAGGATGGCGTAGCGATTGGCGCCGGTGAGCGTGTCGAAGAAGACGCGCGCCTCGGGTTCGGCATCGAGCGCGGCGGCGAGATCGTCGGGCACGGCGATCGTCGCGGCCGGGGCGTAGGCCGCCTCCCAGCGGCCATCTTCCTTCGCCGACTCGATCTCCGCCCGTCCGGCCGGCGCGACCCGCTTCTCGGCGAGTAGCTCGGTCGCTCGCGCCCGGTTCTTCTCCGACCATTTGCTCCTGGCCTTGCGCGGCGTGAAGCGGATCAGCCACCAGTCGTCGTCATACGGGTTGAGCTGGCCGTCGATCCAACCATGGCACAGCGCGCCGTCGATCGCCTCGCCCTTCGACACCGACGCGACGCCAGCGCTGGCTTTGGCGAGCTTGAGCCATACGCCCTTCGACGATCGCGGCTGAGCGGCGAGCCACTTCTCCCACGCGGCAAGATCGGCGAAAGCGCGGATCGGGAGGTCGGCGCGCTCCTCCATCTCAGGCCGCCCGCTTCTCCAGCGCGTGGGCGGCCTCGGCCGTCAGCACGGCGATGATCTCGGCGACGGGCTCTTCCTTCGTCACCATGCCGACCGACTGGCCGGCCATCAGGCTGCCATTCTCGACATCGCCGTCGATCACCGCGCGGCGCAGCGCGCCGGCCCAGTAATGCTCGATCTGAAGCTGCGCCTCCATCATCTCGACCTTGCCGTCGTCGAGCAGCTGCGCGACCTCGCGCTGCTTGGCGGTGAACAGTTCGCTCGACGCGTTCTTGAGTGCGCGGACCGGAATGACCGGCAGGCGCGGGTCGATCTGCACGCTGGCGATGGCATCCCGGGCCGAGGCGCGCATGAAGGCCTTCTTGAAGTTGGCATGCGCAATGCTCTCGGTCGCGCAGACGAAGCGCGTGCCGAGCTGCACGCCCGCCGCGCCCATGTCGAGATAGGCGGCGATCGCCTCGCCGCGACCGATGCCGCCGGCGACGAACACCGGCACCTGCTCGGCGACCTCGGGCAGGATCTCCTGCGCCAGCACGCTGGTCGATACCGGGCCGATATGCCCGCCGGCCTCCATGCCCTCGACGACAAGCGCATCGACGCCCGAGCGGATCAGCTTCTTGGCCAGCGACAGCGCCGGAGCGAAGCAGATCAGCTTGGCGCCGTTGGCCTTGATCGCGTCGATCGAGCCGGTCGGCGGCAAGCCGCCGGCGAGCACGACATGGCCGACAGCGTGGCGGTTGCACACCTCGATCAGGTCGAACAGGCCGGGGTGCCTGGTGATGAGGTTCACGCCGAATGGCTTGTCGGTCAGTGTCTTGGTCGCGGCGATCTCGGCATCGAGCAGCTCGGGCGTCATCGCACCGCAGGCGATCAGGCCGAAGCCGCCGGCATTGGACATGGCCGAGACGAGATGGCGTTCCGACACCCAGGACATGGCGCCGCACAGAATCGCGACCTCCGATCCGAGGAAAGCGGCACCACGCGCCATGCGGCGCTGAAGGCGCTCTGCGCCGATCGAGATCTGGTTCATGGCGCGCTGCCTAGCCTTGCGCGGCATGTCGGGGCAAGTCCGGCGTCAGGCCTCTTCGTCCGCATCCAGCCCATAGGCCGTGTGCAGCACGCGCACCGCCAGTTCCGTCTCATCCTCATGGATCAGCACGCTGACCTTGATCTCGCTGGTCGAGATGGCCTGGATGTTGATGCCGCGGGCACCGAGCGTGGTGAACATCGTGCTCGCTACACCCGCATGGCTGCGCATGCCGACGCCGACCACCGAGATCTTGGCGACACGCGTGTCGTGGACCAGTTCGCCGA
>NZ_JAQGLG010000097.1 GCF_028292965.1 Sphingomonas bacterium | reverse complement strand
TGATCCGCCACGGCCAGTCGTCCTGGAACCTCGAGAACCGCTTCACCGGCTGGTGGGACGTCGATGTGACCGAGAAGGGCGCCGAGGAAGCGCGCGCGGCGGGGCGGTTGATGGCCGAGAAGGGCCTCGACTTCGATCAATGCTTCACCTCGCTGCAGACGCGGGCGATCAAGACGCTCAACCTGGCGCTGGACGAAATGGGACGGCTGTGGCTGCCGGTCGAGAAGGACTGGCGGCTCAACGAACGCCATTATGGCGGGCTGACCGGGCTCAATAAAGCCGAGACGGCGGCCAGGCATGGCGACGAGCAGGTGCATATCTGGCGCCGCAGCTTCGATATTCCGCCGCCACCGCTGGAGGCGGGCAGCGAATATGACCTGTCGCGGGATCGGCGTTATGCCGGCATCGCCATCCCCTCGACCGAGAGCCTGAAGGACACCATCGCGCGCGTGCTGCCTTATTGGGAGACGCGCATCGCGCCCGCCCTGCGCGCCGGGCAGCGCGTGCTGATCTCGGCGCACGGCAATTCGCTGCGTGCGCTGGTCAAGCATCTGTCGAACATTCCGGACGACGAGATCACCACGCTGGAGATCCCGACCGGCCAGCCGATCGTCTATCAACTCGACGATCAGCTCAATGCGACCGACCGCTATTATCTCAGCGAGCGCTGAGCGCGGCGAATCCGTCCTAGATTTCCGCCTGCGCCTGGGTCCATGCTGTGCCGACAGCGAGGAGAACAGGCGATGCCGCAATTCGTGATCGAGCGCGAGATGCCCGGCGTGGGCGGGTTGAGCGCGAATAAACTGAAAGGTGCGTCCCAGACATCGTGCAGCGTGCTGCGCGATCTCGGGCCGGACATTCAGTGGGTCCATAGCTATGTCACCGCCGACAAGATCTACTGCATCTATCGCGCGCCGAGCGAGGATTTGATCCGCGAGCATGCCGTGACGGCGGGCTTCCCGGCCAATTCGGTCGCCGAGGTACGCGCGATGATCGACCCGACCACGGCAGATTAGGATCGATCGGCGGTTTACAACGCCGCCGCCGCGCGCGAACCATGGCGCGTGGCGCAAGACCTGACCAACCCCGAGCGCGCCGTGCTGCCGTGGCGGATCGTTGCCGGCATCCTGCTGCATTTCTGCGTGCCGGCCTATCTGCTGGCGTGCCTCGCCGCCTGCGTGCTGGAGACGCCGTTGCCCAGCTCCGTGATCGATGTGCTGGCACGCATGGTGCAGACCGGCGTCTATTTCATTCCCGCTTATACCGCGCTGATTGGGACGAGCGCGATGGGGGCGAAAATCATCGATCCGGCGCTGCGACGCCGGCGCAGATCGTGGTTGGCGCGCGACCCGCAGGCGATCACCGAGCAGTCACGGGCACGCCTTGCCGGCGCGATGACGACGCTGCGGCAGTTGCCGCGCGATACGCGCCTCGCCACCGCGCTTGCGACGCTCGAACATCTGCCATGGGATCATGGCGATGCGCGCGCACAGGACCTGTCGCGCGACCTGGCGACGGCGGCGGCGGCCTTTGCCAGCGCCTTTCGTTCTTCGCCCGAAGAGCGGCGTGGCGAGGTGATCGATCTCGCGGCGGCGAGCAGCGAGCGGATCGCCGCCGCAGTCGGGGCTTTGGCCGAGGAGCGCGGCAAGCTTGACCAGGGCGATGCACAGACCATCGCCGGCTATATTACGGCGCGTTACGCCGACGACGCGCCGCTGACGATTGCGCCAACCGCACGCCGCCCGCATTCATGATTGCGTGGCGTGCATTCCGATTCCGCTAGATAGCTTACTGACACAGGCGTAAATTACCCGACGATCACAAGATGTGATTGCGAAGACGTGGGGGCTTAACCCGTCTTCATTCCAAGGACCAACTTTCCGATGACGAATATATATGCGGTCGGCACCTTCGCGGTGGTGGCAGTGATCTTTATCGTCCTCTTTCTGGCGTCGCGCTGTGTGCGCTACGTCGGCAACAACCGTGTGGCGATCGTCGAGAAGATGTGGAGTCGCAATGGCTCGATCGACAGCGGCCTGATCGCGCTCAACCGCGAGGCGGGTTTCCAGCCCGACGTGCTGCGCGGTGGTTATCACTTCTTCTTCCCGTTCCAGTATCGGCTCCACATCCAGTCGCTGGTGACCATCCCGCAAGGGCAGGTCGGCTATGTCTTCGCGCGCGACGGCCTGCAGCTCGAGCCGACCCAGACGCTCGCCAGCAACGTGCGCACGGCGGACTTTCTCGACGCGCGCCGCTTCCTCGCCGAGGGCGGGCAGAAGGGTCCGCAGCGCACGATCTTGCGCGAGGGCACCTATGCGCTCAACCTCGCCCAGTTCGTCGTCATCACCAGCGACCGCATGTACGGGCTGATGCTCGAGGGCGAGGACGCGCAGCTGTTCGCCGAGATGAAGGACGTCATCGACCAGCGTAACGGCTTCATGGCGGTCGTCATCAAGAACGCCGACGACATGATCGGTGTGGTCACCGTGCATGACGGCCCGGCGCTGACCGCCGACCATATCATCGCGCCGCAGGTCGGCACCGACCAGGACGACACGGCGACGTTCCACAACAGCTTCCAGGATCCGGAGAAGTTCCTCGCCGCCGGCGGTCGTCGTGGTCGTCAGTTGCAGGTGCTGGTCGAGGGCAGCTATTTCATCAACCGGCTGTTCGCGACGGTCGAGATGGTCGCCAAGACGATCATCGAGGTCGGCCATGTCGGCGTGGTGATCTCCTACACCGGCGACAGCGGTGCCGACACGTCGGGCGAGGAATATCGTCACGGCGAGCTGGTCGAGCGCGGCACGCGCGGCGTGTGGCGCGAGCCGCTGCTGCCGGGCAAATATGCCTTCAACACCTATGCCGGCAAGATCATCATCGTGCCGACGACCAACTTCATCCTGAAGTGGGACCAGGACACGACCGGCCAGCACAAGCTCGACGAGAATCTGTCGGAGGTTTCGCTGATCACCAAGGACGCGTTCGAGCCGACGCTGCCGCTCTCGGTGGTGGTGCATATCGACTATCGCAAGGCGCCACTGGTCATTCAGCGTTTCGGCGATGTGAAGAAGCTGGTCGAGCAGACGCTCGACCCGATGGTCTCGGCTTACTTCAAGAACATCGCGCAGAAGAAGACGCTGATCCAGTTGCTGCAGGACCGCAGCGACATCCAGGAGCAGGCGGGCGACGAGATGCGCGCCAAGTTCACCAACTATAATCTCGAAATGCAGGAGGTGCTGATCGGCACGCCGCGCGCGGCGGAAGGGAACGACCAGATCGAACAGGTCCTCAATCAGCTGCGCCAGCGCCAGATCGCCGAAGAGAAGGTCGCGACCTACGACAAGCAGAAGATCGCCGCCGAGGGCGAGAAGAGCCTGAGGGAAGCCGAGGCGCGGGCCCACCAGCAGACCGCGATCACCGAATCCGAGCTGTCGATCACGGTGCAGGAGAACCAGGGCAAGGCCGCCGCGCGTCGCGCGACGCAGGAGGCCGAGCAGACCCGCACGGCGGCGCGCGCCGAGGGCGATCGTATCCGGTTGCTGGGCGAGGGCGAGGCGGCGAAGATCGTGGCGCTGGCATCGGCAGAGGCGGAGCGCGTCAGCAAGGTCGGTGCCGCGACCGCCGAGACGATCGAGAAGCAGGTCGCGGCCTCGGGCGGCGCGCAGTACCAGCTGACGCGTCAGGTGGTCGAGCGGATCGCCGAGGCGCTGGAGAGGTCGGGTGTCGATATCGTGCCGCGGGTGCAGATCAACGGCGCCGGCGGGAATGGCGATCAGGGCTCGCTGGTCAATGCGCTGATGGGGCTTGTGCTGGCGGACAAGGGGCTGGCGCTGGCCGGGCCTGCGGCGAATGACGAGGCGCCGGAGCCGGTTGCGGCGGCGTGACGTGGTGGGGCGGTCGTGCAAGCGGCCGCCCTTTTTTGTTTTGAACGGTGAGAAAGAGCGGGGTTTCGGGCCGCTTTAGCGACTGCCTCGCTGAGGTTGAATCACGCCGCTGCCATGTAGTCCTCCCCTCCCGCTTGCGGGAAGGGGTAGGGAGGAGGGCTCGCGCTATCCGCGCCCTCGCCGCCTGGGGAGGTCGGGCGCCCACCCCTCAATCCCCTCCCGCAAGCGGGAGGGGAAGGCGCTGCGGTCAGGCGTGGCGCTCGATCAATGCGGCCACCGCATCGGGCTGGTCGTTGATGAGGAAATGCCCCGCATCGGCGACCGTCGCTTCCTCCACCTTGGCGAAGCCACCATCGCGCAGCCCGCGTGCAATACGCGGCGCCAGCGCGAAAAGCGGCGACCGAGCGCCCATGCCCAGAACCAGCGGCACATCATTCGCGCCGTGATGCTCGCGCGTGAAGCGGACATTGCGGTCGAACGCGCGGTAGATTCCGCACGCGGCGTGGAGTTGCGCCGCCGAACCATAGGCCTTGAGGCTCTCCGCCACCTGTTCGGGCGCGAAATCGCCGAAGCCGAGCATATGCTCGAAGAACGGCGCATGGCGGCCGGCGAGCAGGGTTTCGGGCAGCTCGGGCGTCTGGAGGAAGCCGACATGCCACAGGCCGGGGTTGGCCATGCACTCGTCCCAGCCATCCACGCCGGGGAGCGGCGTATCGAGGATCATCGCGCCGCGCGTCGCCTGGGAAAATTGCAGCGCGAAGGCATGGGCGACCTGGCCGCCGATATCGTGGCCGACGATATAGGGCCGATCGAGCTTCAACGCCTTGGCGAGGTCGCGGATATCGGCGGCCATCGTCGCATCGTCGAACTTGTCCGAGCCGGCGGTCGAGCCGCCGATGCCGCGCAGATCGGGCACGATAACGGTGAAGCGCTTGGCCAGCCGGTCGATCACCGGGCGCCATGCATGCCAGTCCTGAGGAAAGCCGTGCAACAGGATCACTGCCGGCCCACGCCCGGCGCGCGCGAAGTGCAGCACCGCGCCATGGACGCGTGCCGTACCGAAGCTCAACCCGCGATCGCGCCGGCGCGCGGCGAGGCGTGGGGCGACCGTACGGGCGATGGCGTAACCCGAACCGGCCAGCGCGACGCCCAGCGCAGCGATACCCAACAGGGTGCGGGTACCGGAATTGCTCTGCTCTTCATCCATTTGCGTCGATGTACACGGCCGCTCCGCACCGCGCCAGTTGCCCTTACGGCCTTCGCCCGCTAACGCGCCCGGCATGACGCAACCGCTGGTCGGCATCATCATGGGCAGCACTTCCGATTGGGAGACGATGCACCACGCCGCCGATATCTTGGCGGAGCTCGACGTGCCGTTCGAGACCAAGGTCGTCTCGGCGCACCGCACGCCGGCGCGGCTGTACGAATATGCGACGCATGCCGAGGTGCGCGGGATCAAGGTGATCATCGCCGGCGCCGGTGGTGCTGCACATCTGCCGGGCATGGCGGCGTCGATGACGCATCTGCCGGTGCTCGGCGTGCCGGTCGAGAGCAAGGCGATGAAGGGCATGGATAGCCTGATGTCGATCGTGCAGATGCCGGCCGGCATCCCCGTCGGCACGCTGGCGATCGGCAAGCCGGGCGCGAAGAATGCCGGGCTGCTCGCCGCCGCGATCCTGAGCCTGGGCGACGCGTTGCTCGCCGAGCGGCTCAAGGCGTGGCGCACGGCGCAGACCGAAGCGGTCCCGGTCGACCCGCAATGAAACCGCTGCCGCCCGGCTCCACCATCGGAATCCTGGGCGGCGGGCAGCTTGGCCGCATGCTGGCGAGCGCGGCGGCGGAACTGGGCTATCACACCCGCGTGCTGGCACCCGATGCGGAGAGCGTCGCGGCGCAGACCGCCTCCAGCTTCACCCGCGCCGATTATCACAGCCGCATCGTGCTCGACGAAATGGTCAGCGCGGCGGATGTGGTGACATACGAGTTCGAGAATATCTCGCTCGAGCCGATCGATTACCTGTCGACCAAAGTGCCGGTGCACCCTGCCCCGGCGGCGCTGGCAATCGCGCAGGATCGCGCAGCGGAAAAGACGTTCGTCGGCAAGATCGGCGGCCGCACTGCGCCGTGGCGAAAGGTCGAGAGTCTTGCCGAACTGCACGCCGCGCTGGCCGAGATCGGCGCGCCGGCGATCCTCAAGACCTTGCGGCTGGGTTATGACGGCAAGGGCCAGGTGCGCATCACCGATGTAACTGACGCGGACGCGGCATGGGACGCGATCGGCGGGCGGCCGGCGATCCTCGAGGGCTTCGTCACCTTCACCCATGAATTCTCGATCATCTTGGCACGCGGGCGTGACGGCGCGATGGTCAGTTATCCGCCGCCGTGGAACGAGCATGTCGATGGCGTGCTGGCACGCTCCACTTTGCCCGCCCCGGCCGAAATCGCGGCGTGCTGGACCGAGGCAGCCGCATTGACCGGGCGCATCGCCGATACGCTCGATTATGTCGGCGTGCTGGCGTGCGAATATTTCGCCGGCGCCGAGGGCCCGGTGTTCAACGAGATGGCACCGCGCGTGCACAATTCGGGGCACTGGACGATCGAGGGCGCGGTGACCTCGCAGTTCGAGAACCATATCCGCGCGATCTGCGGCCTGCCGCTCGGCGACACGGGGTTGACCGCGCCGGCGGTGGTGATGGACAATCTGATCGGCGAACAGGCCGCGCGCTGGGCCGAAATCCTCGCCGAGCCGGGCGCGCATCTGCATCTCTATGGCAAGGAGATGCGCCAGGGGCGCAAGATGGGCCATGTGACGCGCCTGGCGCGCTGACCGCCTCCGTGCCGGCCAAGTATCCGCAAGTAATTTCCCTGACACGCGCCAAGTAAAAGGGGAATTTTGCGGCACGAGCTGCGCGCCATTCCGCAACAGTAGAGCGATCGGCACGGTGCGATGACGTGACGAAAAGAGGCGCTTTCCCAACAGTGGACAGCAAGACGCAACGCCGCGTCCAAGCCGCTGCGGCGCGTCGAGGTCTGCGGCTATTCCTGACCGATTTTGCGAATACATAAGCAGCGACACGCTCTCTTCTTGTAGCGGGCGTGCGCGGAGCTTGGCAGATCCAACAGCCCTCGCCGCAATGCCCGCTACGGTGAGTGCCGAGGATGGCCGACAAACCACGCGGACTGAATCAGGTTCGACCGCGCGCCCTGTTTTTGCCGCTTGCGCAACGCGCGCCGCCGCTGTCGAATAGGGCCATGCCGGGCGCATCTCCCCTTCGCTGGTTGATTCTGCGCATCGCCCTCGCGCTGGCGCTGATCGCGGCCGCCACCGCCGTGTTGCTGGCGCTGCCCGCCGCGGACGGATCGCACCGCATCGGCGAGGTCGCGACGCTCGACGGGACCTATTGGACCCTCCTGATCGGTGGGGCGATCGGCTTGTCCTTCGCGCTGTGGCTCCATGCCGCCACGCCGCGCCTATGGGGCACAAGCTGGTATCTCGTCTCGGCGACCGGCTTCGCCCTGTCGTCATGGGCGACGGCGTCCTATCATCTCGGCCCGGCCCTGACCGCCCCGACCCGCAGCTTTGTGGCGATCATCGCCGCGAACGCCCTGCTGCTGTTCATGGGCGCGTTCGTCGCGATGTTCCTCCGCTTTCCGCAAGGACTGGTATCGCGCCGCGCCGCGCGCTGGATCATCGCGGTCGGCGGCGTGGTCAGCCTCGCGTCCACGGTCCCCGTCCTGCGCGCGCTGCCGTTCACGATCATGTTCTTCGGCGAGATACTCGCGGTCGTCGGGCTGGTCGTCGCCCAGGCGTGGCTGGGGCGACGCGACGCGCGGATCAGGCTGCGACTCGGCGTCGTCGCCGCCAACGTCTTGCTGGGTGCTGCGCTCTATCTGCTCATCAACCTGTTCTGGCCCCGCACGGGCGAGGCGACGGCGCGGACGGAGATATTGTTCCCGCTCAATACGATCATCTTCATGGGCATGGGGCTGACCACCGCGCCCGCGACGATCTTCGCCAAGGGCGGCTGGGGCCGCAGCATCATGCTGTCCGCTTTGCTGGCGACGGCGGCGATGCTGATCGACGCGCTGCTGCTCGCCTTCGCGACACAGCAGGAGGGTGCGGCACTCGGCCTTGCCGTCGCGGCCGTCGCCGGCATCTATCTGCCGGCGCGTACCCTGTCCGGCCGGCGGACCGAACAGCGCCGCGAAGCCCGCGCCCGCGAAACGCTCGACCTTGCCGCGGCGGTGGCCTTCGCCACCTCACCGCAACAGGTCGAGGCACAGTGGCACTCGGCGTTGCGCGCGCTGTTCGATCCGCAATCGATCGAGCCCAGCCCCGACGCGATCCCCGGGCAGGAACCGCATTGCCTGGACGGCGGCGCGGCGCTGTGGCTGCCTGCTTTCCAGTCGCTGTCGCCGCTGATCTGTCGTCAGGCCGATCGCGGCCGTCGCCTGTTTTCCGACGACGATGTCGTCACCGTGAAGAGCCTGATCCGCATCCTCGACCAGTTGATCACCGGCCGCGACGCGTATCTGCGCGGCGTCGAAGTCGAGCGCGACCGTGTCGCGCGCGACCTGCACGATGACGTCAACGGGCGGCTGGTGACCAGCCTGTTGCGCGACGATCACGCCGCGATGCGCGACGATGTGCGTGATGCGATCTGCGAAATCCGCACGATCGTGCGCGCCGCCGACGGCAGCAATCGTTCGCTCGCCAATCTGCTGGCCGATCTGCGCCACGAGACGGCGACGCGGTTCGATGCGGTCGGGATCGCGCTCAACTGGCCTGCCGGGTCATGCCCCGAAGACCCGGTGATCGATTATCTCGCCTATCGCCACGTCGCGTCGATCGTGCGGGAATGCGTGACCAACGTCATCAGGCATGCCGGGGCGAAGCAGGTGCGCATCGACGCACATTTCAACCCCGACGGATTCGAGATCGACATCGCCGATGACGGTCGCGGCGCCGGCCCAACGCCGAGTGCCGGCAACGGGCTGGTCAATTGCCGGCGTCGGGCCGAACTGATCGGCGGCACCTTCCATGTCGAACCGCGCGCGACCGGCTTTGCCCAGCACCTGGCAGTGCCGCTCGCCGGCGTGGCGGTGCCCTGACGGCTCGGCGCTTCCGCCCTACCGTCCCAGCATCTTGCGTTGATAGTCGCGCGGTGAGGTACCGATTTCGCGGCTGAAGGCGCGCGAGAAATTGTGCACCGTGCTGAAGCCGAGCTGGAACGCGATCTGGGAGAGGCTCGCGCCCGAATGGAGCACCAGCTCGCAGGCTTTTTGCATCAGCGCCCGATTGCGCATCGCGCGCGGGCTTTCGCCGTGCGTTTCGCGGAAGAGCTTGCGGAAATGCGATTCGCTGAGCTGCGCGGCGCGCGCCATTGCCGGTAAATCGAGCTCGGCTTCGGGCGTGGCGAAGATGCGCTCGGCGGCGAGGCGCAGCGCCGGCCAGCGCGCGCCGGCAATGGCCGCCGAGGGGGACAGGCCGGTGGCGATTTCACCGATGATCTGCAACATCAGGCCCGACACGCATAACGGGCGGCGCGCGCCACGTTGTTCAGCGATCGCCTGTTTCATCAGCGCGTAGATTGCGGGGCCGTTGACGACGGGGAGCTTGCCGCGCCAGCCGGCGATCGGCTGTCGCGCGAACAGCGGATGCATGTCGGGGTGGTCGTCCGTCGGATAGGCGGCACCGCTTCTGACGCGCGGGCTGCGCTGCGGATCGTAGACCAGATCGAAATGCAGATAGGCGACGAACATCCTGGGCGGGTGCCCGCGCATCTCGTGCAGCACGCCGGGCGGGATCCAGATCAGGTCGGCCGGGCCAACATCGAACGCGTCGTCGTCGACCGAGAATCGTCCGGCGCCGGAGATGACATAGACCAGCAGATAGTCGGCCACCGTCCGGCGGGCGATGTGCCAGGCCCCGCGCATATGTTCCAGCGCGCCGCGAACATAAGGCGAGAGCATCGCCGAAAGTTCGTGGTCGGCCGCGCTATCGACCCCGGCATCGCTCATGACGCTATCCCCGCCGCGCACATGACCGTGTTCCTGCGGAAGCAGGAACCCAGGGTCGCGAACGCACCGCCTGTGATCCTGGGCTCCTACTTTCGCAGGAGCACAAGGCGTGACTGAAGGGACAGGCGCGATCGCTCATCGGCACAGCTTAATCGTTTGGGATACATATTGCACGGCCGGGCCAAAGACGTGGGCCGCAGGGTTTCCTAAGGTGCGACTTGCTTGATACACACGACACAAGGGCTGGAAGCGCCATGTCTTACCCTGAACCAACGCCGCAGGATGTGCTGCGTTTCGAAACAGACGGCTTTATCGTCGTGCGCGACGCCATCGATCCGGAGGAAATGACGGCGCTGGCCGCGATGGGTGAGGAGATGACGCGGCGCCCGGCGGACTGGGGCAAGGACTGGGACTGGCGGCGCGGCGAGCCGCTCGACCAGCGCGCCTATCGGATCGTGCAGAGCGGGGTCGACCGCCTGTTCCCCTGGCTGCCGCAATCGCGCTTCCGCGCCTGGGCGGCGCGGTTCGGCGGCGCGCTGATGCGGCAGGACATGGCCTTCTGGTACGAGCAGTTTCTCGGCAAGCCGCCGGGCAGCGGCGCAACCACGCCCTGGCATCAGGACGAAGGCTATTGGGGGCGGACGCTGGAGGATCGCGGCATCACCTGCTGGACCGCGTTCCACGCCGTCGGGCCGGAAAATGGCTGCATGCATTTCGTGCGCGGCGGACATCGGCGGCTGATCGAGCACCGCAACCCGCCGGAAATGGCGAGCGACCTGCTGGTGTGCGACATTCCGCCCGACGCCGAGGTGATCGCCTGTCCGATCGAGGCCGGCAGCGTGACCTTCCATCACAGCAAGACGCCGCACATGACCACCGCCAACAGCACCGACCGGTGGCGGCTGTCGCTCGCCCAGCATTTCCGTAATCCGGCCTGCGCGGCTTCGGCCGAGGACCATTATGACTGGCGCGTCCGGGTCCGCCAGCGGGCGGATGAGGGTTGACGAAAGAGGGCGGAGAAGCTTGGCGGCGGGGTGCGGACGTTCAGGGCTCGCACGCCTTCACCGTGCGGGCCGCCTCGTCGAACGCCTTCCACACGATACCCGCCAAGCTGCCGCCAAGGCTGCACCGCCGCACGCCAAGCGCGGCAAGAGGGGCGATGCCGTCGTCATAGTTCCACACCACGACATTGACCGGTTTGGGCGCGACCGCGGCGACCAGCTCGGCAACGGCGCCGTGATCGAGAATGAAGGGCACGAACAGGCAGTCGGCGCCGGCCTCGGCATAAGCGACGGCACGCTCGATGCTCTCGTCCGGGGTCATGCCGGGCACGCGAAAATTCTCGTTGCGGCCGATCAGCATCACGGACGGGTCGACCGCATCGATCGCGGCGCGCGCCGCCGCCAGCCGTTCGACCGCGAGGCCGGTGTCGTACATCGCGCTGCCCGACCAGTCCTCGATCGAGATGCCGGCGACGCCGGTGTCGATGGCCAGTGCGACATTGGCCGCGACCTGATCGGGCGCATCGGCGAAACCATTTTCGAAATCGGCATTGATCGGCAGATCGGTCGCCGCGACGAGCAGGCGGAGATGCGCCAGCACCTCGTCGCGGCTGAGTTCGCCGTCATTCTTCCCCGCCGCCCAGGCCGCGCCGGCGCTGGTCGAGGCGATCGCCCTGAAGCCGAGATCGGTGAGCCGCTTCGTGCTGCCGCCGTCCCAGGCATTGGGGATGATGAAAAACCCGTCCTCGTGCAGCGCGCGAAAGGTGGCGCGCTTTTCGGCTGTGCTGGGCATCTGCTTCTCCATGTTGCGCGCGAAGAAACGCGCGTCAGATTTGAACCGGTGCACGCCGACCTAGCACAGGCGGCGGCGCGATAATTGATCGTCGCCGACATGTCCCGGCGATGACGGAATATGGCTTGTTCGTCCAATCCCGGCGCCACGCAAAGGCGCATTGGCTTTTTCTCGGGCATCCGCCCGCGAAACGGAAACGGGGTTGCCATGAAAATCACTATGAAGCTTGTCGGCCTGGGCGCGATCGCCTTTTCCGCACTGTTCCTCGCCAGCGGTGCCGAGGCGCAATGCCGCGACGGCAAGAACCGCCGGATCAAGATCATCAACGACACGACCTTCTCGTTGCGCGAGCTCTACGGCTCGAACGTCGGCGCGGATTCGTGGCAGGAAGACGTGCTCGGCCGCAAGGTCCTGGCCCCCGGCAACACCGTCACGGTGAATTTCGACGACGGCACCTGCTATTGCAGCTTCGACCTGAAGGCGGTGTTCTCTGACGACACCTCGACCATCCGCCGCAGCTTCAACGTCTGCAGCGAAACCGCCTGGCGCATCCACGAATAAGCCTGATCTCCCCCCGGCATGTATCGGCACGCCGGGGGATATATCAGCCGAGCTTGCGCCTGCAGGGGTCAGCGGATCGTGCGGTCGGCGAGTTGGACATCGCCGCGTCCCGCCTTGGCCAGCACCGCCTCGCGCTGGGCCGCGACGTTCGCGCGCGCCGCCGCCCGGCACTGCGCAACGACCCGCTGACGCGCCAGCTCGATGCTGCCATAATCGGGGCAGATCGTCTCGATGGCGCCTTCGATCCGGCGCTCGAACAACTTTACGCCGGCGGCGCTTTGCAGGTTGAGATCGCGATAGGCGACATGCACCGTGGAGGGCGCATCCTGCGCCGTGGCGGTGGTCGGGAGAAGGGCGGTCATGAGCACCGCGGGGATGAGATATTTCAACATCGGATAGGTCCTTCGTTCGTCGTGATCGACGACCCGCTTTTGCCGCCGCAGGCACGCCGATACCAACAAAGCGGTGGACGTTACCTGCAAGCTGTACTTATAGTTGAACGATGCAGCCGATTCCTCCGCTTGCCGCCGTTCGCGCCTTCGAGGCGGCGGCGCGCCACGAGAATTTCAGCCGCGCGGCCGAGGAGCTGGCGATGACCCAGGCCGGCGTCAGCTATCAGATGAAGTTGCTGGAGGAACGGCTCGGCGCGCCGCTGTTCGTGCGCAAGGGGCGCGGCATGGTGCTGACCGATCTCGGCCGCCGCATCGCGCCGCGCGTCAGCGAGGCGTTCATCGCGCTGGGCGAGGCCTTCGCCATCGCGCGCGCCGAGAGCGACACCATTCTCAGCATCACCGCGCCGCGCACCTTCGCGACCAACTGGCTGGCCGGGCGACTGGGCGACTTCCATATCGTACGCCCGGATCTGGCGGTGCGGCTCGACGTGTCGGACAAGGTGGTCGATCTTGCCGCGAGCGAGTTCGATGTCGCCATTCGCGGCATGCCCGCTGCGGCATCGGCGCCGGGCCTGGTATCGCATTTCCTTATGCGCATGCCAGTGACACCCTTGGTCAATCCCAGCTTCCTGGCGGCCCATCCGCTCACGACGCTGGCCGATCTACGCGCAACTGTGCGGATTTCGCCGGAGGATGATTGGTGGGATCTGTGGTTCGATTCACTCGCGGAAGGCGGTGCGGAGGGCGCCGGGCGCAGCGGCATCCGCTTCGAATCGCAGGTGCTCGACGGGCATGCCGCCATTGCCGGGCACGGCGTCGCCATCCTCAGCCCGCCGATGTTCCAGCCGGCGATCGATGCCGGCCTGCTGGTCCAGCCGTTCGCGCACATCACCAATTACGGCAACGCCTTCTGGCTGGTCTATCCCGAGCACAAGCGCAACATGGCCAAGGTGCGGGGCTTCCGCGATTGGCTGCTCGACGCAGTGAAGCGGGCGGCCGGGGACGATCCCTATGGCGTCCTCGTACCGCTCGCTTAACCCTTCATCCGTCGCGCGATCCACGCATCACCCTGCGCCTGCAATATCTCAAGCGGCAGGCGGCCGCCGGCGAGCACCGCCTCGTGATAGTCCTTGATGTCGTATTTCGGCCCGAGCAGCCGCTGGGCCTTGTCGCGGATGCCGGTGAACGTCGAGTGGCCGAGCTTGTAGCTGCACGCCTGGCCGGGGTTGACGCAGTAACGGTCGATCTCACGCGTGGCGAAGCCGGGGGTCTCGCCCTGCGCGGTGACGAACAGGTCGATCGCCTGTTCGCGGCTCCAGCGATAATGGTGCAGCCCGGTGTCGATGATGCAGCGATGCGCGCGGAACAACTGTTCCTTCAAGTAACCAAGCTGGCCGAGCGGATCGTCGTCATACATGCCGATCTCGTCGGCGAGCTGCTCGGCGTACAGCGCCCAGCCTTCGGCATAGCCGGAAAAACCGCTCGCCTTGCGGATCAGCGGCAGGTCGTTGTTCGATAACGCAAGGCCGCCCTCGAACTGATGGCCGGGCAGGCCCTCATGATAAATCACCGTGGGCAGCATGAATTTGGGCCATTCGCCCGAATCCATGAAGTTGAAATAGACATAGCCGGGGCGCGATCCATCGAGCGACGGCCCTTGCGAAAAGGCGGATGCCGCGCCGGCCTCGGTTTCGGGCGGCACGCGGCGCACCTCGAACTTGTAGGGCGGGATGCGCTTGAACACGCGCGGCAGGCGCTGGCGGATCGCGACGAGGCGCGCGTTACAATAGGCGATAGCGTCGGCCTTGCCGGCATCGGTGTTGGGAAAGACCTGGCCGGGCAGATCGTGGATCGCCTGCAGCCGCTGGCCGACACTGCCCGAGGTCATCCCCTGCTTGCGCATGATGCCGTCCATCCGCGCGGTGATCGACGCGGCTTGGTCGAGGCCGAATTTATGCACCTCCTGCGGGGCCAGCCGCGTGGTCGTCGCGTTGCGCAGCGCCATGCGGTAGAAGGCGTCGCCGTCCTTCAGCTTCCACACGCCGGCATCGTGAGTGGCGTTGGCCCGGGCGGCCTTCACTGCCTCGAACTGGCGGGCGAGTGCGGGGAGAACCTGCGCGTCGTAGAGTGCGGCGGCTTTGGCCGCATAGCTGTCGGGCAGGCCCTTGGCGCGGGCGCGCGCGGCGAAGGACTGGATCAGCCGCGCGTCTTTCGCCGGCAGGTTGAGCTTGCCGAGCTGGGTCAGCGTCAGGTCGAGCAGGAAATCGGCCGGCAGGACCTTCGCCGCGGCGTCGCGCTTGAAGCGGGCGGTGTTGGCATCGAGCTGGCCGGTGAACGCGGCGACGCGCGACAGCCAGGCATCGGCGTCACCGGCACTGCCCAGCGGATGCTTGGTATCGAGGAAATCGGGGGTCGACTGATAGGCGCCGTTCTGCTGGCTGATGACATAGGGACCGCCGGCATAGTCGAAGCGATCGGCCGCAGCCGTGGCGTGGCGTGAGTAGAGCACGACGTCATAGTTGAGGCGGTCGGCGGCGGAGAGCTTCTTGCGGTCGATAGCGGCGAGGCGCTTGATCTGGCTGGCGGTGAGCGCGCGGGCAGCGGCGCGGCCGGCCTCGCTGGCATCGCTCAGCTTGCTGCGCAGATCGGCGTTGCTGCCGGTGTCGAGACCGAGCAGCGTCGCGCTCTCCGGGCGCTGGCGCACGCCTTCAAGGAACAAAGTGTCGAACAGGGTGGCAAGTTTGGGGTCGTGTGCCGGGGTGGCTGCAAGCGCGGTCGTGGGAAGTGCGAGCATTGCGCCAGCCGCCGCACCGGAGCGCAGGACGGTGCGGCGATCTATGGGGAGACACATTGATGCTGGTTCCTTTAGACCGAAAACCGAAAACTACTACCACCCCGGCGAAGGCCGGGGCCCAGTTGGGAAAGCGGAAATGACGAAGCGCCGCGGCAGTTTTCCATGACCTTTCCAACTGGGCCCCGGCCTTCGCCGGGGTGGCATTTAAAAGTGAACGTGGAAGCTCATTTAACCACCGGCAGGTCGATGAAGCTCTGGTCGGGGCCCGCGACCGTCACCTGCTGCGTCGCCTTCACATAGTCCCCCGGTTTGGCGAAAAAGATGTTGGGAACGAAGCTTTGCGGATTGCGATCGTAGAGCGGGAACCAGCTCGACTGGACCTGCACCATGATACGGTGGCCGGGCAGGAAGACATGATCCGAGGCGGGCAGCGCGAACTCATATTTGAGCGGCACGCCCGCGGCGATCGGCTTCGCCTCGGCAAGGCTCTCGCGGTAGCGGCCACGGAAGATATCCATCGCCACGGCCAGCTGATAGCCACCCATCGCGCGGTCGCCGGGCACCTGGTCGGGGTAGACGTCGATCAGCTTGACCACCCAGTCGCTGTCGGTACCGCTGGTCGCGGCGGTGAGGTGGACGACGGGCACGCCGGCGATCTTGACCGGGGCGGTCAATACTTCGCCGGTGAAGGTCAGCACATCGGGGCGGCTGGAGACCGGGCGCTGATCGCTGGTAAGCCACGCCGTCCAGTGATCGCCGTCGTAGCCGATCGGTGCAACCGGGCGGGAGACGAAGGTGACGGGTCTGGCGGGATCCGAGACATAATCGGCGGTCTGTGCCACCCCGCCGGTCGCGTCGAAACCGACCGCGCCGCCGGGCTTGAGATAGAGCGGTGTGCCGCTGCTCGCCTCCGGCCAGCCAGGCAGCCGGCGCCATTCGTTGGTACCGCTTTCGAACACCGTCACCGGCGGCACGTCCATCGGCATGCCCTTGAGATAATGCGCAAGGAACGGTGCGAGCACATGGCGGCGCCACCATTTGGCGGTGTCCTGGTCCCATTTGATCGCGCCGAGATTGCTGCCGCTGGCGATCTCCTGGCCATGATACCAAGGCCCCATCGACAGGAAGACCATGTCGCCGGCTGCGTCCTTCGGCTTGAGCGCGCGGTACACCGCGGTCGCGCCGTAGATATCCTCCTGGTCCCATTGCGACGCGACGATCATCATCGGCACCTTGAGCGGCTCGCGCGCCAGCACGCGGTCCATCGCCTGTTCCGACCAGAAGCTGTCATAGGCCGGATGGGCGACGACCTTGCGCCACGTGCCGACCTGGTCGAGGCCGTGCTGGCGGCCGAGCTCGCCGGCCGAACCGGCGCTCATATACTGGTCGTAATCGTCGGCGTAGTTCGAGGTCCACAGCGACGAATTGTCGCGCGTGACGACCTGCTCCCACAGATAGGGCATGTTCATCTGGCGGAAGGCGCCATTGTGGAACCAGTCGTCGCCGCGCCAGCCATCCACCATCGGGTTCATCGGTACCGAGACCTTGAGCGCCGGGTGCGGGTTTATCGTCGCCATCAGCGGCAGGAAGCCGTCATAGGAGATACCCATGATACCGACCTTGCCGTTCGATTCGGGCAGATGCTTCACCAGCCAGTCGATCGTGTCGTAGGTGTCGGTGGAATCGTCGGTTTTGGTCGGGTTGAGCGGCGTGCCGGCGCGCGGCGGGTTCATCATATAGATGCCGCCCGAGCCATATTTGCCGCGAACGTCCTGAACGACGCGGATGTAGCCCCCTTCGGTGATCACATCATAGGCATTGTCATAGCCGTCGAGAATCGATCCGAGATCGCCGCTATGCTGGTTCGTCGTCAGCCCCTCGGCATTATAGGGCGTGCGCGTGAAGACGATGCCGGCGTCGTGCGCGCCCTTGGGGATCAGGATGACGGTGTGCAGCTTGACCCCATCGCGCATCGGGATGTCGACCGCGCGACGCTCGTAATTCCAGCCCGAGGTGGCGGTGACGACCTTGGCAGGGCGTTCGTCCGCGCTCGACTGAGCGTGCGCGATGGCGGGTGCCGCGAGCATCACGGTCGCGGCAAGCAGAATGCGGAACTGCATGGTTATTCCCCCTAGAGAAGCTGCGACGAACTGTGCGCCAGCAGCGACGAAGGGACAAGTGGAAGGAGGGGTACGTCGCAACATATTCGTGTTCCTGCGGAAGCAGGAACCCAGGGCCACAGACGACGCGCCCATTACTCTGGGCTCCTGCTTCCGCAGGAGCACAAAGAAAAAGAAAAGGCCCACCTCCCCCGAAGGAAGGCCGGCCGTCTCGTGGTCCGAAAAGCGTCGCTTAAGCGCGCGTGCCCGTCATCGGGAAGCTGCCGAAGGCGCCGGCGCCGACCGAGCCGGTCAGCGTATCGCCGTCGATCGTCGCGGTGCAATCGAGCGTCATCGGCATCGGCACGGTGATCGACATCTTCCAGCTGATCGTATTGCCGTCGACCGTGCCGTCGGTGATGTCGGCGGTGCCCATCGCGCCGACCTGCTGGCCGGTCCAGCTATTGCCGTCGCTCTTGACGGTCAGCGTCGCCGCCTGGTCACCCAAGGGCGACTTCACAACGGTGTTATAAGTGCCATCGACCGACATCATGCTCTCCTGTGAAAATCAGTGCTGATCCGCAACGGATTCCGCTGGCACCACCTCAACCGGCAGGCCGAGGCTGTCAAGCTGCGGCCGCACCTTGGCGGCGTCGCCGACGACGATCCATACCAGCTTCGCCGGGTCGATCACGCGCCGCGCGGCGGCGTCGAGTTCGGGCCGGGTGAAGCGTGCCAGCCGCGCGGCGAGCGTCGAATAATAATCGTCGGGGCGGCGCAGCAGGTCGTTGGTCTGCATCGCGCCGAGCACGGCACCCGCGGTCTCGAAACTGCCGGCGAGTTGGCGCGTGGCACCGGCGATGGTGCGATCGAACTCGTCCTGGGTAATGCCCTGATCGGTCAGGAAATGCCTGACGTCATCCTGCAGCGAGGCGATCGCCGCGCCGGTCTTGTCCCCCTGCACCGGCGCGAGGATCTGATAGGGTGCGGCATATTCCAGCGCAACGAGCCGCCCGCTCGACCCATAGGACCAGTGCCGCGTCTCGCGCAGGTCCATGTTGATCCGCGACAGGAAATCGCCGCCAAGCACGACATTGGCGGTGCTGTAGGGCAGCAGGTCGTCGGTGCCGGTCAAGCCGGTCAGCTGTACCGCCGCAATGATCGACTGTGGCGAATCCGGCCGGTCGATCAGCACGATCTTCGGCGCGACCTGCACCGGTGCCGCGGGAAAGGCCTTGACGCCCGCCGGGCCGGTCGCCGCCCAGTCCCCGAAATGCGCCTGCATCGCCGCCTTGATCTCACCCAGCGGCCGGTCGCTGACGACGAAGATCTTGGCCTTTTCCGGCCGTATCCATGTCTGGGTGAAGGCGATCATCTCCTCGCGCGTCATCGTCCCGATCGCGGCGGGGTCGCCGGTGCCGGCGGCGAGCTTGGTATAAGGCGAGTCCGGGCCGTACAGCAAAGGCGGGATCGCCCGGCCGACCAGTGCATTGGGGTTGGTCTTTTCCTGTGCGATCGCGGCGAGCAACTGCCCGCGCACGCGCTCCATCTCGGCCGCCGGAAAGGTCGGGTGGCGCGTGACGTCGGCGAAGATGTCGAGCGCGGGTGTGAGATTGACGCTCGGCACCGAGAGGCTGAGCGAGGTGCGATCGGGGCCGGCCCCGATGCCCAGCGCCATGCCGAGCCGCTCGCGCGCCGCGCCGATCTCGTTCGAATCGAGCGAGGGCGTACCCTCGTCCATCATCGACAAGGTGAAGGCCTGGGTACCGATCCGGCCGGCCGGATCGGCGGCGGCGCCGGCGTCGAAGGTCACCACCGCGCGCGTCATCGGCACCGCGGTGCGCTGGGCGTAGATCAGCTCGATGCCGTTCGACAGATGCGTGCGTTCGACCGTCGGGAAGGACAAGGCCTCGACCTTGCCGACATCCAGCTTGACCGGCGCCGCATCCGGCGCGGCGGCGACCGGCGCCCGGGCCGGCGCGGCGGCCTGGGCATAGGCCGCGCGCGAGCCCGGCGAGACGGTCAGCGCATAGACCGGCCGCGACAGCCATTTCTGCGCCGCCGCCGTGACGCGAGCCGGCGTCTCCGCCGCGAGGATCGCGAGCTCCTTCTTGTAATGGTCCGGATCGTTGGAGAATAACGCACCCTGCGCCAGCGCGACCGCCTTGCCGCCAAAGCCGCCGACCCCCTCGAGCCCCGCGATGCGGCGCACCGCCGCGGTGGTGGCGATGCGCTGCACCTCGTCGGCGGTGGGGCCGGTTTTGAGGAAATCGGCGAGGATCGCGTCGATGCGCCGATTGACCACAGCCGGATCGACACCCGGCTTCAGATCGACGGTGATCTGGAAGATGCCGACCTGGGCGAAGCTCTGGTTGCTGGCGCGCGCCGTGACGGCGAGCTTCTCCTTCTTGACCAGCTCCTGATAGAGCCGCGCGCTCGACAGCCCGCCAAGCGCCGCCGCCGCGACATCGAGCGCGACCGATTCGCGGTCGTTGAGCCCCGGCACCGCCCACATGCGGTAGAGCCGTGTGCTGGCGACACGGTCGGTAATCGTCTCGACCTTCGGCACCGCCAATGTCGGCACAGGTGCATCGGGCAAATGGACCTGCGGGCCGCGCGCGATGCCGCCGAAATATTTCTCGACCAGCGGCTTGGCGGTTGCGAGATCGATATCGCCGGCGAGCACCAAGACCGCATTGTTGGGGCCATAATGGTCGCTGAACCACGCCTTCACATCGTCGAGGCTGGCGGCGTCGAGATCGGTCATCGAGCCGATCGTGGTATGCCCATAGGGATGCGTGGTCGGGAACAGCGCCTCGACCTGCTTGTATTCGACCAGACCGTAAGGCTGGTTGTCGCCCTGGCGCTTTTCGTTCTGCACCACGCCGCGCTGCTCGAAGACCAGCGCCTGCTTCATCGCCGGGAGCAAATGGCCCATGCGGTCCGCCTCGAGAAACAGCGCCGCGCCGAGGCCCGGGGTCGGCACGGTCTCGAAATAATTGGTGCGGTCGAAATAGGTCGTGCCGTTATAGTCGGTTGCGCCGAGCTGTTTCAAATAGCTGAAATAATCACCCGGCGCGTTCTGGCTGCCGTTGAACATCAGATGTTCGAACAGATGCGCGAAGCCCGTCTTGCCCGCCGGCTCCATTTTCGAGCCGACATTGTACCACACACTAACCGCGACGATCGGCGCCTTGCGATCGGTATGAACGATGACGCGCAGGCCATTGGGCAAGGTGAATTGCTGATAGGGGATATCGACCCGGGCGATCAGCGCCGATACCGGCGCCGCGACGGGGCGCGGGGCCAGTGGCGTGGCCGGCGCACCGAGTGCCGGCATGGTGAGCATCGACAACGCAACACCCGACAATGCGAACAGCTTGCGATTCATCGATTTTCCCCGACCCCGACGTGTTCGGTACGACTATAACACCCGTCTGCGCGACGCAAATCACGGCCGATAGATATGCTCGACATGCTGCCTGAGCTGGCCGGGGTAGAACCATACCGGCTTGAGTTCATGCCGCACGAACAGCGGCGCCTGATCGGCATAATGCGGCGAGTCCGGCCGGGTCGTCGCGGCGCCGAACGGCTGGATCGAGCGCGAGCTGACATGGCCCTTCTTATCCCAGTCGACGAACATGATGAAGCTGTCGCCGTGATTGACGACCAGCCGCCCATCCGCCGCCACATCCCAGGTTGACGCCGCGTGCAGCACCTCGGGCGCGCCGTCCATCGGCAGGTCGACCTTGCCCTGGCGCAGCCGCAACACCTGGCCGAGCGGCGGATCGAGCCGGCCGAAATGATCGGTGAGAAAGGCCGCGGCCGTCGCCAACTCGACGCCCGGATCGGGCTCGGGTCGGCGCTGATAGTGCCAGCTCTGCCCGACGCGCATCATGATCACGGCGAGCGCCTGCGCCGGATTATGGCCATCGAAATTCCAGTTCCACCGCGCCAGTAATTGCTGGGCCTGCACCACCTGCCGGTCACCCTTCGCATCGGCGCGGGCGATATCGCCGAACCATTTCGCGCCCCATCCCAGCTTGCTGACGCCGGTGTCGAACTTGATGCGATACAGATCCTCGGCACTGATCCGCGGGTTGGCACCCATCAGTTCGAGCGCGCGCGTGCCGCGGTTGGTGGTGTCGGTCTCGACGCCGAGCAACGGATTCTGCTGCGGGATTTCCGAACCGGTACCGGCCGCCTGATAGGGTGTATTGTTGGCGTTGATCAGGAAGCCCGAGGCCGGGTTCACGTTGCGCGGCACCATGCTCCACGGCACCGTGCCCGGCATGAAATCACGCGAGGTGTCGCCGGGCAGGACGCCGGCATAGTCGCAACCGGGTTTCCGGTTGAGGAACGAGGCGTTGTAGAAATAGGCGATATTGCCCTTGGCATCGCCATAGAGGAAATTGGTCGCCGGCACGCCCTGCAGCGCCATGCCCTTCTGCCATTCGTCGAAATCGCGCGCACGGTTGAGGCGGTAATATTGCTCGACCATGCGCAGCTGGTCGGCGCCGCCATAATGGATCGCATAGGCGCCGGTCTTGTTGACGATCACCGGCCCCTGCACCGCGCGGTAGACCGTCTTCGGCACCGGCAGCACGAACGGCCCCCACA
>NZ_JAQGLG010000069.1 GCF_028292965.1 Sphingomonas bacterium | reverse complement strand
GGAATCGCGGCCATTTGGACGGTCGGTGGCGCGCAGGCGATCGCCGCGCTCGCGTTCGGCGCGGGAGGCATCGCGCCGGTCGCCAAGATCGCCGGCCCCGGCAATGCCTGGGTCGCCGCCGCCAAGGCGCTCGTCGCCTCGACCCCCGGCGGCCCCGCCATCGACCTCCCCGCCGGCCCGAGCGAATTGCTCGTCATCGCCGACGCCAGCGCCGACCCCGCGACGGTCGCCGCCGACCTGCTCAGCCAGGCCGAGCACGACCCGACCAGCCAGTCGATCCTGTTCACCGACGATGCCGATTTCGCGCGGCGCGTGGCGGACGCGGTCGATCTGCAGATCGGCACGCTGTCGACCGCGCAGGTCGCGCGCGCCAGCTGGGACGCCAATGGCGCGATCATCGTCACCGCCGACCTGATGGAGGCGATGCCGCTGGTCGACCGCCTCGCGCCGGAACATCTCGAACTCGCGTGCGACGACCCGCAGGCGCTGTTCGACCGCGTGCGCCATGCCGGCTCGGTGTTCCTCGGCCGGCATACACCGGAAGCGGTCGGTGATTATGTCGCCGGGCCCAACCACGTCCTGCCAACCGGCCGCCGCGCCCGCTTCGCCTCCGGCCTGTCGGTGCTCGATTTCATGAAGCGCACCAGTTTCCTGCAATGCGATGCCGCCGCGCTGGGCGCGATCGGCCCTGCCGCGGTGGCGCTCGCCGACGCAGAGGGCCTGCCGGCACATGCGCGGTCGGTGGCGTTGCGGCTGGGGCAGTACCCCCACCTGCTAATTCCACCTGCTAATTCGGGGACATAATACTAAATAGGGCGCATGACGGCGGCCGCGATGGCGAGAGCGCGGACCTATTTAGTATTATGTCCCCGAATTAGCGCCGCGCGCGCGGTGGCTGCGAAGATGGGTGACGCGGGCGCACCACTCCCCTAAGGGCACCGCATCATGTCGCATCGTACCGCCACCAGGTCCAAGGCCCGCGCCGCCGCGCGGCTTGCCGCTGCCCAAGCGCTCTATCAGCACGAGATGGAGGGCACGCCGATCGCGCAGCTGCTCCACGAATTCCACCAGCACCGGCTCGGCGCGACCATCGAGGACGCCGAATATGCCGAGGCCGAGGTCGATTTCTTCGACGATGTCGTGAAGGGCGCCAGCGCGCGCCGCGACGAGATCGACGGCATCATCAAGGGCAAGCTGGCCAAGGGCTGGAGCCTCGAACGCCTCGACCGCGCGATGCGCGCGATCCTGCGCGCCGGCACCTATGAGTTGCTCGCCCGGCCCGACGTGCCGGCGGCGGTGGTGGTCACCGAATATGTCGATGTCGCCCATGCCTTTTTCGACAAGCGTGAGGCGGGGTTCGTCAATGGCTTGCTGGATGCGGTGTCGAAGGATGTGCGGGCCTAAATCTCCCTCTCCCCTCCGGGGAGAGGGTGGTCGAGCGTAGCGAGACCGGGAGAGGGGCAGTGGGATACGGTGTCTCTTGTGGCCACCCCTCTCCCCGGCCCTCTCCCCATTAAGGGGGAGAGGGAGAAGATGGACGAAGCCGGCTTCCTCGCTGCCCTGCGGCTGCTCCCACTCCACCCGGGCGCCGCGAACCTGCGCGACGACACCGCGCACCTCGCCGGCCTGACCATCACCACCGACACTATCGTCGAGGGCGCCCACTTCCTCGCCAGCGACCCGCCGGAAGACGTGGCGTGGAAACTGCTCGCCACCAATCTCTCCGACCTCGCCGCCAAAGGCGCGACGCCTGAGGGAGCACTGCTCAACTACCCATTGTCCAATGACGGCTGGGATAGCGCCTTCCTCGCCGGCCTCGACACAGCGCTCCGCCACTGCGCCTGCCCCTTGCTCGGCGGCGACACCGTCACCCTGCCGACCGGTGCTCCACGCGTCCTCACCCTCACCGCGATCGGCCGCGACGCCGCCGCGCCGCCGCGTTCGGGCGCGAAGGCCGGCGATGGCCTGTGGGCCACCGGCACGATCGGCAATGCCGGCGCCGGTCTTGCCATCGCACGCGGGGAACAAGGCCCGGCCGAACTGCTCGCCGCCTATCGCCGCCCGCAACCGCGCCTTGCCGAGGGCCGCGCGCTCGCCCCGCTGGTCCATGCCATGATGGACATATCCGACGGCCTGCTGATCGACGCGGCGCGCATGGCCGCCGCGAGTGGTATCGCCGTGGCGATCGACCTCGCCACCGTCCCGTTATCCGATGCCCTCCGAACGTTCGGCGGCGACGATCGCGCCGCGCGCCTCGCCGCCGCCACCGCGGGCGACGATTACCAGCTGCTCTTCGCCGCCGCACCCGACTTCGCGCCGCCGGTCGCCGCAACCCGCATCGGCAGCTTCGTATCCGGTACCGGCCTGACCCTCACCGATGACGGCGAGCCCGTCCCGCTGCCGTCGCGATTGGGCTTCGAACACCGCCTCTGACTGGCTTGCGCTGCCCGCCTGCCCCTTTATACACCTGCGCAAACCATGGGGCGGCAGCGAAAAGATCGTCGCTCCATGACAATAGGGGAAGGACTGCTCGCATATGAATATCGTCTATGCGGCCATGGCATGCGGCATTATCGCCGTCATCTATGGCCTGATCACCAGCCGCCAGATTCTCGCCGCCAGCCCTGGCAATGAGAAGATGCAGGACATCGCCTCCGCCATCGCGGAAGGCGCCAAGGCCTATCTTGGCCGGCAATATCGCACCATCGCCATCGTCGGCGTCGTCGTCGCGCTGCTGGTCGGGTATTTCCTCGGGCCGATCTCGGCCGGCGGCTTCGCCATCGGCGCGATCCTGTCGGGCGTGACCGGCTTCATCGGCATGAACGTGTCGGTCAAGGCAAACGTCCGCACCGCGGAAGCGGCCCGCACCTCGCTGCAGGGCGGCCTGACCATGGCATTCCGTTCGGGCGCGGTCACGGGCATGCTCGTCGCCGGTCTGGCCCTGCTCGCCATCGCGGGATATTTCTTCGCCCTGGTCCATCGCGGCATGACTCCGACGAGCCGCCCGGTGATCAACGCGCTGGTAGCCCTGTCGTTCGGCGCGTCGCT
>NZ_JAQGLG010000063.1 GCF_028292965.1 Sphingomonas bacterium | reverse complement strand
GGTGCGCGTCATACTACCGACAAAACATGATGCGCCGCGCGGTTGAATCAGGCCATGGCGGGGCGCCAAGGGCCGGTTGCGGCGCACGCGGCAGCGCGCACCCCGGGACAAGCCCGGGGTGACGGAGGATTTTTGCGGTGCTGGTGAGACTAAGGGGTCATTGTGAGGATTCCGCATTCGCGTCCTCCCCGGTGGTCTCTTCGTCGGCGAACCAGTGCGCGCGGGCGGCCATGATGATCTCGTTGCCCTGCGCTTCGCTGAGACCGTACTCGCCCAGCACGCCACCCTTGTGCTCCGGACGCTTGGGGGCGTCCTCGGCGCGGCGGCGCGGTTCCTGGCGCTTCTTCTCGATCAGCTCGTCGGTCGCCAGATCGGCGAGGTCGTCGAGCGTCTTGATCCCGGCCTTGCCCAGCGTGACCAGCATTGCCTCGGTCAGATACGGGATGGCGGCGAGATCGTCCTCGACGCCCAGACCGCGACGTTCCTCACGATTGGCCTGCTCCTTGCGATCGAGCGCCTCGGCCGCGCGGCTCTGCAGCTCGGCGGCGAGATCCTCGTCGAACCCTTCGATGCCGGCGATTTCGTCGACCTCGACATAGGCGACCTCTTCGAGGCTGCCGAAACCTTCGGCGACGAGCAGCTGGGCCAGCGTCTCATCGACGTCGAGCTCGTTCTGGAACAATTCGGAGCGCTCGACGAATTCCTTCTGGCGCTTCTCGGAGGCATCGGCCTCGGTGAGGATGTCGATCGCCTTGCCGGTGAGTTGCGAGGCGAGGCGGACATTCTGGCCGCGACGGCCGATCGCCAGCGACAGCTGGTCGTCGGGCACCACCACCTCGATGCGGTCCTCTTCCTCGTCGATCACGACGCGGCTGACCGAGGCCGGCTGCAACGCGTTGACGACGAAGGTCGCGGTGTCGGGCGACCAGGGGATGATGTCGATCTTCTCGCCCTGCATCTCCTGGACCACCGCCTGGACGCGGCTGCCCTTCATGCCGACGCAGGCGCCGACCGGATCGATGCTCGAATCGTGCGAGATGACGCCGATCTTGGCGCGCGAGCCCGGGTCGCGCGCGGCGGCCTTGATCTCGATGATGCCGTCGTAGATTTCCGGCACTTCCTGCGCGAACAGCTTCTTCATGAAGTCGGGGTGCGCGCGGCTGAGGAAGATCTGCGGGCCGCGGTTCTCGCGGCGGACGTTGAGGATCAGCGAGCGGATGCGGTCGTTGACGCGCACCACTTCGCGCGGGATCTGCGCGTCGCGGCGGAGGACGCCCTCGGCGCGGCCGAGATCGACGACGATGTGGCCGAACTCGACCCGCTTGACCACGCCGGTGATGATCTCACCCATACGGTCCTTGAATTCCTCGAACTGGCGCTCGCGCTCGGCGTCGCGGACCTTCTGGAAGATCACCTGCTTGGCGGCCTGGGCGGCGATGCGGCCGAACTCGATCGGCGGCAGCGGATCGACGATGTAATCGCCGACCACGGCACCGGCCTGGAGCTTCTGCGCTTCCTTGAGGTTCACCTGCTTGAAATAGTCGTCGACCGCCTCGACCACTTCGACGACGCGCCACAGGCGGAGATCGCCGGTGGTCGGGTCGAGTTTGGCGCGGATGTCGTTCTCGGCACCGTAGCGTGAGCGCGCCGCGCGCTGGATGGCGTCCTCCATCGCCTCGATGACGATGCCCTTGTCGATCATCTTCTCGGTCGCGACGGCGTTGGCGATCGCGATCAGCTCGGCGCGGTTGGCGGTAACGGCAGTGGCCATCAAATGTCTTCCTCGGTCTCTAATTCGTCGGCACCCTCGGCTGAGAGGGGGGCGGTGGCGGCAATGAGTTTGTCGGTAATGAGCAATTTGGCGTCGGCGACCTGGTCGAAGCCGATCGTCATGCGCTCATGCTTGCGCACGTCGATCATGATGCGGTCGCCGTCCAGCCCGGCGAGATCGCCGGTGAGTTGCTTGCGGCCATCGACCGGCGCGGTCAGGTTGATACGTGCCTCGTGCCCGACCCAGTCGGCGAAATCGCGCAGCCGGGTGAGCGGACGGTCGATACCGGGCGAACTGACCTCAAGGCGATATTCATGCTCGATCGGGTCGATCTCGTCGAACTTGTCGGAGATCCGGCGCGACAGCTCGGCACAATCCTCGATCATCAACTGGCGCGTCTCGGGCCGCTCGGCCATGATCTGCAGCGTATAGTCGCCGGCCCCGCCGAACATCTTCACGCGCACGAGATCGAACCCCAAAGCCTCGGCTTCGGGTGCGATCAGCGCGGTCAGGGCGGCGATATCCGCCATCGATGCTCCAAGGCATAAGGGTTCGGCGCCGGAACCGGGTGGCTCCAGCCTCTTCATCTGGCGATGTAGAGAGTGAGCGCGATATAAGACGGTTGCATCGGCGTGGCAAGCGGGCAACCACGCATCCGCGGCGGGCGTTCACCGCGCGCACCCGAAAGATGGAGAATGCCATGCGTGTCGCCCCGCTGACTGTTGCCCTGTTGCTTGCGGGCACCGCCTGTTCCGCCGCGCCACAGCAGACCGGGCAAGCCGGAACCCAGACGCCGGCGCCTGCACCCAACCCGGCGCAGAAGCTGCCGCGCAACGCCCCGGATTACGGCGTGACCAACGTGCCGGCGACGACCGGCAAGGCCAATCTGCCCGACAGCGCGCCGCCCTTCGTCAGCGCGCAGATCGGCCAGTTCGATCAGCCCTTCGCCATGGCATTCCTGCCCGACGGGCAATTGCTGGTGACCGAGAAGCCGGGCCATATCAAACTGCGCGCGACCGACGGTTCGGTGCGCGATATCGCCGGGGTGCCGGCAGTCGCGTTCAAGGGGCAGGGCGGCTTGCTCGATATCGCGATCGCGCCGGACTATGCGTCGAGTCGCACCATCTATCTGAGTTATAGCGAGCCGCGCCCCGGCGGCAGCAGCCTGGCGCTGGCGCGCGCGAAGCTCGATGCCGCCGGCAAGCTTGACGGGCTGGCCGTGATCTGGCGCGCCGGGTCGGACGGGATCGGCGGGCAGTTCGGCGCCAACATCCTGTTCGCGCCCGACGGCAAGTCACTGTTCCTGTCCTCGGGCGAGCGACAGCGCTTCGCGCCGGCACAGGATCCGGATCAGGCACTAGGCAAGATCCTGCACCTGACGCTCGACGGGAAACCGGCCCTCGGCAATCCGATGGCGGACGCCGGCGGGGTCAAGGCCGCGACCTGGAGCACCGGTCACCGCAACCCTTATGGCATGGTGTTCACCCCCGATGGCCGATTGTGGGAGGAGGAGATGGGCCCGCGCGGTGGCGACGAGCTCAACCTGATCCTGCCGGGCAAGAATTACGGTTGGCCGATCGTGTCGAACGGCGACAATTACAGCGGCGTGCCGATCCCCGATCATCCCAGCCGACCCGATCTCGAAGCGCCGAAATTGTGGTGGAACCCGTCGATCTCGCCGGGCGGGATGATGCTTTATTCGGGCGCGATGTTCCCGGCATGGCGCGGCTCGCTGCTGATCGCGGCGCTGTCGGGCGAGGCGATCGTCCGCGTCGCGCTGGACGGCGACAAGGCGACGCCGGCGGCACAATGGCCGGTCGGCATGCGCGTGCGCGATCTCGTGCAGGCGCCTGACGGCGCGGTGTGGCTGCTCGAGGATGGCGAGGGTGGCACCGGCGGTCGGTTGTTCAGGCTGACGCCGAAGTGATGGATCAGCCTTAAAACTCCTCCCCGGCACGGGGAGGGGGACCACGAAGTGGTGGAGGGGCTTGGAGCGAGATGCCCGTGCACCGCGCTCCAAGCCCCTCCACCACGCGCTGAAGAAGCGCGCGGTCCCCTCCCCGTGCCGGGGAGGAATTAGGTGCGGCTACCCCCGCAACGCGTTGATGCGGCGATCCGCTTCCTCGACGCCAGGATTGCCGGGCCGGCCGGTCATTTGTTCGAACAACGCGTCGAGCGCGGCGTAGCGCTGGCGTGCCTGCAGCCAGAAAGCCTCGGCGCTGTCGCCATCGCCGATCTCCTCGGCATGGACCGCTGCGCTGCGAAGCGCATTGGCGACGTCCAGTGGCGGTGCGTCGTTTGCCTGGCGGTAAAGCCCGAGCATCTCGGCGATCGGCTCGCTTGCTTCGTTGGCGCGGCCCGCCTCGATCAGAATATCGGCGATATGGCGCATGGCATGGGCAAGCGGTGCGGGCTGGCCGAGTTCGCGCCACAAGGCCACCGCGCGGCGCTGGCGGACCAGCGCGCGTTCCGGGTCGCCGGCATGGCGCAGCCGCTCGGCCTCGGCATGATAGCCGGCGGCCTGGGCGGCCAGATCGCTCATTCGCGCACCACCAGATAGTTGAGCCGCGCCGCCGAGATCGGCTTGGTTTCGTCATCCTGCCAGGCGATCGCCTCGACATTGGCGACGCGCGTGCCGAGCCGGGTGACGATGCCCCTGGCATAGGTCAGCTTGTCGCGGCCGCCGCGCATGAAATCGACCGTGACGTTGATCGGTTTGATCCGTCCGCCGCCTTCGCCCTGCAACGCATGCTTGAGTGCGACGATCGCCGCCATTTCGAGCAGCCCGCTGATCGCGCCGCCATGCAGGAAGCCGGGGCGGCCGAGCACGCCGTCGCCGAACGGCATGATCAGCCGGCAGCCCTCCTCATCCGTGGGATCGATGCTCAGGCCCAGCAGGTCGGCATAGGGCGGCAGCATCAGGAATATCCCCCCGGTGCCATGAAGGTGCCGGCGACATGGGCGAGCGGATCTTCCGGATCGCCATCATGCGCCTGGCCGCGCACGAAGGAAATCGAGCGGGTGATGCGATAGCATTGGCCGCGGCCGATCACCGTCCTGCCCGGCCGCGCCGGGCGCAGGTAGTCGACCCGCAGGTCGAGCGTGGCGTGCGGCCGAAAGCTGTTGAGCTTGAGCCACACCGCCATGCTCGTCGCCATGTCCATCATCGACAGGATCGGGCCCGAGGCGATCACGCCGGTCTCCGGGTCGCCGACCATTGCCGGATCATAGGGCAGTGCCAGTTCGACCCAGTCGGCGCCGTGCGCATGATAGCTCAGGCCCAGGCGCGACCCATGCCCGCCGGCGCCATTGTGCATGAAACGCTCAGGATCGAAGACGAAGTGGGGAGCAGAACTCATATTCTTCAATCTAGCTTATGGTGCAGCGCAGCGAAAGGCCTGTGGTGATCCGGCGTCACGAGCATTTGCAGGCGCTTGTCCGTGCGGCTAGCGTTGCGTTTCAAAAGACAACCATTGGAGAGGCGGATGCATCCCAGCGTCCATGCGATCGATCACCCCGACAAGGCGGCGCTGATCGTCGCCGAGACCGGCGAACGCGTCAGCTATGGCGAGCTCGACCGTCGCTCCAATCGAGCGGCGCAACTGTTTCGCGCGCAGGGGCTGGCAGTGGGCGACACCATCGCGCTGTTCCTCGAGAATGTGCCCGAATTCTATGATATCGCCTGGGGCGCGCAGCGTGCCGGGCTATTCTATGTCTGCATCTCGTCCAAGCTGACCGCGCCCGAGGCGGACTATATCGTCCGTGACAGCGGCGCCTCTCTGGTGGTTGCCGCGGCCTCGCTGGGCAATGTCGCGACGGCCATTCCGCTCGACGGTGTCGCAGGCTTCGCGCTGGGCGGCGAGATTCCCGGATGGTCTTCATGGGAGGCCGAAGTCGCGGCAATGCCCGAAACGCCGATCGCCGATCAGCGCGCCGGTATCGACATGCTTTATTCGTCCGGCACCACCGGCCGACCCAAGGGCGTGCGCGTCGCGCTGCCTGAAAACCCCGACCTCGACGCTGCCAATGCCCTGGTGATGCTGGCGCGCGGCCTGTACGGGCTGGGCCCCGACACGATCTATCTCAGCCCGGCGCCGCTCTATCATGCGGCACCGTTGCGCTGGTCGATGAGTGTAATGCGGCTCGGCGGCACGGTGGTGATGATGCGCCACTTCGATCCCGAGGCCGCGCTCGCCGCGATCGAGCGTTACCAGGTCAATGCCAGCCAATGGGTGCCGACGCATTTCGTGCGCATGCTGAAATTGCCGGACGAGGTGCGCGGGCGTTACGACCTGTCGAGCCTCAAGGTCGCGATTCACGCCGCTGCACCGTGTCCGGTGCCGGTCAAGGAAGCGATGATCGCCTGGTGGGGGCCGGTGTTGTTCGAATATTATGCCGGGTCCGAAGGCAATGGCCTGACCACGATCAACTCGGAGCAATGGCTCGCACACAAGGGGTCGGTCGGCAAGGCTGCCTATGGCACGCTCCACATATGCAGCGAGGCGGGCGAGGAACTCGGGGCAGGCGAGGAAGGCCTGGTCTATTTCGAAGGCGGCGGGCAGTTCGAATATCACAATGATCCGGCCAGGACTGCCGAGGCGCGCAACGCGCAGGGCTGGACGACGCTGGGCGATATCGGGCGGATCGATGCGGAAGGGTATCTCTACCTGACCGACCGCAAGAGCTTCATGATCATCTCGGGTGGGGTGAACATCTATCCGCAGGAGATCGAGAACCGG
>NZ_JAQGLG010000052.1 GCF_028292965.1 Sphingomonas bacterium | reverse complement strand
CGCTTCTTTGCCTGGATCAATCGCAATCGACGCCTCGCAAAAGACGTCGAGGCTACCATCAACTCCGCCAGAGCCTTCCTCTATGCCGCTTCCATCATGCCCCTCGTCCGACGCATCGCCAGATCAGAATGACTTATCGGACGGACTCTAAGGGGACAGCCGCCGCGGCGAAATCCCTGCTTTTCGCCGACACCATCTTCCCCAACGCTGCGTCCGTCAATCCTGCTCGGTTGGCGAGGGCTGGCAACACGTCCGAACGCATTCCCGCATCGCGCAAACACATCAACTGCCGCGCCCAATCCGGCCATCAGCCGCGATGGGATGCCGCACCTTGCCCAGATTTTGGGCGCGCGGTGCCTTCCCGTCAGCTGACGCGCGCTCCTCGGCAGTCAACGGCTGGATTGCGGAAATTTATTCTGCGGTGCCGTCAGACCGCCGGGATGCACATCATTCGCCAGCTTGCGCCAGAGTGCGCTCGGCTCGATTCCGACGCTCTTGATCAACCGAAATCGCCGTCTCAAGTCACGCGAATGGGGAGCAAAACGACGCACCAGATACAGGAATGCTTCAATGACACCCGAACCCCAGGGACTGCATCATCCGCCTCAACACCGTGCTCAAGCGCACCGGGCAGCCGGTCGACCATGTATCGCAAGGTCGAACAGGGCACATTCCCCAGGCAGGTCAGAATCTCGGAGCGATGCGTCGGCTGGCGCGAGTCCGCTATCAAAGCGTGGCTGCGCAACCCGATGTTCTATTGCGTCGAAGACGACGGCTAGCGGCCGTGCCGATGCTGCGCCGCGCTACAGGGCGGCAGGACGCAGGCGGCGGGCCGTGACGCACGCCGTGGCGACCCGCATTCTCACTTTCAGACGTTGCGGGACCTCCCGCAGCAATGGTCGGGCCAGACAAAGCCGCATCGGCAGGGAAAGGGCCTCTCCCCACCAAAACAGCCAATCCCAACGAACAGGAAGCCATTTCTCGTGGCTCCTATGTGGCTCCTAGCATCAAATAGTGCCAAACCGGACCCAAGTTTGCCCGTTGTAAACCATTGTTAAACAATGATTTTATTTCGTCGCGCCGAATGAACGTTTCGTCGCGAGACCCCTTTTTGAGTCCGGCGCGTCTACCAATTCCACCACGCCCGCAGCGCCGCCGTCGCTAGCCCAAGCCGCCCCTGCCCGCAAGTCACTGCCTCAACCGAACACCTCGGACAGATCACGGCCGGCGTCGGGATCGCGCGGATCGGGGCCGAAGCGGTTCTCGCCGCGCGTGCCGTCGAGGCACAGCAGCACGATCAGCCAGATGATTCCGCCAAAGCTCAGCAGCCAGAACAGCCCTGTTATCAGCACCATCGTCAGGCTGCGCGCCGCGACCGCAATGATGCCGATCGCCAGGGTGAAGAGAAAGGGCGCTATCGGCATCACCACCCACCAGCCGGTGCGGTCGCTGTCATGCAGCCGCCGCACTTGCACCGCGAGATTGGGGATCAAGGCGAGCAGCCAGAAGATCCAAGTCAGCAACCCGCCACTGGCATAGAGCCCATAAGTATAGCTGAGCGCGGTACCGCCCGGCGCCATACCCGCCCCATGATGCCCGCCGAGCCCGAGCACATTGTCGAGGGTGACCAACAGCGCGAAGATGACGATCTGGAACAGCACCCACATCCAGAACTCGATACGCTGCGACCGCCCGCGAAAATCGGCGTAGCGACGCAGCGGCATGATCATCCAGCGCATTGATGTGCCCCCCTGTTCGTAGCGGTTGCCCGGGCCGCTTGAGGCATCATGCCGGGGAGGCGACGCGCTCGCAAGCGCACGGTGCCGATCGAGGGCGGTCTTTATCGCTCAGGACAAGCAGCGCGTCGAAGGCCTGCGCTTTCTCTGTTATCCTCTGTTTTATCAGGGAATAACAATTTTTTTATTGGGCACATTTTCCAATTACCCTTCCTGTTCAGTATGTTGCAGCATATCTCGACCCGACGGAACAGAGCGCGGCACAAGGAATAACAGGCACCGAAACAGAGACGATAACAGAGAATAACAGAGCACGTGTGACGCGCTCGCTTCCCATGATCGACGATGAGAAAGAAACGGTCAGCCAGGCTGCGGTCATGACGGTAACGGTAGGTGCATTTGCCGCGCTATTGAATCGGGGCGTGAGAGTATCGGCAACGCGGCAGCAAATTCAGCGTTCAACTCCGCGGCGCCTGCCGCCGGTAGCTCAGCGCCTCGGCAATATGGATGCGGCCTACCCCCTCGCTCCCCGACAGATCGGCAATCGTCCGCGCCACCCGCAGGATGCGGGTATAGCCCCGCGCCGACAGCCGCATCGCCTCTGACGCCTGCGCCAGCAATGTCCGCCCCGGTTCATCCGGCGTGGCGACCGCTTCGAGCAGCGCGCCGTCGGCCTCGGCGTTGGTGCGGATCGGATGGTCGGCATAGCGCGCCGTCTGCACCCGGCGCGCGGCGGCGACGCGGGCGGCAACTTCGGCGGAGCCTTCGGTCGGTGGCGGCAGGACGAGGTCGGCGGCGCTGACCGCGTTGACGTCGACGTGCAAGTCGATGCGGTCGAGCAGCGGGCCCGAGACCTTAGCCTGATAATCCGCCGCGCAGCGCGGCGCGCGTGAGCAGGCAAGCGAGGCATCGCCTAGGTGGCCACACTTGCAGGGATTCATCGCGGCCACCAGTTGGATACGGCTCGGGAAGGTGACATGGGCATTGGCGCGCGCGACGCTGACCGTGCCGGTCTCCAGCGGCTGGCGCAGCGAATCGAGCACGGCGCGCTGGAATTCGGGCAATTCGTCGAGGAACAGCACGCCGAGATGCGCCAGGCTGACCTCGCCCGGCCGCACCTTGAGCCCGCCGCCGACCAAAGCCGCCATCGATGCCGAATGATGCGGTGCACGGAACGGCCGGGTGCGGGTTAGCCGGCCATTGGTCATCGTGCCGGCCACACTCGCGACCATCGACACTTCGAGCGCTTCGCTCGGATCGAGCGGCGGCAAAATTCCCGGGAGGCACGCCGCCATCAGCGACTTGCCCGCGCCCGGCGGTCCGATCATCACCAGATTGTGCCCACCCGCCGCGGCGATCTCCAGCGCGCGCTTGGCGGTTTCCTGGCCTTTGACTTGCTTCAGGTCGGGCCCTGGCACCGTCTCCTCAACCGTCCCAGGCGCCGGTGCGCCGAGTAGGCCATGGCCTTTGAGGTGATTTAGCAGCGACAAGATGTCGGGTGCGGCGACGATATCGATTCCTTGCGCCCAAGCCGCTTCGGCTCCCTGCGAAACCGGGCAGATCAGCCCCTTTCCGATCGTTGCCGCGTGCAGCGCGGCGAGCAGCACGCCCGGCGACGGCGCGATCCGCGCGTCGAGGCCGAGTTCGCCGACCACCACGAAGTCCGCCAGCGCCTCGGCATCGACCACGCCCATCGCCGCAAGCAGCCCCATCGCGATCGGCAGATCGAGATGCGTGCCCTCCTTGGGCAGATCGGCCGGCGACAAATTGACCACGATGCGCTTGGGCGGCAGCGCGAGGCCGAGCGCCGAGATCGCCCCGCGCACGCGCTCGCGGCTTTCCGCCACTGCCTTGTCGGCGAGACCTACGACGTTGAATGCCGGCAGGCCGGGGATCAGCTGCACCTGCACCTCGACGGCGCGGGCCTCCAGCCCGAGATATGCCACCGTCGATACGCTCGCGACCATCATTTGCCCCCCGGATGAGACGCGAACATAGCGGGAATCTGCGCTAGGGGAAGTTCACGCCGGTCGCGATTTTTCCCAACGCCAGACAAGACCGTCATCCGGGTCGATCATCTCGCCGGCATGGGTGAAACCGTGCCGGGCGAGCGCGGTGTTGGAGGCGTTGGCGACCGGCAAGGTGTGCGCGATGACCAGGGCCGCGTCGCTCCACGCCAGCGCCGTCAATTGGCCGATGGTGCGCGTGGCGTATCCGCACCCTTCGAAACACGGGAAAGTGAAATAGGCGATCTCGACGCTGTCGTCGGTCGGCACATCCTTGAAACCGCACAGGCCGACAACCGCATCGGCGACGAGATCGACACTCCAATAAGGACCCCAGCGGACGGGTCGCGGGATCGCCTCGAACTGCGTCATCACATCGCGTAATGCCTCTGTGCCGCTCTTGCGGTCGGGAAAGCCGAGATCGAGGCCCGCGAGCAGGCGCGGTGAGGGCTGGAGAATATCCGCCATGGTGGCGGGGGTCAGCGCGAAGGACGCCGTGTCGTCGTGTGAAGTCGATGTCATGGAGGCCTCGTTTCCGGCATGCGCAAACAGGCGGCCGGGCTGGCCGCCCGCGAAGTTTTCGAACCGGCATCGCCGGGCGGCATCGTCAAAACAGAGGCGTGTTTCCAGGCCGCATCGCGCGGCAGGCAAAAGGCTATGCGGCCTGCGCCCGTCGGTCAACGCGGGCACTTCGCCGAACATTTCGCGCACCGTCTTGCCAATCCAACACACCGCACCCACATCGCCTGCATGGAGATCGAACGCCGCCACCCGGCCCTGCGTGTCGCCCAGCTCGTGCTGGGTGTGATCCTGGTCATCTGTGCCGGTCTGGTCGGGCCGATTCCCGGCCCTGGCGGCATTTTCTTCTTCGCCGGCGGGATGGTCCTGATCCTGCGCAATTCGCGCTGGGCGCAGCGCCAGTTCGCGCGGTGGAAGCGGCGCTGGCCCAAGACCGGCCATGTCGTCGACCTGTCGATGCGGCGCGGCAGCGCGATACGGCGTCGCGCCCGCGCCAAAACAGAGGCCGGCGCCGAGTCCACGAATTGACTTTGACGAGAGTCGCAACTATGCGGCAGCCCAACGAGGCCGTCCTTTGGGCGGCCCTTTTCCATTCTGACGACCAGGTGATGAGCGATGAAGCGGACCTTTCAACCGAGCAACCTCGTGCGTGCGCGCCGCCACGGCTTCCGCTCGCGCATGGCGACGCCGGGCGGCCGCAACGTGATTCGCGCCCGCCGCAACCGCGGCCGCAAGAAGCTGTCGGCCTGATCACCCTGACGCGCCGCGCGGATTTCCTCGCGGCGAATGGTGGCAAGCGCGCGCCGATGCCGGGCTTCGTCCTGCTGGTGCGCGAGCGCGACGACGGCGATCCGGCGATGCGGATCGGCTATACCGTAACCAAGAAGATCGGCGGCGCGGTGGTGCGCAACCGGATGAAGCGCCGACTTCGTGCGCTGGCGCGCGAGCTGCTGCCCGAATCGGGCGTGCACGGCGCCGACCATGTGCTAATCGGCCGCGCCGGCGGGATCGAACGCGATTTCGCCGTGCTGCGTGCCGAGCTGGTCAAGGCTTTGGGCAAACTCAACCGCCCGCAGCGCGACCGCCCGCACGCCTGATCCATGCTGACCCGGCTGCTCATCGCGCTGGTACGCTTCTGGCAAATCGGCCCCTCGGTCGTGCTGCCGCCCTCCTGTCGCTACGACCCGACCTGTTCGAGCTATGCAATCGTGGCGCTTCGCCGCTATGGCGCGCTCAAGGGTGGGTGGCTGGCGGCGAGACGAATCGCACGCTGTCATCCCTGGGGCGGGTTCGGGCATGACCCTGTCCCCTGACAAACGGCGCCCAACGAAAGCGGGAATTTCCAGGTGAACGAAGAACACAGGAACTGGGTGCTGTTCGCGGTGCTCGCCGCGCTGATCCTGTTCGGCGGCCAGTATCTGACGTCCAAATTCTTTCCGACGGCCAACCCGCCGGTGACGAAGATCACCGACGGCAAGAGCGTCCCCGTGTCCAGCGCGCCCGTTACCACGCCCGCCAAGATGCGCGATCGCAACCAGGTGCTGGGCGAGACGCAGCGCGTGAAGATCGTCACCCCGCTGCTGAACGGCTCGATCAACCTGAAGGGCGCACGGATCGACGATCTGGTGCTGCCGACCTACAAGGAAACGATCGACAAGAATTCGGCGCCCATCCGGCTGTTCTCGCCCTCCGGGACGGAGAACGCCTATTTCGCCTCGTTCGGCTGGGCCGGCGACGGCGTGCAGGTTCCCGGCGCCGACACTGTGTTCACCGCCAGCGCGCCGGAGCTCAGCCCCGGCAAGCCGGTGACGCTGAGCTGGGCCAGCCCGTCGGGCCAGCGCTTCGCGATCCAGATCGCGGTCGACGACAAATTCATGTTCACCGTCACGCAGCAGGTCGCCAATGCCAGTGCGGCGCCAGTCAAGGTGCAGCCCTTTGCTGCGGTATCGCGCCACGGCCCGGGTGCCGACGTCACCACGGCGACCAACCATGTCGGCCCGATCGGCGTGTTCGGCAGCGGTGCCGATTACGACATCGATTATACCAATCTCGACGGCAAGGAAGCGGGCTTCTTCGGCAAGATCTTCGGCAACCACGCCAAGCCCGGCGAGAACCATTTCGATACCAAGGGCGGCTGGGTCGGCTTCGGCGATAAATATTGGCTCGCTGCGCTGATCCCCGATCAGAATGCCGCGCTAAAGAGCGGGTTCCCCGCGGCGTCGGGCGGCCAGTATCAGGCGGATATCGCGCTCAACGCAGTGACGGTCGCGCCGGGCAAGGCGCTCAGCACCACCACCCGCCTGTTTGCCGGCGACAAGGAAGTCGCCACACTCAACGGCTATGCC
>NZ_JAQGLG010000034.1 GCF_028292965.1 Sphingomonas bacterium | reverse complement strand
GCGAGCATCCGGCGTGGGGCGGCCGCAAGATCCGGCGGGTGTTGCAGACGCAGGGGCTGGCGGATGTTCCCTCGGCCTCGACGATCACCGCGATCCTGCGGCGCCACGCTTTGCTGGATGGCCCGCGCACCGGTGAGGCGCGAGACCATATCCGCTTCGAGCATGCCCGGCCCAACGATCTTTGGCAGATGGATTTCAAGGGCCATTTCGCGCTTGGCGACGGACGCTGTCACGCGCTGACCATCCTCGACGACCATTCGCGCTATGCGCTGGAGTTGGGCGCGTGCGGCAACGAGCGCACCGAGACGGTACGCGGGCGGCTGGAAAGCGTGTTCCGGCGCTACGGGCTGCCGTGGCGCATGCTGGCCGACAACGGCTCGCCCTGGGGATCGAGCGGCGGCGAGAAGCACACCCGGTTGACCGTCTGGTTGCTCGATCTCGACGTGCCGCTCAGCCATGGCCGGCCCTATCATCCGCAGACCCAGGGCAAGGAGGAGCGCTTCCACCGCAGCCTCAAGGCCGAGGTGCTGAACAGGGAAAGCTTTGCCGACCTCACCACGGCCCAGGCCGCGTTCGATCGCTGGCGCAAGGTCTATAACGACATCCGCCCGCAAGGGATCGGGCTCGACACGCCGTCCAGCCGCTACGCGATGAGCCCGCGCGCCATGCCCGAGGTCATTGCGCCGCCCGAATACGAGCCCCAGGCTCATGTCCGAAAGGTCTGCCACAACGCCTGGCTCAGCTTCAAAGGCCGCAAGGTCAACTGCTCCAAGGCCTTTGTCGGACGCTACCTCGCGCTGCGCGCCACCAATACCGACGGGGTCTTCGACCTCTGCTATCGCCGGCATGTTCTGTCGCAGGTCGACCTGCGACAGAACATCGCCAAATCCGTCAACCATGTCCCCGAACACATGTCCACCTTGTCTCCGGTCTAAACACCTTCGCCGGGGAAGGGGGATTTGTGCGACGAGAATATATCCCATCCTGATTCACCAGCCGGGTTCCCCCGCGCAATGCTGCGCCCGCGACGAATGCCGCCCTAAGCCCATCCCTGTTGGATCGGCCGGCCGCAACCGCCGTGAGGCTGACACTATGATGCTCGAAAATCTCATGCCGCCGCAAAATTCGGCAAATGAAAGGCCAGTCATCGGCCTGCCTCATGCGCTCCCTCCCGTCAGTCACGTCCATGAACAGCCTGTTGGCTTTCGCGGTTTCATCGCCGCCTCGTCTTTCCGCGCCCGCGTCGGACCGGTCAAAAAATGCGCGCCAGCCTGTGCCGCAAAATCCCCCGTTTACTTGCCCCCACACGGCGCCGCGACTTGCGCGATACTTGCCGTGCGCGTGCGGGCGACGGCACGGCGGATGCCCGCCACCGCCCGCGCGCACCCCGATTCAGCCCGCCAGCGCGGCAAGGCCAGCCTCGGCCACCACCATGTCCTGATCGTAATGCCCGCCGCTCACGCCGATGCCGCCGATCATGTGGTCGCCCTCCTTGATCGGATAGCCGCCACCGAATGCCACCAGCCGCGGCGTGTGCACGATGCTGTGCAGCAGCGGCGGATCGTTCTTGATGAAATCGAACCAGCTATGCGTCGGAATGCCGAAGCTCACCGAGGTGAACGCCTTGTTGGTGGCGATGTCGATCGACAGCGAGGGCGCGCCGTCCATCCTGCGGAATGCCTTCAACAGCCCGGATTCGTCGACGATCGCGATGACCATCGGCACGCCGATCTCGGTCGCCTTGGCCGCCGCCGCCGCGATCAGCCGCTCGCTCGCCGCCTGGGTGATCGACAGCCGCGTCATGGTATTGGTCATTTTCGGATTCCTTTCCTAAGTTGCATGCATAAAGTTCAAAAAATCAGGAGAATTGGTCAGATTGTCTGGATTGCGAACCACTATTGCATCCAACCCTGCGAAAGTCTATGCATTCGGAACGCCAAAGAGTCCGTTGAGAGACAGCGGCAAATATGGGGGAGGATGATGATGAATTCGTTCGGTACGCGCGCACTGCTCGCTTCGGTGAGTCTGTTCGGCCTGATGCCATCGGCGCAGGCCCAGACGGCCCCCGCGGCTACTCCCGCACCTGCTACAGGCACGACGGCTACCGATCCCGCGCAGGGCGGCGACATCATCGTCACCGCACAGCGTCGCGAACAGTCGCTGCACGACGTGCCGCTGGCGATCTCGGTCGTTTCCGGCGACACGCTGGTCAAGAGCAACTTCACCACCGTGGCGGACATCCAGTTCCTCTCGCCGGGCGTCAATTACAACTCCAATTTCGGCGGCGGTTTCAACGTGCGCGGCGTCGGCACCCAGTCGCTGCTGATGACGGCGGAGCAATCGGTCGCTCTGGTCATCGACGACGTCATCCAGGGCCTGCCTGAAGTGTCCTTCGCCGGCCCGAGCTATCAGTCGCTCGGTGATATCGAGCGGATCGAGGTGCTGAAGGGACCGCAGGGCACGCTGTTCGGCAAGAACAGTTCGGCCGGCGTGATCCAGATCATCACCAGGAACCCGGTGCTCGGCCAGACCTCGGTCGACGGCTCGGTCAGCTACGGCACGAAGAACGAGATCAACGCCAATACCAACGCCAATGTCGCGCTGGGCGAGAATCTCGCGGCGCGGATCAGTGGCACCTATCAGAGCCGCGACGGCTTCATCCGCAACAAGTTCAACAACCAGGATCTGTGGGCCTATGACCGGTTCGAGCTGCGCGGCAAATTGCTGTGGAAGCCGACCCCTGAACTGAAGATCCTGCTGTCGGCGGATTACCGCATCCTCCACGACAACGCCAACGGCCTGTGGACCCTGCGCAGCTGCGGCAGCGGCAGCGGCACCTTCAAGCCGTGCACCGAACTCGCCGCCTATGGCATCACCGCCAGCCCGACCAACCGCAACGTCGCGGTGGAAGGCGACAATTATACGCGGCAGAAGACCTACACGCTGGGCGGCCGGATCGATTATAATCTCGGCGGCGCGACGCTGACCTCGATCACCGCCTATCGCGACCTTTACCAGCCGATCGCGGTGGACACCGACGGCACGCCGCGCGCGGCCTATAGCCACAACGAGAATGAATCGGGCGGCACCCAGTTCACGCAGGAGTTGCGCGTCAACGGCCATAGCGGCATTCTCGACTATACGTTGGGGGGCTTCTATTATCATTCCACGCCCTATCAGCGCGGCGTCAATGCCGGCACGCTGAACCTGCTGCCGGACAATTCGCCGATCTTCGTTTCGCTCAACGCCATCGGCCCCTATTCGGGCCAGGGCTATGGTTCGCTGGCACAGGCCAGGCTGACCAGTTGGGCGATGTTCGGGCAACTCGAGGCGGAAGTCACCCCCGGCCTGACGCTGATCGCCGGCGGCCGCTACACCCATGATAACGTCAAGCAGCGGATCGACTATTTCGACGTGCCTTGGGTATGCCGCACGGCCTACGCTTCGGGCGGCGCCTGCCACACGCTCGCGCTGCCGCTGTTTTCGGAGGCGGAGACGTCGGCGAGCAAGTTCACCTACAAGCTGACCGCCAAATACGACATCAACCCCGACGTGAACGTCTACGCCACCTATGCCACCGGCTATAAGGGGCCGATGATCTCCTATCCCGGCAACCAGCCCCAGCTGCTGCTGCGCCCGGAGACCTCGAAGTCGTACGAGATCGGCCTCAAGGCGCGCTTCTTCGACCGGCAAGTCACCTTCAACATCGACGCTTTCAAGGTCGACTATAAGGATTTCCAAGGCCAGCAACGGGTCGGCGTAGCGCCGGTGTTCTTCTACACCACCACCAACGCCGGCGGCTTGCAGACCAAGGGCATCGAGGCTGACCTGAGCTGGCATGCTGCCGCCGGCCTGACCCTGTCGGGCAACGCGGCCTATATCCCGACCAAGTTCACCGAATTCTCGGTGCAATGCTATGATCTCTACACCAATCCGGGCACCCCGGCGGGGCAATGCAACTACCTCGCCCCGGGCGTGCCCGCCGGCACCGCGTTCCAGTTCAACGCGGCGGGTTATCCGCTGATCTACTCGCCGAAATGGATCTGGGGCCTGACTGCCGATTACGAGACCGCGGTCGGCGACAATCTCCAGTTCGGCGCGCATGCCTCATGGAGCTATCGCAGCAGCAGCTACGGCATCGTCGCCGATGCCAACACGATCAATCCGGGCTACGGCATCGTCAATGGCGAGCTGAGCATCGGCCGGCCCGACGGCGCGTGGCGCCTGTCGGTGTTCAGCCGCAACCTGTTCAACAAATATTATGTCGCGGGCATCTTCCGCACACCGCTCGACTCCGGGACCTATAATTCGGCACCACTCTCGACGATCGGTTATTCGAACATCCCCGCGCTGGACTCGGGCCGCACCGTGGGCGTGAAACTCAATTTCTCCTTCGGCAAATAAGGGGGCGAAGGTGGGGGTTGCTTCGGCAGCCTCCACCTCTTTGTCGAAAGGCTGGATGCTGGTCCTGCTGACCAGCGGCTTTGGCCTCAACCAGCTCGACCGCCAGATCATCAATATCCTGGCCGAGCCGATCAAGCGCGACCTGGCCTTACGCGACTGGCAGCTGGGCGCGCTGAGCGGCCTGTCCTTCGCCTTGCTCTACAGCGTCGCCGCGCTGCCCATCGCGCGCTTCGCCGACCGTTCCAATCGCGTGCGGGTGATCGGCGCGGCGATCCTTGCCTGGAGCCTGTTCACCGCGGCGTGCGGCATGGCGGGCAGTTTCATCCAGCTGCTCCTGCTGCGCATCGGCGTCGGCATCGGCGAGGCGGGCGGGGCGCCGCCTTCGCAGTCGCTGATCGCCGACAGCTATCCGTCCGAGCGGCGCGCTGGCGCGCTGGCGGTCTTCGCGCTGGGCTCGGCGATCGGGGCATCGGTCGGGTTGATCGGCGGCGGCATGCTCGCCGGTCTGATCGGTTGGCGCTGGACGCTGGCGATCGCCGGTGCGCCGGGGCTGGTCATCGGCGCGCTCCTCCTCCTTACGCTGCGCGATCCGCAGCGCAGCGCGGCAAGACCGGAGCTGCCGACGCTCGGCGCCGCGCTCGCCATGCTGCTGTCGCGCCGCGCCTTTCTGCTGATGGCGCTGGGCTCGGCGATGCTCAGCTTCGTCAATTATGGTGCGATGGCTTTTGCCGGCTCCTTCTACCTGCGCAACCATCTCGCCGAGCTGACCGCGATCGGCGAAGCGATCGGCCAGAAACCGCTCGGCGTGATCGGGCTGGGACTGGGTCTGATCGGCATGGTCGGCGGCATGCTCGGCGCCATTGTCGGCGGCCGGCTCGGCGATCGCATGGGTACGCGCGATGTGCGGATGCTGGCGCTGATCCCGGCGGTCGGTTCGGTGCTGTGCGCGGCGAGCTATGTCGTCATGTTCACCTTGCCCAGCGCGGTGGCATCGCTGCTCACCTTCGCGGTGGCGTCGTTCTTCTCCAACCTCTGGTACGGGCCGGGCACGCTCGGCATGCAGCGCCTCGCGGGTGCGAAAGCCAAGGCGACGGCGCTCGCCGTGGCGCTGTTCGTCAACAGCGCGATCGGGTTGAGCTTCGGCCCGCTGCTCGTCGGCTTGGCGAGCGACGCGCTGTCGCCGCGTCTCGGCGCCGGCGAGGGGCTGCGCGCAGGCATATTGATCGGGCTGTCGGCCGGGCTGGTGTCGGCGCTGTTCTACTGGCTGGCGAGCCGCCGGATCGGGTCGGAAGTGATGCAGGCCGAGGAGCAGGACGGATGAAGATCGAAGGCAGCGGTGTGATCGTGGCGGGCGGCGGCTCGGGGCTGGGGCATGCGACCGCGGTGATGTTGCGCGATGCCGGCGCGAAGGTCGGCGTGCTCGACCTGAAGTCGGGCGCGTGGGACGGCGCCTTTGCCGAGGCCGATGTCGCCGACGACCAATCGGTCGAACGCGCCTTCGATGCGCTGGCGCCCACGATCGGCACCTTGCGCGCGCTGCTCAACACTACCGGCACGGGGCAGTCGGGGCTCTCGGCCGGGCCGGGGCGCAAGGTAACGGCGGCGGGGTTTCGCCGCGTGCTCGACGTCAACACGCTGGGCAGCTTCATCCTCGCCCAGGCTGCGGCGGAGCGGATGATCGCCAGCGATGCCGACGCGGAGGGCGAGCGCGGGGTGATCATCAACACCTCCTCGATCGTCGCGCAGGAGGGGCAGATCGGCACCGCCGCCTATGCCGCTGCCAAGGGCGGCATCGATGCGATGACGCTGCCGCTGGCGCGCGAATTCGCCCGCTACGGCGTGCGCGTGATGACCATCGCGCCGGGCATCTACGAAACGCCGATGTTCTCCAACGCCAAGGGCCCGATGATCGACTGGCTGCGCGAGCAGGTCCAGTTCCCCAACCGCCCCGGCCATGCCAGCGAGTTTGCCGAAGCCGTGCTGCACCTGGTCCACAACCGCATGTTCAACGGCACCACCTTCCGCATCGACGGCGCCTATCGCGTGCCGCCCGGGCGCAGCGACTGGTGGGTGGAGTGAGCAGTCTCGACCTTGTCTCCCGACTGTAATAGGCAGGGAGGACGAAAGTAGCGGAGGGATGATGGCGAAGGCGGTGGACAGTGCGTATCGCGCGATCCGCGAGGGGATTCTCGCGGGGACCTTCGCGCAAGGGTCGCACATCACCGCGCGCCAGCTGGCCGAGGCAACGGGGCTCAGCCGCACGCCGGTGCGCGAGGCGATGCGGCGGCTCGATGCGGAGGGGATGATCTCGCTGATCCCCAATCGCGGCGCCTTCGTCGCGAGTTGGTCGGACAGCGAGATCGAGCAGATCTACGAGCTGCGCGTGCTGCTCGAGAGCTTCGCGGCGCAGACCGCGGCCGAACGGATCAACGACGCGCAGCGCGACAGGCTCAAGGATCTCGCGGTCGAGATGACCCATCTGGTCGAGCAGCGCCCGGTCGATGTCGAGGCGATCGCCGAGGTCAACGACAAGTTCCACAAGGGCGTGCTCGAGGCGTGCGGCAATCCGCGGCTGCGCGACCTGCTCGGTGCGATCACCGAGGTGCCGCTGCAGCTCAGCACCTTCCGCCGCTACTCGGTCGACGAACTCCGGCGCAGCGCGGCGCAACATGCCGAACTCGTCGCCGCGCTGACGGTCGGCGATGCCGATTGGGCGCGCAGCGTGATGACCTCGCATATCCGCTCGGCACGGCACACCTTGCTACAGGCGCCGGTGGCGATACCGATCGAGGGGATTGGGTAGCTTTCCCAAAGTCGGGCCTGCCCTCACCCTTCCGCGCCTTCGGCGCTCCCTCCCTCTCCCAAAGGGAGAGGGAAATAGGGTCACATGATCCGCTGAACCACCGCGACGATCGTGTCCTTGCCCGGGAAGAGTTGTTTCTCCAGCCGCGCATTATAGGGCACGTGGATGGCCGGCGCGGTGAGGCGCTGGATGGGTTTGCGTAAGGAATCGAAGCCCTCCTCGGACACGACCGCGGCGACTTCAGACGCGACGCTACCCACGCGGTGCCCATTGTCGACGATCACCAGCCGGCCGGTCTTGGCGACCGAGGCGAGGATGGTGTCCTTGTCCATCGGCACGATGGTGCGCAGGTCGACCACCTCGGCATGGATACCGTCCTTGGCTAACGCCTCGGCCGCGGCGAGGGCGGGGGGCACGGTGCCGGCAAAGGCGACGATCGTCACGTCGGAGCCGGGGCGCTTCACATCGGCCTTGCCGATCGGCACGAGGAAGTCCTCGTCGACCGGCACCTCCTCCTTCTTGCCCCATAAAGTGATGTCCTCGAAGAAGATCACCGGGTCGTCGTCGCGGATCGCGGCCTTGAGCAGGCCCTTGGCGTCGATCGCGTTGGACGGCGCGACGATCTTCAGCCCCGGCGAGTTCATCATCAGCGAATAGGGCCGGTCGGCATGCTGCGCGGCGGTGCGGTTGTTGTAGAAGGTGCTGCAGCGGATGACGATCGGCACCTTCAACTGCCCGCCGGTCATGAAGCGCAGCTTGGCGGCCTGGTTGATGATCTGGTCCGACGCCAGGTACAGGAAGCTGGCGATGGTCAGGTCGACCACCGGCCGCAAGCCCGTCAGCGCCGCGCCGATGCCGACACCGGTGAAGCCGAGTTCGGACAGCGGGCAGTTGCGCAGCCGGCTCTCGTCGAACTCGTCGAACAGGCTCTGCGCGCCGTAAACGGCGATGTCTTCGCCCATCAGGATGACGCTCTCGTCGCGACGCATCTCCTCGCGGTGCGCCTGGACGATCGCCTGGAGATAGGACAGCTTCTCGGTCGAATTACGCATCACGCGATCCCCGCATGGGCGGGGAAGTGAATCGGGTTGCTGTACATATTGTCGATCAGGTCCTGCATCTCCGGCTCGGGGCTGTCCTTGGCGAACTGCACGGCCTCCTCGGTCAGCCTGATCACGGCCGCCTCGATCTCCTCGATCGCCGCCAGCGGATGATGGGCGAGCAGCACATCGCGGTAGAGCGCGATCGGGTCGCGCGTGCCGCGCCAGTGCGCGACCTCCTCTTCCTCGCGATACTTGATCGGGATGGCGAGGCGGTTGGAATGCTCGTCGAAACGGTAGGTCTTGGCCTCGATCAGCGTCGGCCCACCGCCGGTGCGGGCGCGGTCGACCGCCTCCTGGGTGACGGCATGGACCGCTTCGATATCCTGTCCGTCGACGACGATCCCGGGCATGCCGTAACCGTCGGCGCGCTTGGCGATATCGGGCTGGCCGTGCGACATCGCGACCGAGGTCGTCACGGCATAACCGTTATTCTCGCAGAAATAGATCACCGGCAATTTCCACACCGATGCGATGTTGAGGCTTTCGTGGAAGGTGCCCTCATTGGTCGCGCCGTCGCCGAAGAAGCACAGGCTGACCTGGTCGGTCTTGCGCACCTGGATGCTCAAGCCCGCGCCGGTCGCCAGCGGGAAACCGCCGCCGACGATGGCGGATTCGCAGATCAGGCCCTTGCTGGTGTCGGTCAGGTGCATCGACCCGCCCAGCCCCTTGCAGATGCCGGTGCGCTTGCCGAAGATTTCGGCCATCAGCGGCAATATGTCCGCGCCCTTGCCGATCGGGTGCCCGTGCGAGCGGTGCGTGCCGGTGACGTAATCGTCGTCGCGCAGCGCCATGCACGCGCCGACGATCGCCCCTTCCTGGCCGATGCTGAGATGCCCGACCGGGTGGTGGGCGATGATCGCTTCCTCGAACCTGCGGATGCGCAGCATCCGCGAATAGGCCTCGAGTTGCAAAGCGGGGTCGAGCGCCATCAGTCTTCCTCGATGACCGCGATCTCGGTGCCGATCTCGACCTCGGCATCGACCGCGAAATGGATCTGCGACAGCGTGCCGGCGACCGGCGCCTCGATCTCGACCGTCGACTTGGCGGTCTCGACCTCGGCCACCGTCTCGCCGGCTTCGACGCGGTCGCCGACCTGCTTCAGCCAGCTGACGATCGTCGCTTCCGAAATCCCCATCCCGACGCTGGGGAGGAACACGCTGGTGGCCATGGTATCCTGTCTCCGGTTGATGCTGTGCGGGCCGTCTCGTCAGTTGCGATAGGAGAAGTCGGCCGGGTTGAAATACATCCAGTAACGGCGGACGGTGCCGTCCTCGTTGAACTCGAAATTGGAGCAGCCGGGCGCCGCGATCTGCTGGTCCTGGAAGGTGCCGCGGATCGTCCAGGTGATGGCGGCGAAGGGCGGGTCGATGATCATCAGCTCGAACTGGCGGTTGTAGTCGACCAACGCGCTGAACGCCTTGCGCTCGACCTCGCGCTCGCTGTCGCGGCTGGGGACATGGACGCCGTTGCGCCAGCCCTCGACATCCTTCGCCATGATCTCGTCGATGCGCGCGCTGGTCACCTCTACGCTCGTATTGACCCGGTCGTTCTCCGCTGCGTTCAATGCGTGTAAAACGCTCTCGATCTTTTCGCGACCGATCATCTTTCTCTCCTCAGTGCGTTTCGAAATCTTGCAGGCGCGGCGCGGTCATCTCCGTGACGAAACGGTCGTAGGAGAAGGTCCATGAGGTCGGCACGCCTTTCTTGTCGAGATACCAGCTGTCGCAGCCGGTGACCCATACGGTCTTGCGCCCGGCCTCCTGCCGTTCATCCTCGAAGCGATGGAACGCCGCGTGGCTGGCGCTCACTTCGCGATAGTCGCCGCGACGCAGGCCATCGATCAGCTGCATGACGTAATCGGCCTGGAACTCCGATGTCTCGATCGCCGAGAAATTGCCGAACGGACTGCCCGGGCCATTGACCAGAAACAGGTTGGGGAAGTCGGGCACCGAGACCGAGATATAGGCCTGGGGCCCATCGGCCCAGGCATCGTCGAGATCCTTGCCGTCGCGACCGATCACCTTGGTCGGGCGGATGAAGCGGTCGACCTGGAAGCCGGTGGCGAGCACGAAGATGTCGAGCGGGTGCAGCACGCCATCGACGGTACGCACGCCCTCGGGTTCGAGCTGTTCGATTCCGGCGGTGACGAGCTCGGCATTGGGCTGCTGGATCGCCTCGTAAAAGCCGTCCGACATGACCAGCCTTTTGCATGCCGCGCGATAGTCCGGGGTGAGGCGGCGGCGCAGATCGGGGTCGCGCACCGTGTCGAGATTCTCCTGGCACAGCCGTTCGATCGCGGCGAGCTGGGGGGAGCCGGCGTCGATCACCGCTGTCGCATAGCCTTCGACGGTGCGGGTGCGCAGCTCTTCCACCAGCCGGTCGAGCACTGCCGGGTCGGCGCGGAAGGCGGCCTTCTCTTCCTCGCTATAGGCCGGGTTGGGGCGCGCCATGACCCATTGCGGCGTGCGCTGGAACAGCGAGAAATGCGATGCGCGCGGCACCAAAGCCGTGACCAGCTGGGTGGCGGTCGATCCGGTGCCGACCACGCCGATGCGTTTGCCGTCGAGCGGTACGCCATGGTCCCAGCGGGCGGAATGGAAAATCGCGCCCCGGAAATCTTCCTGCCCCTTGAGGTGCGGGATGTTGGGGTGGTGCAGCACACCGGTCGCGACGATCACCACGTCGAAGCGGTCGTGATGTCCGGCGGCGGTGGTCAGGTCCCATTGGCGGCCATCATATTCGAGCCGCACGACCTCGTCATCGAAGCGGATGCAGGGCAGGACGCCGCGCTCGCGCGCCACGTGCTCGAAATAGTCGCGGATCTGCGGCCCCGGCGCCATCAGCCGGTCCCAGTCGGGGTTGCGGGCGAAGGAATAGGTGTACCAGTGCGCCGCGACGTCGCAGGCGAGGCCGGGATAGGTGTTCTCGCGCCAGGTGCCGCCGACCTTGTCGCCCTTCTCGAAAACGGTCACGTCGATGCCACGATCGCGCAGTTTGATGGCGGAGAGGATGCCGGCCATGCCCGCGCCGATCACGGCGGCACGCAGTGGTTTTCCGGTCGTCGCGCCCGATCTGTTGTTGGCCGTTTCCGCGACGTCGCTCACGTTGTATCTCTCCTGTCGCCCTCGTCGAGGGGCGCGAGCGGACGGCCTAGACCGAATTCCTATCGCGCGCAATATTGCATCCAATGTATTTGGCCCGCATCATTTGCCCCGTGGCGAGAGCGAGCCGAGCTATAGTGCCAGATCGAACGCTTGCCGCGGGATAATTGCATCCAATAATCTTGCATTGCACGAAGTGAGCGCATAGGACAGGCATCGAAAAGAAGCGGGAATGGAGAGATCTATGACGAAGAAGCGCGCCGCCGGCGAACTGGCCGCGGCAGCCCTGGCGGGGCTCGGCGTGACGGAGGTTTTCGCGTTGCACGGCAGCCATCTCGACCCGCTTTATATGGCGTGCGAGGAGTTCGGCATTCGCCTGACCGACACGCGGCACGAGGCGTCGGCTGGCCATGCCGCCGACGCCTATGCGCGTGCCTCGAACGGCAAGCTCGGCGTGTGCGCGGTGACCGCCGGCCCGGGCTTTACCAATGCGCTGACCGCGATCACCAACGCCTATCTCGATCGCATCCCGACATTGTTCATTGCCGGCGCCGCGCCGATGCGTGAAGCCGAGGGCAATACGTTGCAGGGCGGCTTCGACGCGGTGGCGATGGCGCGCCCGGTGACCAAATGGGCGCAGCGCGTCGCCGAGCCCGGGCGCATCGTCGAATATATCCGTCGCGCCGGCGAGATCGCGCTGAGCGGCGCGCCGGGGCCGGTGTTCCTCGAAATCCCGATCGATGTGATGTTCTGGCCGACCGAGGACAGCCCGCCCGACACCTCGACCTGGCAGCGCCCGGCCCCGGCCGCGCCGCCGGCCGATGCGGTGGCGCGGGTGCTCGAGATGTTCCGCACGGCCGAACGGCCGGTGATGATCGCCGGCGGCGGTGCGATGCTGAGCAATTCGGGTGATCGGCTGCGGCGGCTGGCCGAGCTGACCGGCGTGCCGGTGATCGCCGGGCAGAAGGCGCTGGGTGTGCTGCCCGATGACCATCCTTATTATGGCGGCGCGGCGGCGGGCCTTGCCGCAGCGGCGGGCGCGGGCCAGCCGACCGATGGCGTGCTGCTGGTCGGGGTGCGCATGGGCATGTTCCTGGGCGGCGCCATGGGCGCGATCATCCCCGCCAGCGCTTTTGTCGCGCAGATCGAGACCAATGCCGAGGAAATCGGCCGGGTGCGCATGGCCGATCTGCCGATCGTTGCCGATGCCGGGGCGACGCTCGGCGCGCTGATCGCGGCGGCCGAACAGCAAAGCTGGCCGAAACGCGAGGAATGGGCCGGCCTGCTGCGCGGCTTCCGCGGCAATGCGCGCAAGGCCTTTGCCGATGCGCCGGTGAACAGTCGCCCGGGCATGATTCATCCCGGCCATGCTGTGGCCGCGGTAATGGACGCGTTGCCGCCGGGCACGGCGGTGGTCGCCGATGGCGGCGAGGCCGGCAATTGGGTCGGCGACCTGGTGCGTTCGCCCGGCGCGGGGCAGCATCTGCGTTGCGGGTATCTCGGCTGTCTCGGTATCTCGCAGGGTTTCGCGATCGGCGCGGCGCGGGCCGATCCTTCGCGGCCGGTGGTGTGCTTCGCCGGCGATGGCGGGGCGGGCTTCAACATCCAGGAACTCGACACGATGATGCGGCACAAGCTGCCTATCGTGATGGTGATCCTCAACAATGCCGAATGGGGCATGTCGCGCAATGCGCAGAACCTGCTCTACGGCAAGAATCGCGAGGTGATCGTCGCGCTCAACGACACGCATTACGAGACGGTCGCGGAGGGGTTCGGCGTGACGGGCGTGCGGGTCGATCGCTACGAGGATATCGACGCGGCGGTGAGGGAGGCTTTCGCCTCGGGCGAGCCGCGGTTGATCAATGTGATCATCGATGCCGCTGTGATGCATCCGCGTACCAAGATGATGGTGGGGGATGTGAGCGGGGCGGACGGGGTGCCGATTCCTTACTACGCCAATATTCCGAAGGCGCCGGCCTGAGCGTCCGTTCCGCGCGTCCCTTCTGGGCACGCGCGCGCACGGCAGCGAAATCCTTCTCCCCTTGTGGGAGAAGGTGGCGCGAAGCGCCGGATGAGGGGGAGTCGCAAGCGCAAACTCAGCGTTTACGACTCCCCCTCACCCTTCCCATCGCTGCGCGACGGGCCCCTTCCCTCTCCCACAAGGGGAGAGGGAGATTTCGGTTCACCCCGCCTCGCTGCGATGTGCCATCCCATTCACCACCGCAGAGTCATGATACGCATCCATATGCGCGATGCGGCCGTTTTCGACGCGGCAGATGCAGCAGGCCAGGTCGCGCATGTGGCGGCCGTCCGGCATTTCGATCAACAGGGTATGCTGCTGCACGAAACCGCTCGGCGTCGGTTCGCGTTTGATCTCGGTGTAATGGAAGACGCTGGCGCCGGCACGGATCTTTTCGAGATTGGCGATCGTCGTCTCGACATCGACCAGCTTCTCGTCAGTGTTGTGCCACACCATCGCGCCATCGGTGAAAATCTCGCGCAACTCGGCCAGGTCGCCATATTCGACGGTGTGGAACAGGCGCTCGCCCGCCGCCATCGCAGCCTCGAACTGATCGCTCATCCTTCTCTCTCCTTGACGCGCGCCAGCACGGCCGCGCGTATCTCGCGTTTGAGCAGCTTGCCCGCCGCGTTGCGGGGCAGTGGCTGGTCATGGAAATCGATCACCACCGGCACCTTGTGCGCGGCGAGGCGCGCGCGGACATGGTCGGCCAGTGCTTGTGCGTCGGCGGTCGCGCCGTCGCGCAAGAATATGGCGGCGCCGACCACTTCGCCGAGCACGCGTTCGGGCACGCCGAACACCGCAGCCTCCGCCACATCGGCATGGCTGGCGAGGCAATCCTCGATCTCGACGCAATAGATGTTCTCGCCGCCGCGGATCAGCATGTCCTTGAGCCGGTCGAGGATGGTGATGAATCCTTCCTCGTCGATCCGCGCGATGTCGCCGGTGCGGTACCAGCCATCGGCGAAACTCTCTGCCGTGGCCTCGGGCATGTTCCAGTATCCGGTGACGATATTGGGGCCACGCACCCATAATTCGCCGGGCGCGCCGATGGGCGCGTCGTCGCCGTCCGCATCGACGATGCGCAGGTCGCAGCACGGCACCACGGTGCCGACGCTGCCCGGGTGCGCCATCATGTCCTCATGGCTGTTCGCCGCGACCAGCGAGGAGGTTTCGGTCGCGCCATAGCCCTGGCCGGCATGGGCGTTCGGGAAGGCATCGCGCATGCGCTGCGCCAGCTCCGGTGCTGCCGCCGCGCCGCCATAACCGACGAGATCGATGCTCGACACATCATGGCCGCCCGTCACGAGCGCGTCCGACAATTGCCAGGCGAGCGTCGGCACCAGGTTGAGGCCGTTGATCCGCTCGCGCGCGATGATGTCGAGCGCCTTCGCCACGTCCCATTTGTACATGCAGTGGATCGTCGCGCCGTTGGCCAGCGCCGGCATCAGCGTCGAGTGGAAGCCGGTGACGTGGAAGAACGGCATCGGCAGCAGCAGGCGGCGCAGCGCGCTCGACGGGCCTGCCGGTATCGGGCCGCCGCGCCGTGCCGCGGCGCGTGCCGCGCGGAAACCCGTATTGACGTAATTGGTCAGGATGTTGCGGTGCGTGCCCGCCGCACCCTTGGGCCGGCCGGTGGTGCCCGAGGTGTAGAAGATCGTCGCCAGATCGTCCGGTGCCAGCGCCGGGTCGGTGAGTGGTGTGTCGGGTAGCGTAGCGTAGTGCGCCGCCGGGCCGATCAGCGATTCGAGTGTGACCGTGCCGGCGGTTGCCTCGGCGCGCGACACAACCAGCGCCGCCGCGACTGAGCCAGCTTTCTGCACCTGCAGCAGCCGCTCGCCGTCGACCACCGCGACCTTCGCGCCGCAATCGTCCAGCAGCAGCGCCAGCGTCTCGCTCGATTCCCACGCGTTGAGCGGCACCAGCACCGCGCCGATCGCCAGCGCGCCCCAGGCGCAGATCGACCATTCGGGATAGTTGCGCATCGCCACCGCGACGCGGTCGCCCTTGCCGACCGCGAAGCGGTCGGCCAGCGCGCGGCCGAAGGCGTTGGCGGCGCGCCAATGCGCCTCGAAGCTCAGCCGTTCGTCTTCGAACACCAGCAGGTCGCGGTCGCCGAACGCACGGCTCGCGTCGAACACCCCGCGCAGGTCCGCGGGCATGCGGACATAGCTGCGCACGCGCCGTCCCAGCGCCTCGATCTCCGTCATCTCGAACGGCGCGCCGGGCGCGGTGAGCAGCGCCAGGCTGTCCGTCATGCTGCGTGCCGGCCATGTCATGCCTGCAATCTCTCCGCAAAAACCCATGCCGCCGCGGCGAGCGGTCCGACGCGTTGCTGCGCCAGGCCGGCCCGCGCATTGTTGGCGTTGCCGGCCCGCCCGCGTGCCGCGACACCATGCAGGATCGCGGCGAAGCGGAACAGGTTATAGGCGAGATACCATTCGAGCGGCGCGCCGAGGCTGTCGCCGGTCGCGGTGAGATAACGCGCGAGCATTTGCTCCAGCGTCGGGATGCCGAGCGCGGCGATGTGGAGCCCGGCGAGCGAATTGCGCTCATGCACCGGCGTCACCCAGTGCATCAGCAGATAGGTCAAATCGGCGATCGGATCGCCGAGCGTCGACAGCTCCCAGTCCAGCACCGCCAGCACGCGCGGCTCGCTCGGGTGCAGCACCATATTGTCGAGCCGGTAATCGCCATGGACGATACGCGCCGGGCGGTCGGCGGGCAGGCGCTCGGGCAGCCAGGCGATCAGCCGGTCCATCGCTTCGTAACGCGGGCCGTCGGACTCGACATATTGCCGCGTCCAGCGCGCGAGCTGGCGGGCGAAATAATTGCCGGGTCGGCCATAGTCGCCCAACCCCACCGCGACCGGGTCGACGCGGTGCAGCGCGGCGAGCGTGTCGATCTCGGCATCATAGATGGCGCGCCGTTCCGCCGGACTGGCATCGGGCAGGCGGCCGTCCCACAGGATGCGGCCCTCGACCATCGCCATGACATAGAAGTCCGAGCCGATGACCGATTCGTCCTCGCACAGCGCAAAGGCACGGGGCACGGGGAAGCCCGTCTTGCCCAAGGCATGGATCACGCGGAATTCGCGGTCGACGGCGTGTGCCGAAGCCAGCAACATGCCGGGCGGCTTGCGACGCAGCACATAGCGTTGGCCGCGCGTACGCAATTGGTAGGTCGGGTTGGATTGTCCGCCCGCGAAACGCAGTATCTCGAGCGGGCCGGCGAACCCTTCGACCGCCTGTCTCATCCAGTCACTTAGCCGCACGGCATCCAAATCGTCTGTCGGCCGCGGCGGCTCGTTTTGCACGGCATCGATCACGGGTGCAGTTTTAGAGTCATTATTTATCAATTGGTTCTGTGGCAAAATGGCATGCCTTCTCCGAATGGCGGCGCCGTTTTCGGCCAAGGTCGGCGCCATCGCTACCATCGTTATACTTGCCATTTGCATGCAATCTAGTAAAAACGCTGTTGCACGATCGACGGGATCGGCAATAGAGGAGAGGGGCTGGCCAGGTTGGCGGCCGGCACGAGGGGCTTTTCGAATGACCGCTGGCATCTTGCCTGATCTGCAGCTTTATATCGGTGGTGCATGGCGTGGCGCGCAGGGGCGCGACACGCAGCCGGTGTTGAATCCGGCGACGGGCGAATCGCTCGGCGAATTGCCGCTCGCGACGCCGCAGGATCTGGGCGATGCGCTGGCGGCGGCCGAGCGCGGCTTCGCGGCGTGGCGCGCCACCGCGCCCGAGGCGCGCGCCGCCATTCTCAACCGCACCGCGGCGCTGATACGCGAGCGCGCCGATGCGCTCGCCGCGATCGCCACGCTCGAACAGGGCAAGCCGCTGGCCGAGGCCCGCGGCGAGGTGATCGGCGCAGCGATGATCCTCGAATTCCATGCCGGGGAGGCGGTGCGCAATTACGGCCGCGTGCTGCCGCGCTCGCCGGGACTGCGCTCGATGGTGGTCAAGCAACCGGTTGGGCCCGTCGCTGCCTTTTGCGCGTGGAATTTCCCGGTGATCAACCCGGTGCGCAAGATCTCGCCGGCGCTTGCCGCAGGCTGTTCGGTGATCCTCAAGCCGAGCGAGGAGACCCCGGCCAGCGCGATCGCGGTGATGCGTTGCTTCCAGGATGCCGGCTTGCCGGGCGACGTCGCGCAATTGGTGTTCGGCGTGCCCGATACGGTGTCGCGCACGCTGCTCGCCTCGCCGGTCACACGCAAGCTGAGCTTCACCGGCTCGGTGCCGGTCGGCAAGCAGCTGATGCGCCTCGCCGCGGACACGGTGATGCGCATGACGATGGAGCTGGGCGGCCATTCGCCGGTGCTGGTGTTCGACGATTGCGATGTCGAGAAGGCGCTCGATATCCTGGTGGCGCACAAGTTCCGCAACGCCGGGCAGGTATGCGTGTCGCCGACGCGTTTCCACGTCCAGGATGGTATTTATGACCGCTTCGCCGCCGGCTTTGCTGAGCGTACCAAGCGCCTCACGGTCGGCGATGGGCGCGATGCGGGTACGAACATGGGTCCGACCGCAAATCCGCGCCGCTCGGGGGCGATCGAGGCGATGGTCGAGAATGCGCGCGCGCGAGGCGCCACGTTGCTGGCGGGCGGCGGGCGCGGCGAAGGGCAGGGCTTCTTCTTCCAGCCCACCGTGCTCGGTGACGTGCCGCTCGATGCGGCGGTGATGAACGACGAGCCGTTCGGGCCGCTCGCCTTACTGCGGCGCTTCTCGGCGGTCGAGGACGCCATCGAACAGGCCAATCGTCTACCTTATGGCCTCGCTGCTTATTGCTTCACCGAGAATGGCCGACGCCAGAATCTGCTCGGCGATGCGGTCGAGGCCGGCATGGTGGTGATCAACAATGTCCGCACCTCCTGGCCCGACGCGCCGTTCGGCGGGATGAAGGAAAGCGGTTTCGGATCGGAAGACGGGCCTGAGGGGGTGGAGGCGCACATGGTCACCAAGGCGATTCATGTCAGCTGATCGGGAGCCTTGCGCATCGGGCGGCGCGTTGGCGGGCATCCGCGTGGTCGAACTGGGGCAGCTTATCGCGGGGCCGTTCTGCGGCCAGTTGCTCGGCGACATGGGTGCCGAGGTGATCAAGCTCGAACAACCCGGCGCAGGCGACCCGATGCGCCAATGGGGCCAGGGCAGCACGCCGACCTGGTGGCGCGTGATCGGGCGCAACAAATATTCGGTCGCGGCCGATCTGCGCTCCGACGCCGGCCAGGCGCTCGCGCGCGAGTTGATCGCCCAGGCCGATATCCTGGTGGAGAATTTCCGCCCCGGCACGCTGGAACGGTGGAATCTCGGCCCCGACCGGTTGCGTGCCGAGAATCCCGGGCTGATCATCGTACGCGTGTCGGGCTATGGCCAGACCGGACCCTATGCCACGCGCGCCGGCTTCGGCGGCATTGCCGAGGCGATGGGCGGATGGCGCAAGATCGTCGGCTTCCCCGATCGCGCGGCGGCGCGGATGGGCATTTCGATCGGCGATACGCTCGCCGCAACCTATGGCTGTCTCGGCGCAGTCGCCGCACTGCATCACCGCGACCGCACCGGCGAAGGGCAGATCGTTGATGCCGCGCTCTATGAAAGCGTGCTGCAGGTGATGGAAGGGCTGATCCCCGAATGGGCGGTCGCCGGGCACAAGCGCGAACGCACCGGATCGAAGCTGCCGCGCATCGCGCCTTCCAACGTTTACCGCTGCAAGGATGGCGAATATCTGATCGGTGCCAATCAGAACAGCGTCTTCGCCCGGCTATGCACGGCGATGGGACGGCGCGAACTGGCGGATGATCCGCGGTATGCCACGCACACCGCGCGCGGCGAGAATCAGGACGAACTCGACGCGATCGTCGAGGCGTGGACCTCGCAGCACAGCATTGCCGAGGTCGAGGCCGCTGTGCTCGAACATAGCGTGCCCGCGGGCCGCATGTTCGATGCCGAGGACATGCTGGCCGACCCGCATTTCGCCGCGCGCGAGGCGATCATCATGGTCGACGATCCGGTGCTTGGCCCGACGCCGATGCAGGGTGCCTTTCCCAAGCTGTCGGCGACGCCCGGCAGCGTGCGGCGGCCCGCACCGCGCGAGGTCGGGCAGGACACGGCGGAGATTCTCGATCGCTGGCTCGGTCGTCAGGACGATCCCGCCGCGCATGCGCCTGCGGCACCGCGCCATGCGAGCGGCGAGTTGCCGGTCCAGGATTGAGGGGTCAGGCGCTCGCGAAAGCGCGCGCGACGGCGCTGATCTGTTCGCGCCTCAGCCGCGCATTGAGCCATCGGGCGGTATCGACCAGCTTTGCGATATCTACATCGAGCGCGTCGCCTAGCGCATAGGCGACATCCTCGCTTGCGACATTGCCCGCCGCGCCCGGCGCGAAGGGGCAGCCGCCGGTGCCGCCGATCGCCGCATCGACGGTCACCGCCCCTGCACGTACCGCCACCATCACATTGGCAACGCCCATGCCGCGCGTGTCGTGGAAGTGCACGCGCAGTGGCAGCGGTGCGATCGCGGCGGCGACATCGGCGGCCAGCTTCTCGACCTCCGCCGGACGTGCGATACCGATCGTGTCGGCAAGGGCGACCTCGATCGCACCCGCATCGGCGAGACGGTGGACCATGGCGACCACCTTGCCCGGCGCAATTACGCCGTCGAAAGGACATCCGAACGCTACCGCGATCGTTGCCTGGGCAGAGCGGCCCTGCTCCTGGCAGAAACGCAGCACGTCGCATGCCATGTCGAGCGATTGCCCCGCATCCAGCCCCTGGTTGCGCATGCCGAAGGTGTCGCTGGCGGCGCAGACGATGCCGATCTCGTCGATCGCGGTGTCGAGCGCGCGCAGGGCGCCGCGCTTGTTGAGCACCAGCCCGACATAGCGCGCGGCACCCCGCGGTAGCCCCGCGACCACGGCTTCGGCATCGGCCATTTGCGGCACCTTGGCGGGATGGACGAAACTTGCCACCTCCAGCCGCCGCGCGCCGGCGTCGATCGCGCGGCGGATCAGTTCGATCTTGTCCGCGGTGGGCAGGGTCCGGGGTTCGTTCTGCAGGCCGTCGCGCGGCGAGACCTCGACGAGTTCGATCTTGCTCATCGCACACCCAGCCCGCGCGCGATGATCCCGCGCAAAATCTCGCGCGTGCCGCCGCGCAGCGAGAAGGAAGGCGCGCTCATCATCGTGTAAGCCAGCACGGCGAGCAGGTCGCGGGTCGATTGCCGGTCGGGCTCGGCATCGACCAAGTGCGTGCGATCTCTGGCAGGTCCCGTTCGAAGGTAGCGCCGAGATCCTTGACGATGGCTGCATGAATTGAAGCGTCCTCGCGCGCTTCGAGCAGCGCGGCGACACCGCGCGACAGGCGGCGCAGGGTCACCAGATGCGCGGTCAGTCGTCCGATCGTCGTTTGCGCGAGGTCGCTGTCGCTGCCCTGCAACGCGCCGACCGCGGCATTCCAGGCATCTTGCGGCCACGTTCCGGCACGCGCCGCGCGGATCGTCGCATCGTCGGCGATCCGGGCAAGCAGGCGCGCCGTCATCTCCGCGAGCAGGGCGCCCGTATCGCTCACCTCATTCTCCATCCATCGCGTCGTGATCGCGCTCCCGTTTAGCAATCTTGTATTTGCATGCAATCCTGTTTGATGAAGGTAATGTGCCAAGAGCAAAAATAAAGGCGCGCCGGACCGATCCAGCTCACTTTGCATATTATGTGAGCCATGCGGCGAAATGTAGCGCTATCAGGATGCCAAGGCCATTGGCGCCGTCGCAACGGGGTTTCGCCACCGTGGCGGGGACTCAAAGCGCGGGGAGCACGCCTTTTTCGGCGTAGTTGATGGCGCCGGGCTCCCGGCGCGCTGGCGGGTCTTGTCCCGGCGCGAGCGGAGATGGCGAGGGCGAAGGCGCTACGGCCGGCGCGGCTGTTGCGGGCAATGGAACGGGGCTGGCGGTGTCGCCCGGCACGGTGACCACCGCGATGTCTTGTGCGCGTGGCGGCGGTCCTTTGGTCAGGAGCAGAAGGCCGCCGATCAGGCCGAGCAGCACCATGCCGATGACGATCGGCCCGATCGGAAGCTTCTTCATGTCCGTCTCTCCCGCCGGTCGATCAGACGCGGACGAATTTCGCCGCGCCGGCGCGCTGGCAGCCATTGTGCACCGTGTTGGTCACCCCGATCGCCGGGTTGGTCGTGCCGACATTGAAGCTGTGGGTGCCGAGATCGACCCAGCCCGAGGTGCCGGTGGTGAAGTTGATCGTGGTGGTGCTCGTACCCACTGTATCGTTCACGGTGACTTCGCCTTGCGTGTCGGCGTTCGCATTGACGGTCTTCCAGATATAGACGTGATATGTCCCCGACTGGTTGAATCCGGGCGCGAAGATCGCCTTGGCGCCGGCCGTGCAGGAATAGCGCTGCGGTATCAGGCCGAAACCGGTCAGCGTGCTGTCCGCCCACCCCGCACCGCTCTCGCTATACCCGTAGCGGCCGTTCATGACGTACTGGTCCTTCTTGTAAAAGCGAACCGTGTCGTAATATTGCGGCGTGCCGCCGACGCTGACCGGGTTCTGATAGGCGATGGCGGTGAGCCAGATGTTGACCGGATCCTGCCGGTAGGTCGTTGTCGAATAGGCGACCGTGCAATATTTGACGCCGTCGAGATAGAAGTCGATCGCGCCCTCGCGCCAGTCGGCGCCATAGGTGTGATAGGCGGCGGTCAGGTTCACACCGGGCGCATAGGTGGCGCAGCGCGGCCCGCCGATATTGGCGCCCGACCCGGCCTGGCCGTTCCAGATCTGCAGGCCGCTGGGAATATGGGTCTGGTCGGCGGTGTCGATCTCGGCCTGGTCGATTTCGAGATAACGGCCGGCGGCGAAGGTGTCGCTGCCGTCGCCGGCCATCATCCAGAAGGAATTGTGCCAGCCGGTGTTGGTGGTGTTCCTCGCCCGCACCTCGAAATAGCCATAGCCGAACTGCTGTTTCGAGACGATTCCGGCGCCGGTATATTGCTTCCCGCTGACCGCCTGCTGCTTCATCAACAGGCTGAGCTGGCCGGTGTCGATCACCGCATTGGCGGCGAGCTGCGCGCTGAGCGCCTTGACGTCGGTGCGGAAATTCCATCGGCTGGTGTCGACTGAGCTGCCGCTGAAGGTTTCCTCCCACGCCAAGCCATATTGGGTCGATGGCGGATCGGCATAGACGGGCACCGAGATGCCCGCAGCAATAAGGGCGACCGAGGGCCAGAGGGCGCGACGGCGCGTACGCATATCAAGACGGTTCATGTCTTTTTCCTCTCCATGTCGGTGTTTGGACGTTCGGGCCGACATCCCGAATTTGACGGGCGAATTGACGGCTCAGTCGGCGACGCTCTGCCAGTAGACGCTGCCGGTATTGGCATCGACGTCGGTTGGGGCGCCGCCATAGATGATGTCGGTGGTGGCGTTGAGCGGTGTCACGTTGACGCGCTGGATCGCCTTGCCGGGCGCCAGCGCGGTGATCGTCCAGGGCGTCGTGCCGGTCTTGGTCGCGCGTTGCATGCCGCCGCCCAAGGTCGCGAAATACAGCCGGACAAGGGTCGCGCTGCGGGTCAGGCCGAGGCCGGCCGGCACGTCGTTGCTGGCGGTGTAGATCTTCTCCCGGTCGATCCACGCGCTGCCGTTCCAGCGCACCCGCCAGACGTCGAAATTATAGTCGCCGCTATTGTCGGTCGGGCGGTAGCGATAGGCGATGGTCGGGCGGTCGCTGCTTGGGTCGAGCGCGATCTTGATGCTCTGCAACCCTTGTGCGGTGTCGGGCGCCGTGAAGACTTCGCCGGTCTGCAGCGGCAGGAAGAACAGCTTCGGATCGGAGGTCAGGCTGACCGGAATCGTCGCGGTCGTACCGTCGATATAGGACCAGCTGTTGGTGCTCGGTTTGTAGCGCAGGAAGCTGCCATAATGGCGCAGGGCTCGCGGCATGTTGTACGCCCATTCCCAGGCGATATCGATCGCGCCGCTGCTCTCGAACACCATGTCGTCGGGATACACCACCGCCCCGGTCGACGAGGCGAACACCGCGGTCTTGACCCAGATGTTGGTGCTGTTGGTCCAGTGATAGAGCTCGCCGACCTTCGCGTTGTTGCGGATGAACAGCCACACATCGCCATTGGGCGCGGTCTTGGCGACGGGATAGGTGAAGCTGCCGTTGCCGGGCATGTCGGTGCTCTGGCGCATGTCGCTGATGTCGCCCGGCGCCGCGGAACGGAAATAGCGCCAGTCGTTATTGTGCATGTCTGCCCAGACATGGATGTAGCCGTCGCCGTCGATCGCGATGGTCGGCGCGTCGTGGCCGGGATCGTCGGCGATCGGACCCCAGGTCGTGCCATCGGCATTTTTGAGGATGCCGAAGGTCCAGTTGCCCGCGGCATCACGTTTGCCGATCTTGACGTAATGCTGTGTCGGAGTGGTGGTGTCGGGCGCGTCAAAGGCGAAATAGGAGGCGCCGCCATAGACCGCGAGCGGGATCCACCATGCCGCCTGGTTAGAGGAGTCCGCATCGCGCGGCATGCGTTCGACGGCGGAAGCGAGCATCGGCGTGAAGCTGGCATTGCCCGCCATCGGCGCGGCCGTCGGCGCCTGCGCCGCGTCGCTGTTGCCCGGAACGACGGCGATGGCCGGCGCCGCGCTTCTGGGAGGCGAGGTCGTCAGCGTGGCAGCAAGCGCCGTTCCCGCCAGCAGCGTGGCACCGATCAGGACGTGGCGTATCTTCATCATCGCTCTCCCGAAAGTGGATTGGACGTGCGCCTCGCTTCCCGCCGGGCCGGGTCAGGCGCTGTGCTGGCGAAGCACCTCCTCGCGCAGTTCGAGACCCAGGCCGGGGCTGGTGGGTGTGTGGAGATAGCCGTCGACCAGCCGCAGCGGCTGTTCGACGATGGCGTTGCCGATCGGGTTGTCGCCGATCCAATATTCGCTGGTCAGCGTGTTGGGCATGGCCGAGGCGAGGTGGGCGGAAGCCGCGAAATGGATCGCCGAGCCGATGCTGATATGTGGCGCGAAGGCGAGGCCATGCGCATCGGCCAGCTCGGCGATGCGGCGGCATTCGGTGATGCCGCCGGCGCGGCACACATCGGGTTGCAGCACGTCGATCGCCCGTGCGCGGATCAGCTCGATCGCCTCATGGCGCGAGCCGATCGAATCCAGCGCGATCGGAATGGTCAGCGCCTGGGCGAGTTCGGCATAACCTTCGACATCCTCGGGGAAGGTCGGCATCTCGAAGAAGCCGACGCCGAGGTCCTCCAGCGCATGCCCGAGCCACAGCGCCTGGGCGCGGCTATAGACGCCGGCGGCGTCGGCATAGAGGATGAAGTCGTCGCCGAGCGCATCGCGGATCGCGCCGATCGAGCGCAGATCGCCCTTCAGCCCGCGTCCGATCGCCATCTTGAGGCCGGTATAACCCGCGTCGCGTAGCGCGACCGCCTCGGCGACCAGTTCGGCAAGTGCCTCGTCGGGCGCGTCGAGCGGCAGCGCGGGGAGGCCCGAGGCATAGACCCGCACGGGGTTGCGGAAGGCGCCGCCGAGCAGGGTGGTGATCGAGGCACCCGCCGCCTGGCCGGCCACATCCCATAGCGCGATGTCGATGCCGCTGATCGCCTCGAGATAGAAGCCGGCGCGGTGGCCGCGCACGCGCATGCCGGCGTACATGCGTTCCCATAGCAAGGTCGTCTCGCGCGGGTCGGCACCGAGCACGATGTCGGCGAGCAGCAATTCGATGATCTTCGCGGTGGCCTGTGGCGCGACCGGCGCCTTGGCTTCGCCCCAGCCGACATGGCCGGTGTCGGTCTCGATCCGCACGACGACCGTGTCGATGGTCTTGGAATAGACGTAGCGGCGGCGCTGCGGCGCGGGGAATTCGGTCGAAATCTCGCCCGGTCCGCTACGCTCGTCACCCCAGGCGCGGCTGCCCCAATAGGGTTTCTTGTCGATAGGCTTCGCCTGGATTGCGATGGCCTCGACGCGGGTGATCTTCATGACGGATTCCTTGCCAGCATCAGCAACAGCGGGCCCTGACCCCAGGGAAAGATGCCGAACGGCCGGGTCGCATAGACGTGATGCTCGCCCACCGGCGTCGCGTCGCTGACCAGCGCCAGCGCGCCCGCATCGTCGACATGCGTCAGCACCGCCGCGCGGGCGCGGGCCATCATTGCGGCGTGGCAGGCATCGATCAGCTGATGGTCGATCGCCAGCGCCACGCTCGCCGCCAGCATCGCCGCGAGCGTTGTTTCGAGATAGGTCGCGTCGTCGGTCAGCACCGTATGGAACAGGCCGCCCACATCCTGTCGCGCGGCCAACGCATCGGCTAGCGCACCAAGGCGCTCGCGCAGTTCCGCGAAGGTGGGGTGTTCGCGCGGCAGGGCTTCGAGCGTCTCGATCAGCCCCATCAGCGCCCAGCCATTGCCTCGTGCCCAGTAGGCGCCGTTGACGCCGGCATATTTCTCATGGCCGTGGCGCAGCAGGCCGCTCGCCTCGTCCTGCAAGGTGCGGACGTAACCGAGCAGTTCGGCCGCGCCTTGATCGATGTAACGCTGCTCGCCGGTCGCCGCGCCCAACCGCACCAGGAACGGTCCGTCGACGTCCATGCAATCAACCCAGATCTGGTGGCGCCAGCCCGGCGTATCGGGCCGGTGGCACCGCGCGCCGTGGGCACCGACCTGAAAGGAGGCGTTGAGCGCAGCCAGCGCGCGCGCTGCGTCGAGCATCGCCGGGTCGCCCTCGCGCTGCCACAGGCTGAGCAATTCACGGCCCGGCGCGACATGATCCTCGTTGCTGCGCGCGACGCCGCGCCCGAGCCAGCCGCGCATCAGTGCAAGAACATAAGCCGACAATGCAGGGTCATCGAGCACCGCCCCCGCTTCGAGCAGGCCGCGCAGCGCGATCGCCTCGCCAAAGCCCCATGAGCGGAAATTCCACCGCATCGTGGTGGCCGCGACACGGGCGAGAAGGGCGCGATCGCTCACGCTGTGCACACCCGGTCGGCGCTGCGCTTTCGATTGGTTGCTTTAAGCACCCTCACCCCGTCACATATTCTCTTATGAGTCGCAGATATCGCTAACTTAGCAACACGTCAAACGATAGAGTCGATAAAGATAAGAGAAACCATTTTGTCCCCAGCGACAATGTTGCTACCAGTGTAACAAATTTGGGAGAGCGAGAGATGACGGAAGCGGGGCCGAGGTTCAGCCCGCATCGCAATTCGGGCTGCCGGCTGCGCGATTATGTGTGGCGCGGGCGGCGCTGCATCTCGCTGGAAAACGAGACGCTGGGCGCGGTGATCTGCGTTGACAAAGGCGGCGATATCCTCGAGCTGTTGCACAAGCCGACCGACACCGAGACGCTGCACCAGGCCCCGGCTGGCGTTTCGCGGCCGGGCGACATCCAGCCCTCGCCACTGGCCGCCGGCGCCTTCCGCGACGCATTTCCCGGCGGCTGGTATATGATGCTGCCCAACGGCCCGGTGCCGTGTCAGCATCGCGGTGCCGATTATGGCCAACATGGCGAAGCGACGTTCCTCGGCTGGGATGCCGCGATCGATATGGACCGCGCGGACCGCATCTCGATCCTGATGCACACGCGGCTGCGCCGTACGCCGTTGCTGGTCGAGCGGCGCGTGACGCTGGAGCATGGGGGCGCGACCTTATCGATCGAAGAGCGGATCACCAGTGAGGCGGCACACCAGATCGAAGTCCTTTGGGGCCACCACCCGACCTTCGGTGCGCCGCTGATCGAGGCGGGCATGCGGATCGACCTGCCGGCAAGCGCTGCCCTGCCGCCCGCGCTCGGCGTGGTGCCGGATGACAGCATCGTGCTCCATGATTTCACCCGCTTCGACGCGCTGGCCGAGGGCTGGTTCGCGCTATCCAACGATCGTCGCGGCGCGGGGGTTGCGTTGCGCTGGGACGAGAAGCTGTTCCCGATGCTCGGCCTGTGGCGGATGCTGGGCGGGGAGGGCGACTATCCCTGGTATGGCGCGCGGCGTATGGTCGCGCTGGAACCCGCCTGCGACCTGCCGTCGCTGGCCGAGGCCGCGGCGCGCGGCGCGGCGATCGTGCTGGCGCCCGGGCAGACGATCGCGACGCGGATCGAGGCGACCTTGTTCACGCCGGCCGGCACCGTGCGAGGTGTCGGCTGGGGCGGCGACATCGCCTTTGCGGAGAAGCCATGATGACCATGACGCTGGCCGAGGCGACGCGGCGCTGCCCGTTGATCGCGATCCTGCGCGGGGTGCGGCCCGACGAGGTGGTGGCGATTGCCACCCGGCTGGTCGATGCCGGCTTTGCGATCATCGAGGTGCCGCTCAACTCGCCCGATCCCTTTGCCAGCATCGTCGCGCTGGCCGAGCATTTCGGCGACCGGGCGCTGATCGGTGCCGGCACGGTGCTGACTGCGGCGCAGGCGGAAGCGGCGGCGCAGGCCGGCGCGCGTCTGCTGCTCGCGCCGAACTTCGATCCCGCCATGGTGGCGCGCGCCAAGGCGCTCGGGGTGGCGGTCATGCCGGGCATCGCGACGGCGAGCGAGGCCTTTGCCGCGCTCGCGGCGGGCGCCGATGCGCTGAAGCTGTTCCCGGCGCGCGAACTTGGCGCGGGCACGGTCGCTGCCTGGTTGGCGGTGCTGCCGGCGGGCACCGAGATCTATGCGGTCGGTGGTGTCGACGAGAGCGGTTTCGCCCCGTTCGTGAAGGCGGGCGTGGCTGGCTTCGGCCTGGGCTCGAGCCTGTACCGGCCGGGTGATGATGCGGCGAAGGTCGCGACGCGCGGCGCGCGCGCGGTCGCGGCATGGCGTGACGGGGAGACGGGACAATGAGCACTTCGCGACGGACATTTCTGGCAGCCGCGGCGCTGGCGCCGGCAGCCGGCCTGATCCCGGCGGCGGACGCGCAAACCGCGCTGGCGCCATCGGCCTCGCCGTTCCGCGGCTTTTCCGAAGACCGCCGCGAACCCGATATGGTCGTGCCGTTATGGCCGGAGGGTCATATGCCAGGCGGTCCGGTGCCCAACATCGTCGAGATAATCGACGACCAATGGGACACGGCCGGGCTGCGCTACCGTGTTGCCGCGCATGTCACGCGCCCGACCCTGTCCTATTTCGCTGCGACCAACCCGACCGGCGCGGCGGTGCTGATCATCCCCGGCGGCGGCTATTCGCGCGTCGGCATCGATCGCGAGGGTTATGAGGGCGCACGCTGGTTCAATTCCCTCGGCGTGGCCGCGTTCGTGCTGCGCTACCGGCTGCCGGCCGATCGCTGGGGCGGCGGCCCGGCGGTGGCGTTGCAGGATGCGCAGCGCGCGATGCGGCTGATCCGTGCCGGCGGCACCGGGCGCTGGACGATCGATGCGAAGCGCGTGACGGTGATGGGCGGCTCGGCCGGCGGTCATCTCGCCGGCTGCCTTTGCTTCAAGGTCTATGACCGCAGCTATGCCGAGATCGACGCCGCCGATCATCTGCTCACCCGGCCCGACGGTGCGATCCTGCTTTATCCGGTGGTGTCGATGGGGGCGAGCGCGCATGTCGGCTCGAAGCTCGCCTTGCTCGGCCCCAACCCGACGCCGGCGATGGTGGCCGAATGGACGCTCGACGGCACCCTGCCCGGTATCACCCCGCCGATCTTCCTCGCGCACGACCTGCACGATCGTGTGGTGCCGGCCGATCAGTCGCTCGCGCTGTTCGCGTCGGTGCGCGCCGCGGGCGGGGCGATCGACCTGCATCTGTTCGACGAGGGTGCGCACGGCCTCGGCCTGCGCGGCGACCCGGCCTGGCCGATGTCCGACTGGCCGCTATTGGCGCGGCGCTGGCAGGTGCGCAACGGGCTCGCTTAGAGCCTGCTCGGACCTTGCCAGCAAGGAACCGTGTTCCTGCGAAAGCAGGAACCCAGAGTCACGAGCGCGCCGCCCGTAACCCTGGACTCCTGCTTGCACAGGAGCACAAGAAACCGGTGATCTAAGAGCCCGTCCGAGAAGGGGTTGAGTGACCGAG
>NZ_JAQGLG010000022.1 GCF_028292965.1 Sphingomonas bacterium | reverse complement strand
TCGCGGAACCCATCTTGGCAGCGGTCAGCGCGACCGCAACTCAGGCCGGACATATGATCGCAAGCGATCCTTCACACCCTGCCCGTCCCTTGCAAGCAAGGGGCCGTCCACATATGGGCCCCGGCCTCCGCCGGGGTGGGTATATCCTTTCCCCCGTAAAAAAAGGGGTCAGGGGTCATTTATGCGCTCAACCCGTGGCTCATCGCCTCACTCCGTGAAGCTGCTATACACATAATCCCGCGGCTTCTGGGTGGCATGGCAGGCGAAACAGGCGGCCTCCCGGTGCTGGTTGCTGACGTTCCTCGCGTCGCGCGTGTTTCCCTCGAATTCCTCGAAGCCCCAGCCACCAGTCTCGGTGCGCCGCTTGTCCCTGGTCATCACATCGATGAAGCTTCGCCCGGTGGCCTGGGTATTGTTGTTCTTCGTCTCCACGCCACGCATGTCGAACACGATCGTCGCACCATCGGGAAACCGCCCCGTGCGGTAACCGGTCAGCGCCCGCTCATTGGCGTAGACGTTGTACATCCCGCCATATCGCCCGAAAGCGGCATGCGCCGGATCGTTCACCGCGCTCTTGATATGAACCCAGCGGCGAAATCCATCGGGATAGGGCACCGGTTCGGCAGGCGCCCCCGCCATGCCCGTGGCGGCGAGCAGAATGAGCGCCGCAAATCCCGTCATCGTCGCTCTGCGCATTGCCGCCTCCTGTTCGTTTTCAGGCGCCGGCTTCACGCAAGGCCGTCGCCCGGGGAAGCGCCAACCCCGCGAGCGGCCGATCGATGACGCTCAACGTGAGATCATCCCCGGCGCGACGATGATTCAATCTGCTCTCGGATCGGTGCATTCCGTGCCGCATGCACAAATCCGTTTCACCGCTGTCGCCGAGAATATTGCGGCACCTGCTCGCACCTGCTCGGCACCTGTTCAGCAGGTCAATCTCACCTGCTCCGCCACCTGTTATGTTGGATGTCGCGGATACCGCGTCAGGCCGACAAGCTTCTGATATTCTACAAGAATCTGTTCAAGCATGCGTCGGGCCGGATCGCGAAAAAAACTGTTCACCTGCTAAAGCAGGTGGAACAGGTGAAACCCGCCCGGCAAACCACCGCAACCACGCAACAAAATGCCGTACAGGGTTGCGATCCCGCATCTTTCGGTCCAAGGCCGCGCATGAAATGACCAGTCGCCCGCTCACCCTGTACGAGAAGATCTGGGCCGCGCATGTCGTCGAGAAACGCGACGACGGCACCTGCCTGATCTTCATCGATCGCCACCTCGTGCACGAGGTTACCAGCCCCCAGGCGTTCGCCGGCCTGCGCGCCGCCGGCCGCAAGGTGCGTCGCCCCGATCTCACGCTCGCCGTGCCCGATCATAACCTGCCGACGACCGCGCGGGTCGATGCCGCCGGGCGCGAGCTGCCGATCGCCGATCCGGAGAGCGCCGCCCAGCTCAGCGCTTTGCGCGGCAACGTCGCCGAGTTCGGCGTGCCCTATATCGACGCGCTCGCCGCCGAGCAGGGCATCGTCCATGTCATCGGCCCCGAACAGGGCTTCACCCTGCCCGGCACGACCTTGGTGTGCGGCGACAGCCACACCTCGGCGCACGGCGCGCTCGGTGCTTTGGCGTTCGGCATCGGCACGTCGGAGGTCGAGCATGTGCTGGCCACGCAGACCCTGCTGCTGACGCCCGCGAAGACGATGGAAGTGCGCGTCGACGGCAAGCTCGGCTACGGCGTCTCGCCCAAGGACGTCGTGCTGGCGATCATCGGCAAGATCGGTGCCGCCGGCGGCACCGGGCATGTCATCGAGTTCACCGGCGAGGTGATCCGCGACATGTCGATCGAGGGCCGGCTGACCGTCGCCAACATGTCGATCGAGGCCGGCGCGCGCTCCGGCCTGATCGCGCCCGACGACAAGACCTTCGAATATATCAAAGGCCGGCCGATGACGCCGGCCCGCGCCGACTGGGACAAGGCGCTGGCGTGGTGGAAGACGCTGCCGACCGATGCCGGCGCCACCTATGACCGCGTCGTCACGCTCGACGCCGCCGACATCGCCCCGTCGCTGACCTGGGGCACCAGCCCCGAGGACGTCGTCCAGATCACCGGCATGGTACCCGATCCCGACAGCTTCGCCGACCCGTCGAAGCGCGCCGCCGCGCGCAAGTCGCTCGACTATATGGGCCTGACGCCGGGCACGCTGATGCGGGATGTGCCGGTCGAACATGTCTTCATCGGCAGCTGCACCAACAGCCGCATCGAGGATCTCCGCGCCGCCGCGCATGTCGCCAAGGGGCGTCACGTCGCGGCCGGCGTGCGCGCGCTGGTCGTGCCGGGCTCGGGGCTGGTCAAGCGCCAGGCCGAGGCCGAGGGGCTCGACCGTATCTTTCTGGAATCCGGCTTCGAATGGCGCGAGCCGGGTTGTTCGATGTGCCTCGCCATGAACCCGGACAAAGTGCCGCCGGGCGAACGTTGTGCTTCAACTTCGAACCGGAATTTCGTAGGACGCCAGGGACCGGGCGCCCGTACGCATCTGTTGTCGCCGGCAATGGCGGCAGCCGCGGCGGTGACCGGCCGGCTCGCCGATGTACGCGAGCTGATGGGAGGGAAATGACATGAAACGCGCGCTTACCTTGCTGATCATGGGCACCATCCTCAGCGGCATCTTCGCCTATGCCATGACCGGCGCCCGTCCCGTCGTCGCCAAGACCACACCGCAGCGATGAAGGCCGTCACCCAGGTTTCCGGCGGCGCCTATCCGTGGGGCGCGAAGAACGTCGACACCGACGTGATCATCCCGGCGCACTGGCTCAAGACGATCACGCGCGAAGGCCTCGGCCGCGGTGCGTTCGAAACGGTCCGCGCCGAGCCCGGCAACATCTTTGACGATCCGCGTTATGCCGGCTCCCCGATCCTTATCGCCGGCGACAATTTCGGCTGCGGTTCGAGCCGCGAGCATGCCGCATGGGCGCTCGCCGACATGGGCATCACCGCGGTGATCGCGCCGAGCTTCTCCGACATTTTCTCGGGCAATGCCTTCAAGAACGGCATCGTCACCGTGGTCCTGCCGCAGGACGCGATCGACCGGCTGATCGAGGTGGCGCAGGACCAGCCCGTCACCGTCGATCTCGAGACGATGACCGTCACCACGCCCTTCCAGGATCGTTTCCCCTTCGAAATGGACTCGTTCCGCCGTCAGTGCCTGATGGAAGGGCTGGACGAGATCGGCCTGACGCTGGCAAGGGATACCGCGATTTCGAAATTCGAGGCGATGCTCCATCAGGAGCGCCCGTGGATCGAGCGAAGGCCAGAAAACTCGCAAAGGAGCGCAAATGAAGGGCTTGTTGTCGAAGGCGCCGGGCGGACCTGAAACCCTCGTCCTCGACGATCTGCCCGATCCCGTCGCCGGTGCGGGACAGGTCGTCGTCGCGGTCAAGGCCTGCGCGATCAACTATCCGGACGTCCTCATCATCGAGGACAAATACCAGATCAAGCCCGCCCGCCCCTTCGCGCCGGGCGGCGAGATCGCCGGCGTGGTCGAGAGTGTCGGCGAGGGCGTCACGGGCTGGAAGGCCGGCGACCGCGTCATCGGCATGGTCGGCAATGGCGGACTGGTCGAGAAGGTCGCGGTCGATGCGGGCAAGCTCTACCGCCTGCCCAAAGGCCGCAGCTTCGCGGAAGGGTCGGCGCTGCTGCTGACCTATGCCACGACGATCCACGCGCTGCTCGACCGCGGACGCTTGGTGGAGGGCAACAACCTGCTCGTGCTGGGTGCCGCCGGCGGCGTCGGCCTCGCGGCGATCGAGCTGGGCAAGGCGTTCGGCGCCCGCGTCGTCGCTGCCGTGTCGTCGGAGGAGAAGGCCGCCGCCGCGCGCGAGGCCGGCGCCGACGAGACCATCGTCTATGGCCGCGCGCCGTTCGACAAGGACCAGTCCAAGGCGCTCGCCGAGCAGTTCAAGGCGGCCGGCGGCAAGGACGGTTTCGACGTGATCTACGACCCGGTCGGCGGCGACTATGCCGAGCCTGCGCTGCGCTCGATCGGTTGGGAGGGGCGCTACCTCGTTGTCGGCTTCCCCGCCGGCATCCCGCGCCTGCCGCTCAACCTGACCTTGCTCAAGAGCTGCGACGTGTGCGGTGTGTTCTGGGGCGCCTTCGCCGCGCGCGACCCCAAGGCCAACGCCGCGCATGTCGATCGCCTGTTCCGGCTGTGGAAGGACGGCAAGATCGCCCCGCGCGTCACCGAGACCTTCCCGTTCGAACGCGGCGGCGAGGCGATCGCCAAGATGGCGGCGCGCGGCGCGATTGGGAAGCTCGTGGTGGAGGTGGCCGCCTAGGCCCTTCCCTATCGCCGCGCGGCACCCTATCTCCGCTACGACTATCGAGACACGCCAGGGAGCGCCCATGACCACCTTCGACGACCGCGAACGCGCATTCGAGGCCAAGTTCGCGCATGACGAGGAGATGGCGTTCCGCATCACCGCGCGGCGCAACCGGCTGCTCGGCAACTGGGCGTCGAGCCTGATGAAGCTGACGCCGGAAGAGACCGATGCGTACGCCAAGGCGGTCGTCCAGGCGGAGTTCGAAGAAGCCGGCGACGAGGACGTGATCCGCAAGCTGTTCGGCGACCTGACCGCGGCCGGCGTCGACATCGACGACGCAGCGGTACGCCGCGCGCTCGAGGAGCAGACCGTCGAGGCGCGCCGCCAGTTGCTCGAGCTCAAGTAACGATCATGGCGATGGCGGCGGAAGAGATCGAGGCGCTGATCGTAGCGGGCATCCCCGACGCGACGGTCGAGATCACCGATCTCGCCGGCGACGGCGATCATTATGCGGCGCGCGTCGTGGCGGAGAGCTTTCGCGGCATCTCGCGCGTCGAGCGCACAAGGCGAGTTTACGGCACGCTTGGCGGGCGGATGGGCGGCGTACTCCACGCGCTCCAGCTCACCACCGCCGTGCCGGAGTAGAGGAGTATGATGATGACCGACGACGCACAGGCACGCATTGCCGAGATCGTGCAGAAGAACGATGTGGTGCTGTTCATGAAGGGCAGCCCGCTGTTCCCGCAATGCGGCTTTTCCAGCCGCGCGGTGGCGATCCTCAACCATCTGGAAGTCGAGTTCGACAGCGTCGACGTGCTGCAGGACCAGGGCGTGCGCCAGGGGATCAAGGAATTCTCCGACTGGCCGACCATCCCGCAGCTTTATGTGAAGGGCGAGTTCGTCGGCGGCTCCGACATCATGATGGAGATGTACGAGAGCGGCGAGCTCGCGGAGCTCTTCAAGCACTGAGATCTGGGAGAGGCCGGGGCGGACGGACCAGCGCGAGTTGGGAGCATCGCTGCCGGTCCGTCCTGCTGAAGCGTGAAACGCTCGGCATATCCAGGGTATTGCAGGCCGCGTGCCAGTTCGTTCCAGTGGCGTAAAAGTGCGGGTTTCGGTGGTTAATGCCCTTCCGGCATACCCCATGGATGTAAGAATTCCCGACAGATGTTGGCCTTCCCGGCGACCGGGCTTAGGAAGCGTCACATGACATCTCCCCGTACCGGCGGCCGTATCCTGGTCGACCAGCTCGTCGCGCAAGGCTGCGACCGCATCTTCACCGTCCCCGGCGAGAGCTTCCTCGCCGTGCTCGACGCGCTGCACGACACGCCTGAGATCGATCTGGTCGTGTGCCGACAGGAGGGCGGCGTCGGCTACATGGCGTGCGCCGATGGTGAGATGACCGGGCGCCCCGGCATCGCCTTCGTCACGCGCGGCCCGGGCGCGACCAATGCCTCGATCGGCGTGCATGTCGCGATGCAGGATTCGGTGCCGATGATCCTGTTCATCGGCGACGTCGACCGCGCGACGCGCGACCGCGAGGCGTTCCAGGAGATCAACTTCGAGGCGATGTTCACGCCGATCGCCAAATGGGCGGCCCGGATCGACGATGCGCGGCGCATCCCGGAATATATCGCGCGGGCCTATGCCACGGCGACAAGCGGCCGGCCCGGGCCGGTGGTGCTGGCGCTGCCGGAGGACATGCTGCTCGACGAGGTCGAGGCGATCGACCGGCCGCCGATCGAGACCTGTCTGCTCGGCCTCGACACGCGGGACGCCTCGCGACTGCACGACATGCTCCGCGCGGCGCAGCGCCCGGTCGCGATCGTCGGCGGTGCCGGCTGGGACAAGGCGGCGGGCGCGGCATTCGAGCGGTTCGCGCTTGCCTGGGGTATTCCTGTCGCCAGTGCTTTTCGGCGGCAGGATGCCATTTCCAACGCTTCGCCGGTGTGGGCCGGCAATCTCGGCTATGGCCCCAATCCGAAGCTGGTCCAGCGGATCAAGGACGCCGATCTGCTGCTGGTCGTAGGCCCGAGACTGGGCGAAGCCACGACCGACGGCTACACGTTGATCACACCCGAGCATCCGGGCCAGAAACTCGTCCATGTCTATCCCGAGGCCGGTGAGCTGAACCGCGTTTATCGTGCGGACCTTGCGATCCAGAGCGATGTTTTCCGTTTCGCCGATCTGCTCGCCGGATTGAATCAACCTGACGCACCGGCCCCGGCTGCGCAGGAGGCACATGCCGATTATCTCGCATGGTCTAGCCCTGCGCCGCGCGACGTCACGCTCGACCTCGGCCCCTGTGTCGCGACGATGCGCGAGGTGCTGCCGACCGACACGATCATCTGCAACGGGGCCGGCAATTACTCGGGTTGGTGGCATCGCTATTGGCGCTACGGCGTCCAGCCGACCCAACTCGCCCCCACCGCCGGCGCGATGGGTTATGGCGTGCCGGCGGCGACCGCGGCCGCGCTGCGTCATCCCGATCGCCAGGTCGTGGCACTGGCGGGCGATGGCTGCTTCCTGATGAACGGGCAGGAACTCGCCACTGCCGTCGCGCATGGCGCAGAGATGCTGGTGCTGGTGATCGACAATGGCGGTTACGGCACGATCCGCATGCATCAGGAGCGTGAGTTTCCCGGGCGCATTTCGGGCACCGAACTAGCCAATCCGGACTTCGCCGCGCTCGGTCGGGCCTATGGCTGCTGGGCCGAGACGGTTGAGGCGACCGATCATTTTGCTCCCGCCCTCGCCCGCGCAATGGCTCAACGCGGCGTCCGCCTGCTCCATCTCAAGACCGATATCGACGTCACGACGCCGGCGACGACGCTGACCGCGATCCGCGACCGGCGGCGTTAGAGATTTTCCCGACCAACTTGACTCAGCGTCACCCGGGACTCGTTCCGGGGTCCACCGTGCCGCGAAAGTATAGAGCGGTGCGCTTGCGGACCGGTGGATGCCGGAACAAGTCCGGCATGACGGGTAAGGCCGATCGAATTCGACTCTCGATCGCTCGCCATTTTCCCAAGTCCACACCGCGCACTCGACAAGCAAAAGGCCGCCCCCGGTTTCCCGGGAGCGGCCCGCTGCGCGACCCGAATCGCGTCAGATGTCGTCGCCGAGCGCGCCCTTGACCTTGCCGGCGAACTGCTGCGCCTTGCCCTTCACTTCCTGCCCGGCGCCTTCGTCGCGCGTCTGGGGGTTGTCGCTCTGTTGCTTGACCTTGCCGGCAGCCTCGTTGAGATTGCCTTTAACCTTGTCCACGAGTTCGCCCATGTCCTCACTCCTTGATAGTATCACGGTGCCGCAGGCCGGCACTTGCCAGTCACGGGTGAAGAACGACCGACCTTTCAGGGGGTTCCTCGCGGCAGTCGATGCCTGATCGCTCCCCGCTACTGAGCGCCGGCGAGCGCGCCTGGCTGGACCGCCTGATTCTGCCGCTGGCGCGTGGCGCCGCGATTCTCGACCTGGGCTGTGGTGGGGGCGAGCCGGTCGACCGTTATCTGATAGATCACGGTTTCCATATCGTCGGTATCGACAGCAATCCGATCGCCATCGAGCTGGCCCATACACGCTTCCCGCGCGAGCGCTGGTCGCTCGCCGACATGCGCACGATCGTTCTCGACGAGAGTTTTGCCGGGATCGTCGCGTGGAACAGCCTGCCATTGCTGCCATCGGGCGATCAGGACGCGATGGCCGCGCGGATCATGGCGTGGCTGCAACCGGGCGGACGACTGTTGTGCAGCGGCGATGGCGCGGCGCTCAGCCGGCGTGGGATGGTCGAGATGGCGCATATCGACAGCGACGCCTCCTGCGATGGCGCGCGTGTTTCGTTGATGCGCAAGCCGTAAGTCGTTTTTCGACCGACGTTACACTACGTCGCCCCGGACTCGTTCCGGGGTCCACGGTGCCGCAAAAGCAAATGCCGCTGATTTCGCGGAACGGTGGATGCCGGAACGAGTCCGGCATGACGGATTGGAGCGGATAGAGCCCACCTTGGGCCGCTAAGGCGCGACCTTCTTCAGGAACGCCATCACCGCGGCCCAATTGTCCTCGGCGCCTTTCGGATCCTTGGTCGCGATCAGCGTCGATGAGCCGTGCACGCCGGCCTTGGGCACATATTGCTGCGCG
>NZ_JAQGLG010000014.1 GCF_028292965.1 Sphingomonas bacterium | reverse complement strand
ACCGGACAGGCGCGCGATGACCGCCTGTAACGCTTCCACCTGGACGGCATCGGTGGACCGGCCGCGCAGATAGTCCCCATGTACCGGCAGGGACGCCTTGTCTCCAGCCAGCACCCGGGCAAGCAATTTCGGGCCGCGCCCAATGTCATAGGTGTCGGTCCGCTGATAGCGCAGCAGCGCAGCAGCGCTCCCGCTGGTTTCACCATTGAACGTCCGCGCGAGGATTTCGGAAAGCCAGGCGTCGTAGATTGCAAGAGCGGGACCATCATATCGCCCATCGCCATCCGCATCAGTGCGGCGATGGTCCCATGCTGCGAGCAGCCGTGTCGCGCGCAGCAATTGGGGCGCGGCTTTCGGAAGGCGCCCGACAGCCGCAACGAGGCCGGGAATGAAATAACCCGCGGTCTGGCTGGTCGTGCTCGCCAGCCGGTTGAGCGCCAACATATCGTCTGCACTGACCTTGTCATGGGACGCCATGAAATCCTGCAGCAGCTTGGCGCGTTCCACCGAACTCCATCCGGTGTCCGCGAAGAACCATCCGCGCGCCGGCTGCTGATTCCAGTTGGCGAAATAGCCCGAGCTCGGGTTCAGCCGGTAAGGGTGTTTTTCAGGCGGGATGAAGCCGACCCAGTCCGCCTCGCCGGTGCCGGGGCTTGGCAGGCGCGGATCCTGTCCCGGCGCCCGGATCGGGAAGCGGCCCGGATACACCAGCCCGATATTGCCATGCGTGTCCGCGTACCACCAGTTGATGCTGAACGCCGATCGGAACGCCGCCTGCCGGAACGCGCCGAAATCACGAGCGAGCGTGGAATCGAGCCACGCCATTTCCGATTGCAGTTCCCGGCCCTCCCAGGCGCGGGCCCGGCTATAGGCAAGGTGCCGCAGCGGATCGACCGCCAGCACCGGACCATGAACGGTGCGGTAGAAAGTCACCGCCACATCGGCCGCGCCACGTACCTTGATGATCTCCTGGCGCCCAGCCATCGCCAGCCATCGGCCCCGATGGAGATAGCGCGTCGGATCACCGGGATCGAGGCGCTCGACAAAGGTGTCGACGGCATCGCCGCGACCGACGGTGCTCGACCAGGCGGTGGTCACGCTATGACCGAAGAAGATCGGCAGGAACCCGATCGGCGTGCTGCCGACCACATCCATCCCGCCGCCATGCAGGCCGGCTTCATAGAGAAATCCCGGCACGGTGAACCCCATTTGCGGGCCGCCCATCAGCATCGCATGACCGTTTGCCGACTTGCTCTTGCCGACGAGCCACACATTGCTGCCGCTGTGATCGTTGATCGCCAGTCCCGCCAGCCTGGACGCCAGCATCCTGTCAGCCTCCGCGATGCCGTCCGCGGCACCGCTCGTCGAAGGGGGGAGCATTTGCGCGCGCGCCGTCTCCTGTCGTGCGACCTGGTTCAGGCCCTGACCTGTCCAGTCGCCCGCCGGAATCGAGAGCACCGCCCGCGGATCCTCCGCGAGCGGCGAAATGTCGTCGAACACCGCCCTCGCCCGCACCAGCCCAAGCTCGGTGGTGAGCTTCGCCAGCAAGCTGGCATTCTCGATCTCCTGCGTCTTGTCGGTAAAGCGCACCGCCACATTGCCGATGAAAATCTGGGCGAGGTCGGCGGCGGACCAACGGCGCGGGGCGAATCCCAGGCTTGCGAACCGCGCGGGAAGCGCGCCGCGGGCCGTTGCAACATCGATCCACGCGTTGATGCCCGCCGCATAGGCCTCGAACAGCGCGCGTTGCCCTGCGGGCAACGCGGCGAGGCGGGCCTCGACATCTCTCCGCGAATAACCCCGCATACGGGTCTCGCGATCGAATGCGACATAATCCGCACCCAGGACCTCGGCGACTTCGCCCCATACCGAGCGGCGCATCATCTCGAGCTGGAAGAGCCGGTCCTGGGCAATGGCGTAGCCAAGGCCATAATAAAGCGAGCGGCGGCTGGCGGCGTAGATATGGGGAACGCCATATCCGTCACGCACCACGCGGATCGTCGCCGGCTGGTTTCGACCGGCCTGCGCGCCGCTGACGATTGCAACGCCCATGACCGCGGGCTTCAGAACCGCGCAAAACTGCCGGAAAGCTCGCATCGTACAACTCCACCAGAGTGCGTTTGAAGTGTCTTTTTTTGGCAAAACCAAAGCGGAGGCCTCTGGCCGAGCGCCACGGGCGCATTCCCGCTCATCCGACCATCGCCAGCAGCCCGCTCGCGACCGGCGTCGCCTGGTCGGCCCCGCGCCCCCCGCCGATACCGGCAGGGACAGACCGAAGCTCAAGCGTTGAGAGGCCTATGCCCGATACACGCGGAGGACAGCTGGGCAGCGGGCGCCTGCACGAACCGCCGGAACGGCCGCATCCCCAGACTGAGGACGAGCGCGGCGAGCATCGCGGCGCCCGCGGCGACAATTGCGAGCGAGGCGCCCGTCGCACGCGGATCACCGAACAATTTATCGTTGAGCATGCCGATCAGCGCCGAGCTTGCGCCCATACCGATCAACGCGTTCATGGCCAGGAAGAGCGCCGAAACACGCGACCGCATCGCGGGCGGCGCGGCGATCTGCATCACGGCCGTCGATGGTGGCATCGGGAACGAGGCAAAGAAGAACGCGGCCGCAAGCGCGGTGACCGCCCAACCTGGCGTTGGGGCAAGCGGCAGCAGGCCTAGAGGGAGGACGGCGCCAACCGCGCCGATGATCCCGGTGCGAAACGGTGCGTCGTCGCGCCCGGCGCGCGTCAGCGCGTCCATGACCCAGCCACTCGCAATCACTCCCCCACCACCAGCGAGGATCGCGACAAGGCCAAGATAGACCCCGCTCTGTCCCACCGACAGCCCGAAGCTGCGCATCAGATAGGCGGGCGACCAGGACAGCAGCGAAAACAACGACATTGCAGCCAAGGTGTAGCCGATCATATGCGGCGCGAAGATCGCACGGTGATGCCCGAGATAAGCGAACACTGCCCCGAACGAGGGCTGCGAAGGCGCGTCACCGGAAGGCGCTGAACGCGGCTCGGCGACCGTAAGACAGATGATCGCCGCAAGCAGGATCCCCGGCGCGCCGACAATCAGGAATGTCAGCTGCCAGGCCGCGAAGGTCACGCCCATCCATTGCCGCGGCCCGCTTGCACTGACCGCGCCGATCACCCACCCCCCCAGAAGAAAGGCGATGCCGGCGCCGAGGAACGATCCCAGCGAGTAGACGGCCACCGCGCGCCCGAGCTTTTCTTTCGGGAACAGATCGCCAATCAGCGAATAGGTGGCCGGCGAAAGCACGGCTTCGCCGGCACCCACGCAGATGCGCGCCAGAAACAGCTGCACGAAGGTGCCGGCGATGCCGCAGACAAAGGTCGCGATGCTCCAGAATGCGACACCGACGCTGATGATCCAGGGGCGCGACAGGCGATCGGACAAGCTCGCGATCGGGATGCCCATTCCGGCATAGAAGATCGCGAAGGCGAAGCCGTGCAGAAGGCCGAACTGCGTATCCGAAATGCCGAGATCAGCCTGGATCGGTCCGATCAGCAGCGCCATGATCTGTCGGTCGATGAACGAGAAAATATAGGCGATCATGCAGAGGATCACCGTATACCAGCTGCGATTAGACACCGCCCTGGTCATGGCCCCGGCCGTTGTCACCCGAGCCGGCGAAGATAGGCGATGCTGTCGCGGATCTGCTTCATCGGGTCATCGGAACGATCATATTCGACGTAGAAATGCTCGGCCCCGGATTGCCGGGCCGCGGTGATCAGCCCCGGCAGATCGAGCGTTCCTGTCCCAACCGTCGCGAAATCGCCCTTCGCGTCGATATCCTTGATATGGCAACCGAAATATCGGCCAGGATTGTTCCGCAGATAGGGAATGGGATCCTTGCCCGCCTTGGCGACCCAATAGACATCCATCTCCATCCTGACGAGGGCGGGATCGGTCTCGCGCAGGATGATGTCGTAGATCAACTGGCTTCCGAGCGGCACGAATTCGCGATGGTGATTGTGAAAGGCGAATACCAGCCCCGCTTCGTGGCACATCCGGCCCGCTTCATTGAAAATCTTGAGGTACACGTCAAGAATGTCGCGCGACGCCAGCATCTGCGGCATCAGGATCGGCCAGGTGACATAGGTCTGGCCCAGTATTTTCGCCTTTGCGATACCGTCGGCGACCAGGGTGAGGCACTTGTCCGGCTTAAAGGCCAGTTCATAATTGGCGCGATTCTGCTCGGTACTGATCTGCTTGCGCGTCCAGGCCGAGAATGACGCATAGACCGCATCCGATGCGATATGTTGCGATGGCGATTTCAGGCCAAACCGA
>NZ_JAQGLG010000009.1 GCF_028292965.1 Sphingomonas bacterium | reverse complement strand
GGGCGGCGGAAGCGCGCACCTCAACCAGAGTCTCCTCCATCTCGAGGATGATCATGCGGATCATCTTGGCGGGGTCTTCCGCCTTGTCGAGCAGGTCGGTGAAGTTGGCGGCGATGATGTCGCGGGTTCGAGAGAAGATGCCCATGTCGATACTCCTGAAGGATACTGAGAAGGTAAGGGTGAGAGAAGAGGGGTGCCGGGGCGGGGCAGGGGATGTCCCGCCCCGGCGTTGGCCTCACGCAACCTGCGTGAGGGGGGCCTGGTAAGCCGGAGCGATCGGGCCGACCGCCACCACGACGAGCGCGGCGCTGAGTGCCATCGCGGCAGCAGCGGCGAAGGTCCGGGTGAAGAGGGTGGTGGTCGAGGTCATTGTCTTGCTCCGTGAAAACTTGGTGTCTGTGTCGCGCCCCGTCGGCGTTGTCTTATGCACAGCAGGGACCGTGCCAATTGCGAAAAAGGGCAGAAATGCGTCGTCTTGAAAGAAATAATACGAAATTGACCATTATTTCTATTGCCAAACATTGGTGATTTGCGCCAATGATCGGCTATGGAGCGAGCATCGCAAGTCATCGGTCAATCGGGTCCGTTTCTCGATGCGCTGGAGCGTGCCAGTCGCGCCGCCGCGCTCGATCGCCCGGTGCTGGTGATCGGCGAGCGCGGCACCGGCAAGGAGCTGGTCGCCGAGCGCCTCCACCGCCTGTCGCCCCGTTGGGACCAGCCGCTGGTGATCATGAATTGCGCGGCGCTTCCCGAGACGTTGATCGAGGCCGAGTTGTTCGGTCACGAGGCTGGCGCGTTCACCGGCGCGACCAAGGCGCGTACCGGGCGCTTCGAGGAAGCGCATGGCGGCACATTGTTCCTCGACGAGCTCGGCACGTTGTCGATGGCAGCGCAGGATCGCTTGTTGCGCGCGGTCGAATATGGCGAGATCACCCGCATTGGTTCGTCGCGCCCGCTGCGCGTCGATGTGCGCATCGTGGCTGCGACCAACGAGCATCTGCCGGACAAGGTCGCGCGTCACCAGTTCCGCGCCGATTTGCTCGACAGGCTGAGCTTCGAGGTGGTGACCCTGCCGCCGCTGCGCGCACGCCCCGGCGACGTGATGGTGCTGGCCGATCATTTCGGCCGGCGTATGGCGGCGGAGATGGGGCGCGACGATTGGGAGGGGTTCAGCCGCGCCTCGGCCGAGGCGCTGACGGCCTATGAATGGCCGGGCAATGTTCGCGAGCTGCGCAACGTCGTCGAGCGCGCGGTCTATCGCTGGGAGACGGGCGGCCAGATCGATGCGATCGAGTTCGACCCGTTCCAGTCGCCGCACCGTCCGGCCAGCGCCACCGCGCCGGCGCTGCTACCGGCCGCGCCGGTCGATCACGGTGAAGAAATAGGGGCGGTCGAGCCGCCCGAGCCGGAAGCGCCGAGCGATTTCAAGACCGCCATCGCGCGCTTCGAATGCGAATTGCTGGAAAAGGCGCTGGCCGATGCGCGCTTTAACCAGCGCGCCGCGGCCAAGGCGCTGGGGCTGAGCTATGACCAGTTGCGCCACAGCCTGCGCAAACATGGTTTGATGCCCAATTAGCTCCTCCCCGGAACGGGGAGGGGGACCGCGAAGCGGTGGAGGGGGCGTGCCACGAACGTATCGCCGGTGGAGAACCCCCTCCACCATTCGCTGAAGAAGCGAATGGTCCCCCCTCCCCGTGCCGGGGAGGATTGAGGCTCAGTGCATGCTCACCATGCACAGCAGCATCGGCAGCGACAGCAACGTGTTGAGGCGCGAGAAGATCATCGCGGTCTTGGCCGCCTTCGCCTTGGTGTCGGCATCGGCCTCGACGATCCCGAGCGCCTTCTTCTGGTTCGGCCAGATGATGAACCACACATTGAACGCCATGATCAGCGCGAGATACATGCCCACGCCGATCAGCCGGGCGCCGGGCGAGAGCACCAGTGCTTCGTTGAGTTCACCCCACATATAGGCGAGCACCAGCCCGCTCAGCACGGTGAACGCCGCGCCCCAGCGGAAATAGAACAGCGCCTTGGGGGCGATGTACTTCGACACGCCCGGCTTCAGCTCGGCCGGCACCAGCGGCATGGTCGGGATCTGCACGAAGTTGAAATAATAAAGCAGGCCGATCCACAGGATGCCGAAGAACACGTGCACCCATTGCGCGGCCGACAAGGCAATGTCGCGATCGAAGAAGTGCGGCGTGAACATCAGGCCGACCGCGAGCAGGAAGCCCACGCCCAGCACCGCGTTCAGATTGGCGAACAACTTGTCCATGTCATTTGCTCCCCTTTTGCCCTTGTTGAGGGGATGCATAATCGCCGAAAAATCGTTTGTCACACGAAACGAACCGGATGCGACGAATCGTTTTGCGTACGCTGAACTCGTCGCGCTTCCGTTCGTTGTCGCGCCGACCCTCTGATGGAGACTCCCCGATGCCCTTCGAACTCCCCCCGCTTCCCTATGGCTATGACGCGCTCGAGCCGACCATCAACGAAGAGACGATGAAGCTTCATCACGACAAGCATCACAAGTCCTATACCGACAAGCTCAACGAGGGCGTCGCCAAGGATCCGGCACTGGAAGGCAAGACGATCGAGGAGATTCTTGCCGTCATCTCGTCGCAGCCGCCACTGGTGCGCAACAATGGCGGCGGTTTCTGGAACCATGATTTCTTCTGGAAGATCATGAAGGCGGGCGGCGGCGAACCGTCGGGCGCGCTGGCCGAGGCGGTCGAGACCTATGGCGGCCTCGACAAGCTCAAGGAAGATTTCAACGGCAAGGGTGCCGGCCAGTTCGGCTCGGGCTGGGCCTGGGTGATCGCCGATGGCGATGGCGTGCTCAAGGTGATCAGCACGCCCAACCAGGACAATCCTTTAATGGACGACGCCAAGGACAAGGGCGCGCCGATCCTCGCCAACGACGTGTGGGAGCACGCTTATTACCTGACCTATCGCAACGACCGCGCGGCCTATCTCAAGGCGTGGTGGGATGTGGTGAACTGGGAAGAGGCTGGCCGGCTGTATGACGCGGCGCTGGCCGATACACGCGAGACGGAAGCAGTCTGATAATTCCTCCCCGGAACGGGGAGGGGGACCACGAAGTGGTGGAGGGGGCGTGCCAACGGCGATGCGCCAGCGGTGATCCCCCTCCACCACGCGCTGAAGAAGCGCGCGGTCCCCCTCCCCGTGCCGGGGAGGAGCTAATCACTTAACCCTCGGGCGGCACTTCCACCGGGGCATCGACGGTCAGCCCGTGCTTCATCAGCATCGGGATATTGGCCATCGCGAAGACGAGCGTGATGATCACGCAGCCGGGGAATTTGTAGAGCGTCCAGATCCGCAGGTCGCTGTTCATGTCGGGCGCGGTGATCCGCCAGACGGCTTCGTTGGCGATCGCCATGGCGACGAAGAACAGCATCCAGTTGATCGTCAGCTTGTGCCAGCCCTTCTCGTCGAGCCCCGGATAGGAGGTTTCGAGCAACTGCTTGAGCAGGGGCCGGTGGGTGATGAGGCCGAAGCCCAGCACGATCGCGAAGATCGCATAGACGAAGGTCGGCTTCATCTTGATGAAATTGGGGTTGTGGAACCACAGGGTCAGGCTGCCGAAGACCAGCACCAGCGTGCCCGACAGCCACAGCATCGGCGAGATATGGCCGGTCTTCCAGCGCGACACGATCATCGTGATCGCGCTCGCCACCATGAAGGAGGCGGTCGCCGCCAGCACGCGCTCGATCTGCGGGCCGGGCGCGAGGAAATTGACGCCGAAGAAAATCAGCAGCGGCGCATAGTCGATCGCCATGCGCACGCCGGGGCCGACCTTTGGGCGGTTGAAGGGTGGGGGGCGATTGAAGTCGGGATTGCTTGCCATCAACGCGGCCTTTCCACACCGGCGATGATCCGCGCAACCTCGTTCGCATCGAACGGCCGCAGATCGCCAATCCCCTCGCCGATGCCGATGGCATGGATCGGCAGGCCGAACTTCTCCGCCGCGGCCACCAGCACGCCGCCGCGCGCCGTGCCGTCGAGCTTGGTCATCACCAGTCCGGTCACCCCGGCAAGATCGCGGAACACCTCGATCTGGCTGAGCGCGTTCTGCCCCGTGGTGGCATCAAGCACGAGCACCACGTCATGCGGCGATTCCGGGTTGATCCGGCCGAGCACGCGGCGGATCTTGGACAGCTCGTCCATCAATTCGCGCTTGTTTTGCAGGCGTCCGGCGGTGTCGACGATCAGCACGTCGATGCCCTGCGCGGTCGCCTGCTTCACCGCCTCATAGACGATACCGGCCGCGTCGCCGCCCTCATTGCCCTTGACCAGCGGCACGCCGGCGCGCTCGGCCCAGGTGGCGAGCTGGCCGATCGCCGCCGCCCGTAAGGTGTCGCCGGCGGCGAGCATCACGCCGTAATCCTGCTCCTTCAGCCAATGCGCCA
>NZ_JAQGLG010000268.1 GCF_028292965.1 Sphingomonas bacterium | reverse complement strand
CTTGGGGGGCAGTGATCGACGCCGTGCTGGGAGAGTGTGGCCGCGACCACCGCCACTCATAGACCCGCCAGGTGGGGTCCGTGATCACATGCGGGTTAGTCTGCTGAAGCATCCTGTTGGTACCGTGTTGTCCCGTAATAGTATTGAGTGCCGAACGTAACAACAAACAATGCCTGGCCGGATCAACGATTGTGCCTTCCCGGCAGAGTTCAGGACGTTCGATTTGGGGCTTTGTAGGTGAAACCTGTTGTTTTCCTTCTGATTTGATGTTGCGACGGCACTGAGTTGATGTCGCGTCACTGCAATCTGTTGTCGTCCAAATCGTTTGCCGCGAAATGCATAGGTCCAGCGCTGCGCAGCCGGGTGCGGCGACCCCGAGCGAGTGACGACCGATGACGGGTCGACCATCTGGTTCCAGATCAGAATGCGCGATACCAAAGGAACTACACGGGTGCAGACCCGTGTTGAACTAAGTGGAGGGGCCGCCGAACCGGTTCCATGGAGAGGAGGGCGATGATGTCGTCCGAGCAGTACGAGCAAGCAGTGGAGAACTTGAGCGTGTTGGTTGCGTTGAACCACAACAGTTTGCGCGATGGACGGATCGTCGACGGGCGTGCTGAAGGGCTGCTCAGCATCGTCACGGCGTGGCAAGGATCGAGGAGCCCGCAGCTGGATATCGCCGGTTTGGTGTTCGCCGCGTAGAGGTGCACGCGCCTGGCCGGGGCAACCCGATGAACTGATTCGTGGTCGATTAGGTGAGCGTCACGGAAAGGTGTGCCGCATGAACAGTCCCAGCTGCCGGAGGGGTGGTGACCGTGACGAGCCCGACGTGGTGGCCGTGACTGTTGTGGCGACTATGGCTGTGCTGGGCAGTCGCACAGGCGTGGGCGGCAAAGCTGAGCACGATCGTGACGATCAGAATCCACCCGACCGTTTTGAAGGCTGACGGCCCACGGATGAGATCCGTACCTGAAGCCTGGCCCGCCCACTCTTCGCCATTCCAGTAACGTTGCCCACCCGTGGCGGGGTCCGGGTGCCAGCCGACCGGAAGCTTTCCGGATTCTGACCCTCGCACCTGGCCAGGAGGATGCGCGTCCACGGGAGCCGCTTCTGGGCGTTGCGGAGCCTTCGCTGGGTAAAGGTCGTCTCGTCGGTAGGCGTACAGCTTCGGGTCGTCGTGAAATTCAACTAGGTAATCACCCGTTTCGCCCGCATGGGACCGCCGCACGATCTTGCCCACGCTCCAGCCAGTCAGGTGATCTCGGACTTCGCCATCCATGGAAGACTTCCCGAGATGGGCTACCTATACAACTTCCGTATTACGTTTCCCGATAACACCGTGCAGGTTTACGACGGGGTGGAACCCGCCAGTTACAAAGTCAGTGACGGCGGGGTTCTCACAGTCTGGCCGGAGGGAGACCTCGCAACCGCCGTCAAGTCCTACTCGCCCAACGCTTGGCGCTCCGTCGAGACTATCGGCGTCAAGGGTGGAGACCGCCCCCCGTCCCGCGGTTAAGTCCACGCGAGCTGCACGCCGCTGACGTGGTTTCGTCGACCGTGAACCCGAGGCGAACCGAATGACAAGCCCCCCACCAATGGCCGCTGCCGCCGGTATTGACCGACGCCTGATGCTGCTTCTGCCTCCTGGTGGACAGCCGTTTGAACCTGGCGAGGGGTGCACTTCAAGGGATCGCCGCGGTTCGGCTTCATCGGCGGTCTCGTAGTCCAGGTCGGTGTATGGCACCTCACCGTCCATCTAATTCCTGCGCCTGCATGCCTAGCGGCAAGGCAGGCACGTCACCACCAAGCGGGCAGCCGAAAGGTGTTCGATCGGCCCTGACGTCACGACCGTGTTGTCGTGACGTTCCGGCCGTGGTTGAAGTAGGCCATCTCGACGGCGTCGGCTCGCACGCCTTCGTCAGCCGCGATCCTGTGCGCGTGATCGAGCCACCTCTCGTAGGTGGATGACTCCCACGGTCCGTTTCGTGAGATGTCCCACCCATCCACCGCTTTCAGCGCCACTGCGACGAATTGGTCGAGGATCAACGCTCGGCCCGGTCGACCGCGACGTGCGTCCGAGGCGTAAAGGAACTTGGTGAAGAACGACGGGCCGAGGTGCTTGAGGTTCTGCGACTGCCCCCGAAGCATCGAGGTGTAGGCGTCCACGGTGTTACCGCTCCGCAGTGTCGCGGCTACGGCAGCCAGCGAGTCGTGCACACGCTGAACGTCGTTGTCCCGGAATACCCGTGCCCGCCGCCCGACGAGGAACGCTGAGCTGCCGGTGCCCCAGACATAACCGGCCAGCAGTGCTTGCGGCAGCCCCTGGTCGGTCGCAGCCGCGAGCAGGTCTGCTCGGGCAATCCGGTGGTAGGCGCGTTCCTGTGCGGGCAACTGCTCAAGGAAGCCGCCCCAAGCCTCAGGTACACGTGGCGTCCACCAGATCGGACGGAACCGGAAGCCGTGGGAGAGGACCGCATCTTCGCTGGGGTACTCCACGACTGCGGATGCTACGTGACGCCTACCCCGTCGCGTCCTCGCTGCCGTCGTCCAAGCTCCCCCAGATGGCCGCAGACAGAGTCGACACGTACTCGACCTGAAGCTCGTCACTGTGCTGACGTTGGACCCATGATGGGTGTTTCGCATGCAAGATGTACGGGACTCCCTTGGCTAGCCGTCCGCGCGGAATTGCAAAGGGCGGCAGGGAACCCTGGCTCGCGGGTAGAAGAACGTCAGCACCCTTTGGGTGTCACGACCGAGCGTGATGACGAGCCGCGGTCGGACGATGTCGAGTTCGCGGTGCAGGTACGGGGAACAGTTGACGATCTCATGTTCGTGCGACGGGCGGTTCCCGGGCGGATGGCAGTGCACGACGTTGCTGATGAAGACGTCCGTCTTCTCGCGGCCCGCGCGCTCGATGCTCTGGTCGATGAGCTCGCCGCTTCCGCCGGTGAACGGAATTTGGCTCTCCATGCACTTCTCGCACAGACTCTGCCCGACCAGCGCCACCGGAGAGCTCAAGCAGCCGTAAGCGGGCGCGGAAGCGGTGATGCGCGCGACGTTCATGCCTTCGCAGCGTCGGCACTCGGCAATCTCGTTGTCGAGAGCGATCTTGCGCAGCCGCCGCGCCTCAGAGCCGTCCTGCGCCGTTTCGGGACTCACGGCTGGAGTGTAGAGACACAGCGACATCTGGGTCCGCCGATCAGCAGGAGGCGCTGTGTTTCAGGGCCTGTCGTCATCAATTAACAGTCAGCGGAGCGGTATGCCACGGCGCAGGCATGCCGCCTGATGCCTCTAGCATTGCGCCGTGGGTCACTTGAACTCCGCGTTCCTCGCTCTCGATGTCAGGGTGGGACAGCACGGCGGCGGCATCGACATCAGGGGCGCGTATCCGACCGGAGTTCCGGCGGACGAGCTTCCCGCAGCGACATCATTCGTGGCGGTAGGCGACTACGAGTTCGAACTGGACGAGGTTGCAGCGGCCCACTCCTTTGACGCCGAAGTGTTTGCGCCTGAAGGCGCACCTCCGGCGCGATTCGCCACAGAACCCAGTCCGTTCGCGCCGTTCGGCGTGTCTCCCGATGACGCTCGGCTTCACAAGGGCTTTGTCTTCGTTGTGAAGGTGGACCTCGGTGCCCTGGTTTACGGCACCCACGTCGTGGCGCTGACTCTCGACGGACAGACGATCACCACCTTCTTTTACGAAGTGTTGAAGCCTCTGGGGGGCGCAGCCCCCGACGACCTGAGCGGCCTCACGGACGAATAGCGGCCACCTCGGAGCGGGCAAGAGTCGCTCGCGCAGGCATGGCCGCAGTCCTCCACTGGAGAGCAAGCGGTGCGGCGTCGCGCTGTAGTTACGCCCGGCGCGAAAGTATGTGCGTGAGTGCGTGCACCACCATTCCTGGTCCAACCCTCCGTTCGCTGCCAGCGTGTTGGTCTCTGCGACCGACATATGAGTGGCTAAGTTTTCTGAGGCTCATCGCGATCGCACGCGGTGCGCGCGAGGGAAGGCGATCAGCATGGCGCGAGTTGAATGGACCCGGCTGTCGGGGGACGAGGTCGAGGCCGTAGTAGCCATGTTGATCTGCAGCCTGCACCCTAACGCGGTTCGCGTGCGGCCGAGTCAAGGCGACGGTGGTATTGACGTCTTCGTGCCAGGCGAAGCGGGGTTTGCTCAACAGCGTGCGGTCTATCAAGTCAAGAAATTCGCCGCAAACCTTACTGCGTCGCAGAAGCGCAAGATTAAGGGGTCCTACACCCGTCTGCTCGAGACTGCTGCCGACGAAGGCTGGGAGATCGTGGAATGGCATTTGGTGATGCCTCTAGACCTCACTAGCCAGAACCTTGGCTGGCTCGACGATGTCACTACGAGCGCTACTTTCCCTTGCGAGACGAACGGACTGTTGTTCTGCGACACCATGGCGGCCAACTATCCCAAGATCATCGACTACTACCTCCGAGACGGGAGGGAACGGCTCGAGGGCGCGATGAACACCCTGGCGTCCATCATCGCGGGACGTGCGGACCGTCAACTGAACGAGCCCTTGGGAGCCGCCGACGTGGTGTCCGACATTGCGTCAATTCATAAGGCGCTCAACGAAAGCGACCCGTTCTACCACTACGACTTCGCGGTGTCGGAAAAACCGCCAGCAAACGAGCGCACTACGGGGCAAGACGGCCTAGTCGCGGTGTACGGCGTTCGACAAGACTCAGCCTGGATCTCCTTTAGTATCTTCGCCCTCTCGCTGGCTGCGCTGCAGGAACGGCCCATTAGTGGGCAGTTCACGGTCATGCTGCCCCCTGAGGACGACATGCTGCGTAAGCAGTTTGAGAAGTTCATCGACTACGGTGCGCCAATAGCGATGCCGCCTGGCACGGTCAGCGGCACGCTGGACCTACCGGGAGGGCTCGGTGGCGACATTAGTGGCGCAAGCCTGCAGGTGCTGGGGGTGCCGCCCCAGGACGACGACTCGGACCCGGCAGAGTTGTTGCTCGCGATCGTCGCCCCGGACTCCGAAGCCGTCATCGCCAGCACGGTGATACGGCGAACCGAGTTGTCCGCCGGACAGGCTGGCTTGCGCAGCGTTTTCTCGGACACTGCCGGATTGTTTAAGTTGGAGATGCTTGTCCAAGACGGAGCCTTCGAAGGCACGATGAACCTTGGCGTTGAATACGATCTCGCAGGTCGGCGACCGGCTGAGTTGGTCGACAGCTTGAAGCTGCTGGGGGCGTGGCACGCACCGAACCGTCTGGCGTTTGGCCTGACATACGGGCCACCTGACTATGGGGTGGTGGCGACTGTGCCGTCCGAGCACGGACGCGACCCTGACAGGTGGGGTCCAATCTGCGACGCTCTGGCTCGGATCCAACAACACGTTGCTGTGTTGTTGAAGATGCCGAGACAGATGGAGCGAGATCAGGCCATCGCGATCTTGGAAGCGGGCAAACTGGTGTCCGGCGAGCCCGTGACTTCGACGATCTCCGGGCGATTCACCGTGACGCACCAAGGGCTGCCGGAGCTTAAACGCGAGCCGGACACGGTCTACGAGTTCTGGTACGTCACGCCCGTCGAGATCGAACTCGAAGACACCACGATCACCGTCGGCAAGCAAGCGCGCTTCTTCCTCGGGCGCTTCGTGGAAATCGAGGCGGACAGATCGGTGATCGAGCCAGTGACAGGGGAAGCGGTCAGCTTCAGGTACGCGGGCGACCTCGATGAGAGGCACCTCATGGGTCGTCAGTTCGTTGGGAGCGTCGCCGAAAGACCTACAACCGACGAACCTGAAGCACCCCCAAATGACGAGGTCGCTATCTAGTCAAGACGCCGATCCAGTGCGGTTGATCGGCGACCACTGCCGAGCGGCCACCGAAGCTCGGGACCTTGTGACGCCATAGTCCGCCATTGCGTCTCGGCGTCCTCGGGGACCGGCCACGTTTGCCACTCAGCTTTTGCTTGTCTCGAAAACGATGGGTTGATGCGACGCCAAAGGCTTGCTCGCTATCTGCACCCGTTCCAGGCCAACAAGCACAGCCGGCTGTCTTGAAAACCTGTCTCATAACCT
>NZ_JAQGLG010000262.1 GCF_028292965.1 Sphingomonas bacterium | reverse complement strand
AGCGCGCTCGCGCCGCTCAGCAGACGGCGTGTGGTCGTTGCGTTCGACATGATCCTGATTTCCCCAAAGCGCCTGATCGGCGTCGCTGAGGGCGGCCCTAGGCAGCGTCGGTGACTCTTCGGCGACGGAATCGTTACGCTTTGATGACAGTCTGATTCATGACAGCTTTTTCATCTTTCAGCCCGTCACCATGGCGCGGAACTTCAGGCTGAACACCGCGCCACCGTCAGGGTGATTGGCCGCGCCGACCGTCACGCCCATCGCATCGGCAAAGCCCTTGACGATCGCCAGGCCCAGCCCGCTCCCGCCGGCGCGGTCACTGCCCGCGCCGCTGACGAACAGGTCGAACACGCGGTTGCCGAGTGCCGGGTCGATCCCTGCGCCATCGTCGCGGATCGTCAGTGTGATGCCCTCGGCACCGCGCTCGCCCGCGACGGTGATCGTGCCATCGTCGCGGCCATGCTCGGCGGCATTGGCGAGCAGGTTGATCAGCACCTGATGCAGCAGCTTGGGGTCGGCGCGCACGAAGGGCAGGCTGGCCGGCACCTTCAGATCGATATGCCGGCCGCGCAGCGGATCGCGCAGGTCGTGCACCGCGCCGCCGATCGCATCGGTCAGGTCGATCACTTCGGAGGCGATAGTCAGCGCACCGGATTCGAGCCGCACCATCGACAGCAGATTGCCGAGGAACCGCTCGAGCCGCTGCACCTCGGCCTGCGCGACGCGCACCGGTTCTGCGCCGGGTTGCTCCGCCACCAGCGTCTCGATCGCCGAGCGCACCGAGGTCATCGGCGTGCGCAAATCATGGCCGATCGAGGACAGCAGGGCGATACGCAGCCGGTCGCGCTCCTTGAGCACCGACAATTCGCGCACCTCGCTTTCGAGGTGCAGCCGCTCATGGGCCAGCGAGGCCTGGGCGACGAGATTGGCGAGCAGCACCGCCCGGTCCGACGGCACCGGGTCGGTGCCGTCGCCGCGCGCGACGCCGAGCACCGCGAGGATGCCGAGTGACGTCCTGAGCGGATGGAACTGCCAGTCCGATCCGTTGAGCGTCGCGGTGCCGTTGCCCGAAGGCTCGCCGCGGCCGAACGCCCAGTCGAGCGCCGCGCGGTCGAGCGGGGTCAGCACACCGCCGGCAGGCGCCGCGGCGAGCATCACCGGCTCGCCGTTACGCAGAACATAGAGTTGCGCCTGCACGTCGAGCAGATGCGCCGCTTCGGCCACCACCGTCTCCGCCGTGCTCTCGGCGTCCGACACGCGGGTCAGCGCCTGGGCGAAGGCGGCGAGGTCGGCATTGGTCCGCGCGTTGCGCACGCCGATCGCGGCGCGCGATCGCGTCGTTCCGGTCAGCCGGCTGGTGAACGCCGCCACGCCGAGCAGGATGACGATGGTGATCACGCCCTGCGGGTCGGTGATGGTGAAGCTGTGGACCGGCGGCAGGAAGAAGAAATTATACGCCAGTGCCGCTGCCACACCGGTGATCAATCCGGGGGTCAAGCCATAGCGATTGGCCGCGATGATCACCGGCACGAGGTAAAGCAGGTCGAGCGCGCCCGAGCCGATCCAGGGCTGGGCGACGATCCCGACGATCGTCGTGACGGCGACCAGCAACGCAACCATGGCATAGACCAGCGGATCGACGCTCGGCGGCACCCAGCGCTGGCCCGGCGCGGCCGCGCGCGCCGCGTCGGCCGGGATGACGTGCACCGCGAGCCCGTCGCTCGCCGCCAGCATCGTCTCGACCACCGAGCCGTGCCGCAGCGCGAACCACCATGTGCGCCGCGACCGACCGAGCACCAGTTGCGTCGCCCGCATCGCCTGGACCTGCGCGGTCAGCCCGGCAGTGACGCTTTCCGCCGCGATCGTCGCGATCGTCGCGCCGAGGCTCGCCGCGAGCCGCAAGGTCGCCGCGATCCGCGCCTTCTGCTCGGGCGTGAAATTCTCGGCGCGCGGCGTCTCGATGAACACGGCGGACCATGGTGCGCGCAGCGCATCGGCGAGGCGCTTCGCCGTGCGAACCAGCGCATCGGCACCGGCCAGTTCGCTGACCGCGACGAGGACGCGCTCGCCGGCGGCGAATGAGCCGCTGACCGCGCTGGCGTCGAGATGTTCGAGCATCCGCCGGTCGACGGTATGCGCCGCCTGGCGCAGCGCCATCTCGCGCAGCGCCGAGAGGTTCGCCTTGGAGAAGAAATGCCCCAGCGCGCGCGTCGCCTCGGCCGGGACATAGACCTTGCCGTCTTTCAGTCGCTCGATCAGCTCGTCGGGCGGAATATCGACGATCTCGATCTCGGCATCGTCGAAGATCGCATCGGGCACCGTCTCGCGCACCCTGACGCGCGTGAAGCTGGCGACGACGTCGTTGAGGCTCTCGATATGCTGGACGTTGAGCGTGGTATAAACGTCGATGCCCGCGTCGAGCAGCTCGATGATATCCTGCCAGCGTTTGGGGTGGCGGCTGCCGTCGATGTTGGTGTGGGCGAGCTCGTCGACCAAAGCGAGCGCCGGGCGGCGTGCGATCACCGCGTCGATATCCATCTCGGTCAACGTCTGCCCGCGATAGTCGAGTGAGCGGCGCGGTACGATTTCGAACGGTGCGACCAGTGCCTCGGTCTCGGCGCGGCCATGGGTTTCGACCACCGCCACGACCACGTCCGCGCCCTCGCGCAGGCGCGCGGCGCCTTCGCTGAGCATCTCGAAGGTCTTTCCCACACCGGGGGCGGCGCCGAGGAAGATCTTGAGCTTGCCCCGCGCTTCGCGCGTCGCTTCGCGCAGCAGGGCGTCGGGGGAGGGACGCACTATTCCCTCTCCCTTTGGGAGAGGGAAGGGGCCCGCTCGGCGCAGCCGAGTGGGAAGGGTGAGGGCAGGGGGTGGCACAAACGAGCCGTTTCGACCCTGCCCTCACCCCGCGCCGCTACGCGGCTTGCCCCTCTCCCAAAGGGAGAGGGGGTGGAGCGCGCGCCGCTTGGATGTGTCTCGATCATCATCCCGCAAAACCTATGCACCCCCGCGCGCAAACGCCACGCCCAACCCCCGATCCTTATGCAAACTTAACGCGCCGCCACCGCATTCCCCGGCGAACCTTTACGCCCCCCAAGCCTATCTGCCCTGTCGACCCGGCCACCCATGCGCCGGCAACAGGGCATGACCCATGACCGATATCCTGTGGCTCGGCGCGCTCGCCGGCCTGTTCGCGCTGACCCTGGCTTATTGCCGCCTGTGCGACGAGGCCTGAGAAAATGACGCTCCATCTCATGCTGGCGGCGATCACCGCCGCCGCTTTGCTGCTGTATCTCGTCGCGGTGCTGCTCCGCCCCGAGCGCTTTTAGAAAGGGGCGACGTCATGACCTTTGCCGGCTGGGCGATGATCGCCCTCTTCACTATCATTCTCTGGGCGCTGGCCAAGCCGGTCGGCCTGTGGCTGTTCGCGCTCTATGAGGGGCGGCGCACGCCACTCCACCGGGTCTTGGGCCCGGTGGAGACCAGCTTCTACAAATTCGCCGGGATCGACCCGAACGCCGAGCAGGGCTGGCGCCGCTACGCCGTGCACATGCTGATGTTCAACCTGGTCCTGCTGGTGCTGACCTATGCCGTGCTGCGGCTGCAATTCTATCTGCCGCTCAACCCGCGCCAATATGTCGGACTGACCCCGGACGGCGCGTGGAACGTCGCGATCAGTTTCACCACCAACACCAACTGGCAGTGGTATTCGGGCGAAGCGGCGCTGTCGAACTTCAGCCAGATGTTCGGCCTGACGATCCACAACTTCCTTTCGGCGGCGACCGGTATCGCCTTGGCCTTCGCATTGTTCCGCGGCTTCGCGCGGCGTGAATCGAAAACGGTCGGCAATTTCTGGGCCGATTGCACCCGCGTCACGCTCTATCTGCTGCTGCCGATCTCGATCGTCTACGCCGTGTACCTGATCGCCAGCGGCGTACCGCAGACGCTCGCGAGTGGCGTCGATGCGACGACGCTGGAAGGCGTCAAGCAGACCATCGCGCTCGGACCCGTCGCCAGCCAGGAAGCGATCAAGATGCTCGGCACCAACGGTGGCGGCTTCTTCAACGGCAACAGCGCGCATCCGTTCGAAAACCCCAGCGCGATGACCAATTTCATCCAGATGCTGTCGATCTTCCTGATCGGCTTCGGCCTGACCTGGTGCTTCGGCAAGGCGGTCGGCAACACGAAGCAGGGCTGGGCGATCCTCGCCGCGATGACCATCCTGTTCCTCGCCGGCACCGCGGTCGCCTATTCGCAGGAAGCCGCCGGCAACCCCGTGCTGCATCATCTCGGCGTGGCGGACGCCAACATGGAAGGCAAGGAAGTGCGCTTCGGCGCCGCCGCCTCGTCGCTGTTCGCGGTGGTCACCACCGATGCCTCGTGCGGAGCGGTCAATGCCATGCACGACAGCTTCACCGCACTCGGCGGCATGATCCCGCTGATCAACATCCAGCTCGGCGAGATCGTCGTTGGCGGTGTCGGCGCGGGCATCTACGGCTTCCTGCTGTTCGCCATCCTCAGCGTATTCGTCGCCGGGCTGATGGTCGGCCGCACGCCGGAATATGTCGGCAAGAAGATCGAGGGACGCGAGGTCAAGTTCGCGGTGCTGGCGATCGCCGTGCTGCCGCTGCTGATCCTCGGCGGCACCGCCATCGCCGCGGTCTCCACCGCCGGCCTGGCGGGTCCGCTCAACAAGGGCGCGCACGGCTTCTCGGAGATCCTCTATGCGTTCAGCTCGGCGGTCGGCAACAACGGTTCGGCCTTTGCCGGCCTGACCGCCGGCACGCCCTTCTACAACGCATTGCTCGGCGTCGCGATGTGGGGCGGGCGCTTCTTCATGATCGTGCCGATGCTGGCCATCGCCGGCAGCCTCGCGGCGAAGAAATACACCCCGCCGTCCTCGGGTTCCTTCCCGACCACCGGGCCGCTGTGGGTCGGGCTGCTGATCGGCGTCATCCTGATCATGGGCGGCCTGACCTTCCTGCCCAGCCTCGCGCTGGGGCCGATCGCCGATCATCTCGCGATGATCTCGGGGAAGCTGTCGTGACCACTATTCCCTCTCCCTGTGGGAGAGGGAGGGAGCGGCGAAGCTGCGGAAGGGTGAGGGCAGGGCCTTCGACCATCCGCTCCGCCATCCCGCTGCCCTCACCCTCCCACCCGGCTTCGCCGGGCGGGCCCCTCCCTCTCCCAATGGGAGAGGGAATTGGAGCCAACCAATGACAACCTCGATCTTCACCGCCAACCTCCTCCTCCCGGCGATGGGCGACGCCTTCAAGAAGCTCGATCCGCGCCAGCTGATCAAGAACCCGGTGATGTTCACCACCGCCACAGTCGCGGCGTTGCTCACATTGTTGCTGGTCATCGGCGGAGAGCCGCTGGCGATCGGCTTCCAGCTCCAGCTGATCGTCTGGCTGTGGCTGACCGTGCTGTTCGGCACTTTCGCCGAGGCGCTGGCCGAGGGACGCGGCCGCGCCCAGGCCGCCTCGCTGCGCGCCGCCAAGGCCGATCTCACCGCGAAGCGCATGCTCGGCGTCGGCGAAACCTGGGAACTGGTCGCCGCGCACCGGCTGGAGAAAGACGAGATCGTATTGGTCGAGACCGGTGACCTGATCCCGGCCGATGGCGAGGTCGTGTTCGGCGTCGCCTCGGTCAACGAGGCCGCGATCACTGGCGAAAGCGCCCCCGTCATCCGCGAGGCGGGCGGCGATCGCAGCGCTGTCACTGCCGGCACGCGCGTCATCTCAGACCAGATCAAGGTCCGCGTGACGCAGGAACCCGGCCAGGGTTTCCTCGACCGCATGATCGCCCTGGTCGAAGGCGCCGAACGCCAGAAGACTCCCAACGAAATTGCGCTGACCATATTGCTCGTGGGCCTGACGATCATCTTCCTGATCGCGGTCGGCACTATCCCGGCTTTCGCCTCTTATGCCGGCGGCGGCGTGCCGGTAGCGATCCTCGCGGCGCTGCTCATCACGCTGATCCCGACGACCATCGCCGCCCTGCTTTCGGCGATCGGCATCGCCGGCATGGACCGGCTGGTGCGCTTCAACGTGCTCGCCAAGTCGGGCCGCGCGGTCGAGGCGGCGGGCGATATCGACGTGCTGCTGCTCGACAAGACCGGCACCATCACCATCGGTGACCGCCAGGCGAGCAAGTTCCATCCGCTCGCCGGCGTCGATGTCGAAACGCTGGCCGATGCCGCGCTGTTGTCGAGCCTCGCCGACGAGACGCCGGAAGGCCGCTCGATTATGGTGCTGGCGCGCGAACGTCACGCCATCCCGACGCTGACCATGCCGGCCGGTGCCGAGATCATCCCCTTCACCGCCCAGACGCGCTTCTCAGGCATCAAGGTCGGCGACAGCGTGATCCGCAAAGGTGCGGTCGACGCGATCATCAAAACCCTGCCGTTCGCTTCGAGCGAAGTCGAGAAGCAGGATGCAGGCGCGGCGCAGGGTTTCTCGACTTCGCTCGAAACGAACGGGGCAGGGGTTGTGGCCGAGCTGCGCAAGATCACCGAGGAGATCGCCCGCGCCGGCATGACCCCGCTCGCTGTGTCCAAGGACGGCAAGCTGCTCGGCGCCGTCGCGCTCAAGGACATCGTCAAAGCCGGCATCCGCGAGCGTTTCGGCGAGTTGCGCCAGATGGGCATCCGCACGGTGATGATCACCGGCGACAACCCACTGACCGCCGCCGCCATCGCCGCCGAGGCCGGGGTCGACGATTTTCTCGCCGAGGCGACGCCCGAGGACAAGCTCGCGCTGATCCGCAAGGAACAGCAAGGCGGTCGGCTCGTCGCGATGTGCGGCGACGGCACCAACGACGCCCCCGCGCTCGCCCAGGCCGATGTCGGCGTGGCGATGAACACGGGAACGCAGGCCGCACGAGAAGCCGGCAACATGGTCGATCTCGACAGTGATCCGACCAAGCTGATCGAGGTCGTCGGCTTGGGCAAGCAACTGCTGATGACGCGCGGCGCGCTGACCACTTTCTCGGTCGCCAATGATGTGGCGAAGTATTTCGCGATTATCCCGGCGATGTTCGTCGCGCTTTATCCGGGCCTGGGCGTGCTCAACGTGATGGGGCTGGCGACGCCGCAATCGGCGATCCTCTCGGCGATCATCTTCAACGCGCTGATCATCCCGCTGCTCGTGCCGCTGGCGCTGAAGGGCGTGACCTACAAGCCGATGCCCGCCGGCCCGCTGCTCGCCCGCAACCTCGCGGTCTATGGTCTCGGCGGCCTGATCGCGCCGTTCATCGGCATCAAGCTGATCGACCTGTTCGTGACGGGGGTACACCTGGCGTGATGGTGCCTCCTTTACTGTTCCCCGGCGTAGGCCGGGGCCCAGTTGGGAAGGCCAAAGTAACGAAGCGCCGCCCGCCTTTTCCCCTGCTCCGTAACTGGGCCCCGGCCTTCGCCGGGGAACAAGAAGGAAGATAAGATGCTCACCGATCTCAAAACCTCGCTCCGCCCCGCGCTCGCGCTCACCATCGCCTTCGCGCTGCTGCTCGGCATCCTCTACCCCCTGGCGCTGACCGGCATCGGCCAGGCCGCGTTTCCGTCCCAGGCCAATGGCAGCCTCGTCACCGACAACGGCAAGGTCATCGGCTCCAGCCTGATCGGCCAGCAATTCGCCAGCGACCGTTATTTCCACAGCCGTCCCTCCGCCGCCGGCAAGGGCTACGACGCCAGCGCCTCGTCCGGCTCCAACCTCGGCCCGACCTCACAAGCGCTCGCCGACCGCGTGCGCGGCGATGTGCACGCCGCTCCCCCTTCACCGGGTCAAAATGTCCCCGCCGATCTGGTGACCACTTCCGCCTCGGGGCTCGATCCCGATCTAAGCCCCGAGGCGGCTTTTTATCAGGTCGACCGGGTGGCGAAGGCGCGCCACATCGACCCGGCGATGCTGCGCCAGTTGATCGTCGCGCAGACCGAGCACCCATTCCTTGGCATCATCGGCGAGCCGCACGTCAACCTGCTCGCCCTCAACCGCGCCCTCGACCAGATGCCCGTGACGCCGTGACAAGCAATGTGTTCCTGCGAAAGCAGGAACCCAGGGCCACGAGCGTGGCGCCTGCAACCCTCGGCTCCTGCCTGCGCAGGAGCACATTGTTTTTCGAAGCCTGCTCTTCAACGGCTTCCGCTCGCCCGCACTTGGTATAACAACGCCTCATGTCCAACGCCGCCGGCATCCTGATCGTCGAAGACGACGCCCACATCCGCCGTCTGCTGCGCGCCACCGTCGAACGCGCCGGCTACCGCGCCGCCGAGGCGGCGACGGCGCGCGAGGGACTGTCGCTGCTCGACATCGACAAGCCCGACCTCGTCCTGCTCGACCTCGGCCTGCCCGACCGCGACGGGCTCGAGCTGATCCAGCTGATCAAGGCCAAAGGCGCTGCCGTCATCATCGCCTCGGCGCGCGAGGAGACGGCGGAAAAGGTCGCCGCGCTCGATCTCGGCGCCGACGATTACCTGACCAAACCGTTCGACACCGAGGAACTGCTCGCGCGCATCCGCGCCGCGCTGCGTCACCGCCTGTCGGGCACGACGGCCGAAACCATGGTGACGATCGGCGACGTCTCGATCGACCTCGAAAACCGCCGCGTCACGCGCGCCGGGGATGACGTGCACCTTTCACCCAAGGAATATGGCGTCCTCGCGCAACTCGCGAGCAAGCCCGGCCGCATCTTCGGCCATGCCCAGTTGCTGCGCGACGTGTGGGGCCCGGCGCATGACAACCATGTCGAATATCTCCGCATCGTCATCCGCAACCTGCGCCAGAAACTGGAGGCCGATCCGGCACGGCCGGCGTTGATCCGCAATGAAGTGGGCGTCGGATACCGGTTGATCGATGGATGATCTGCCTGATAGTCTTGTCATCAAGAAGATAAGTGCACGCTGGTCTTGTTCTGCTATGGACAGTTCAAATTCAAGGAGTCGCATCGTGTCCAATAGTGAATTGCTTACCCTCACCGCCGATATCATCGCCGCCCATGTCTCGAACAATTCAGTCACTTCGACTGATCTTCCGCGCGCGATTTCAACGGTCTATGCTGCCCTTGCGAACCTTTCCGCACCCGCGGCCCCCGTCGCCGAGGCGCAAGCGCCCGCGGTGTCCGTAAAGGCAAGCGTCAAGCCCGACTCCATCACTTGCCTGGAATGTGGCGCGAAGCAGAAGACGCTGAAGCGCCATATCGGTACCGCGCATGGCCTGACGCCCGACGCATATCGCGCCAAATGGAGCCTGCCCGCCAGCTATCCGATGGTCGCACCCAATTATGCGGCGGCGCGCAGCGAGATGGCCAAGCGGATCGGCCTCGGTCGCAAGCCCGGCGCAAAGGTGGCAGCGGCGCCTGCCGCGAAGCCGGGCCGCAAGAAGCTGGGCGTCAAGACCGGCGAGTGATCTCGATTGTCTCTCGGGCCTTGCCGGCACGATCGGCATGGTGACGGCGGACGCTCGGCTGGCGTAAGGCGGCGGTCGCATGAGTGACATTCGCAACATCGTCATCCTCACCGGTGCCGGCATCTCCGCCGAGTCCGGCATCGCCACCTTTCGCGGCCCCGGCGGGCTGTGGGAGGGGCATCGTGTCGAGGACGTCTGTACCCCCGAGGCGCTGGCCGACGATCCCGAGCTGGTCCACCGTTTCTACGATGCCCGGCGCGGGGCGCTGACGACCGTCGCGCCCAACCCGGCGCATGACGCACTCGCCCGGCTCGATGCCGACTGGGCGGGCGAACTGCTGATCGTCACCCAGAATGTCGACGATTTGCACGAGCGTGCCGGGGCGAAGCGCATGCTGCACATGCATGGCGAACTGCTCTCGGCGCTGTGCGCGTCGTGCGGCGACCAGCGCCCATGGGCAGGGGCGATGCCGCCCGGTTCGGTCTGCCCGGCCTGCGCCGCGCCGACGTTGCGCCCCGACATCGTGTTCTTCGGCGAGATGCCGTATCAGATGGACCGCATCGAGCGCGCGCTTTCCAAGGCCGATATTTTCGTGTCGATCGGTACCTCGGGTGCGGTCTATCCCGCCGCCGGCTTCGTCCAGACCGCGCGTTATCACGGCGCGCGGACGCTGGAGCTCAACCTTGAACCCTCCGCCGGCAGCGCCTGGTTCGGTGAAACGCGCACCGGGCCGGCTGGGGTGTTGGTGCCGGCGTGGGTCGATGAGGTGTTGGCCTAGCCTAAATCCTCCCCGGCACGGG
>NZ_JAQGLG010000255.1 GCF_028292965.1 Sphingomonas bacterium | reverse complement strand
CGAATGGGCGAAGCGCGCGCGGGTCGATGCGGCGGGGTATGAGAAACTCTACGGCCGCAGCCTGGCCGACCCGGGCACCTTCTGGCTCGAACAGGCACGGCGGCTCGACTGGATCAAGCGGCCGGAGATCGCCGGCGACTGGTCGTTCGATAAGGCCGATTTCCGCATCACCTGGTTCGCCGACGGCATTCTCAATGTCTCGGCCAATTGCCTCGATCGGCACCTCGCCAAGAACGGCGACACGATCGCGTTGATCTGGGAACCCGACGATCCCGCCGAGGCACCGCGGCGGATCACGTATCGCGAGCTCCACGCCGAGGTCTGCCGGTTCGCCAATGCGCTCAGGGACAAGGGCGTCGCCAAGGGCGACCGGGTGACGATCTATCTGCCGATGATCCCGGAAGCCGCGGTCGCCTTGCTCGCCTGCGCGCGGATCGGGGCGATCCATTCGGTGGTGTTCGGCGGCTTCTCGCCCGAGGCGCTGGCCGGACGGATCGAGGATTGCGGATCGACCGTCGTCATCACCGCCGACGAAGGGCGGCGCGGAGGCAGAAAAGTCCCGCTCAAGGCCAATGTCGATGCCGCGCGCAAACTCGCGCCGGGGCTGGAGACGGTGATCGTCGTCCGGGCGACCGGCGGCGACGTGACGATGGACGCGGGCGACCATTGGTATCACGATCTGCTCGCGGCCGCGGCGCCTGGTTGCCGGCCTGAGCCAATGTCAGCCGAAGATCCGTTGTTTATCCTCTACACCAGCGGATCCACCGGTAAGCCCAAGGGTGTGCTCCACACCACCGGCGGCTATCTCGTCTGGGTCAGCCTCAGCCACGAACTGACCTTCGATTACCGGCCCGGGCAAATATACTGGTGCGCGGCCGATATCGGCTGGGTCACCGGGCACAGCTACATCCTCTACGGCCCGCTCGCGAACGGCGCCACGTCGCTGATGTACGAAGGCGTCCCCAACTGGCCCGACGCCAGCCGCATCTGGCAAGTGTGCGACCGGCATCAGGTCGAGATTCTCTACACCGCGCCGACCGCGTTGCGCGCGCTGATGAAAGAGGGCGATGCCTTCGTTACCGCGACCAGCCGCGCGACGCTGAAGCTGCTCGGCACGGTCGGCGAGCCGATCAATCCCGAGGCATGGCGCTGGTATCACGACGTGGTCGGCGAAGGCCGCTGCCCGATCGTCGACACCTGGTGGCAGACCGAGACCGGCGGGCACATGATCACGCCGCTCCCCGGAGCAACCGACTTGAAGCCCGGTAGCGCAACGTTTCCGTTTCCGGGCGTCGATCCGCAGATCGTCGATGCCGACGGCGTCGTGCAGAACGGCGCGTGCGAGGGCAACCTCGTCATCGCGCGTTCGTGGCCGGGCCAGATGCGCAGCGTGTGGGGTGACCACGAGCGCTTCTTCCAGACCTATTTCACCACCTACAAGGGCAAGTATTTCACCGGCGACGGCTGCCGCCGCGACGCGGACGGCTATTACTGGATCACCGGCCGCGTGGACGACGTGATCAACGTGTCGGGCCACCGCATGGGCACCGCCGAGGTCGAATCGGCGCTGGTGCTCCATCCCAAGGTCGCCGAGGCCGCGGTGGTCGGCTTCCCGCACGACATCAAGGGGCAGGGCATCTACGCCTATGTCACGCTCAACGCCGACGAGATCGCGACCGCGGAGCTGCACGGCGAGCTGATCCAATGGGTGCGCACGGAAATCGGGCCGATCGCCTCGCCCGATGCGATCCAGTTCGCGCCCAGCCTGCCCAAGACGCGGTCGGGCAAGATCATGCGGCGCATCCTGCGCAAAATCGCGGAAGGCGACGTGTCGAGCCTGGGGGATACCTCGACCCTGGCCGACCCGGCGGTGGTCGACGATCTGGTGGCGAACAGGGTCGGATAGTCCCCGATAATTCGTTATGGAGCGGGAACGGTTAGCGCTGCCCGCTGTTTAGGTACGAAGCGACGAGTGCAGAAAGAGGGCATGGCAGGATCCGAACATCCCTCGAGTACCGGCAACAAATTCGAACTCCTTGTCCAAAGCGTTACCGATTACGCGATCTACATGCTCGACCTGCAGGGTCGCGTGACGAGCTGGAACGCTGGCGCCCGGCGGTTCAAGGGATATGAACCCGACGAGATAATCGGCGAGCATTTTTCGCGGTTCTACACCGCGGAGGAGCGCGCCAAGGAAATCCCCCGGATCGCGCTGGAAACCGCCGAACGCGAAGGCCGGTTCGAAGCCGAAGGCTGGCGCGTCCGCAAGGACGGAACGACCTTCTGGGCGAACGTGGTGATCGACCCGGTCCGAGATAATGCCGGCAATCTGATCGGCTATGCCAAGGTAACGCGCGACCTCACCGAGCGGCGCGCGGCGGAGCAGGAGCTTCGCGCGAGTGAAGAACGCTTTCGCATGCTCGTCCAAAGCGTGACCGATTATGCGATCTATCTGCTCGATCCCGACGGGCGCGTGAGCAGTTGGAACGCCGGGGCGGAACGCTTCAAGGGCTACACAGCCGACGAAATCATGGGAGAACATTTTTCCCGATTCTATACCGATGAGGATCGGGCGGCGGAAATACCGCGCATTGCGCTGGAGACAGCCGCGAGCGAAGGCCGCTTCGAGACCGAAGGGTGGCGGCTGCGCAAGGACGGATCGCGTTTCTGGGCCAGCGTGATCATCGATTCGATCCGCAACGACGATGGCGAACTGATCGGGTTCGCCAAGGTGACTCGCGACCTGACCGAGAAACGCGGCATCGAGGAACAGCTTCGCCAATCGCAAAAGATGGAAGCGGTCGGTCAATTGACCGGGGGCCTCGCGCACGACTTCAACAATCTGCTGACTGGCATCGGCGGCAGTCTCGAGATGATGCAGGTCCGCATGGCGCAGGGCCGGACCGGCGACTTCGACCGCTATCTGCTCGCGGCGCAGGGAGCGGTTAAACGCGCCGCAGCGCTGACGCACCGCCTGCTTGCCTTTTCGCGCCGCCAACCGCTCGATCCGCGTCCGACCAACATCAACCGTCTGATCAACGACCTTCAGGACCTTATCCAACGAACCGTGGGCCCGAGCGTTCGAGTCGAGGTCGTCGGTGCAGGCGGGCTGTGGCCGACCCTGGTCGATCCAAACCAGCTCGAAAACGCCATCCTGAATCTCAGCATCAACGCGCGCGATGCCATGCCCGATGGCGGCAGGCTGACGATCGAGACCGCGAACAAGTGGCTCGACGAGCGCACGGCGCGCCAACAGGATCTGCCGGTCGGCCAATACGTCTCGATCTGCGTGAGCGATACGGGCACGGGGATGGCCCCCGACATCGTCGCCAAGGCGTTCGAGCCCTTCTTTACAACCAAGCCGCTCGGGCAGGGCACCGGGCTGGGGCTGTCGATGATCTACGGCTTCGCGCGCCAATCGGGCGGGCAAGTCAGGATCTATTCGGAGGTCGGCCAAGGCACGACGATGTGCATCTACCTGCCGCGTCACGACGAAGAGGCGGTATCGGAAGACGAAGCAAATTCGTCCATGTCGTCGGAGCCCGTCGGAGACGGCGAAGTCGTGCTGCTGATCGACGACGAGCCGACGATCCGGATGCTTGCCGGCGAAGTGCTGACCGAAGCGGGATATGCGGTGATCGAGGCGCCCGACGGCCCGACCGGGCTTCGCATCCTCGAATCGAATGCCAGGATCGATTTGCTGATCACCGATGTCGGCTTGCCCGGCGGGATGAACGGCCGGCAAGTCGCCGACGCGGCGCGGGTGAGCCGCCCCGACCTCAAGGTGCTGTTCATCACCGGCTATGCCGAGAATGCTGTGGTCGGCGGCGGACGGCTGGAGAAGGGGATGTTTCTCCTGTCGAAGCCGTTTCAGGTCGAGCTCCTGCCCAGTCGCGTTCAGGAGATCATTCGGCGCTAGGGGCCGGCGGCCCCACGAAACAGGCGATCTCCTGCATCCCATCGGGGAGCGGATAGCCCGTCACCTTGATCCCCGCGGCGTCGAGCCAGGCGTGCGCGTCGATCGGTCGCTCGCCTTCGGCGGGCGCGCCGAAATGCATCACGCTGGCGATCCCGCGCCGCTTTAGCATCACCCGAGCCGCCATCGCTTGTTGCAGGCAGACCGTGCGGAACGGCAGGAACGGCGCCGAGGCGCGGATCGCCCAGCGCACCGCGCGCGCGGTCGCGGCATCGGCCTCATCGGTCGGCGCGGCATGATCGGTGGCGCGCGGATCGTCGGGCCGGGTGAAGTCGCCGAGCGATTTCGACACGCGCGAGAACGGATGGATCGCCAGCGTGACCCGCGCCGCCAGCATCGCCCCACATGCCTCGGCGACCATCGCCTGACGGCGCCAGCCTGTGGTGGCGAGGGTGCGGATTTTGCGGGCTACGGACATCGTATTTTTCGTCGCACGAAACTTGATTCGTGTCGATTGCACGCGCCCAGCCGTGCCGCTATAGCGACGTAACACACAAGTGTGCGGAGAGATTTTCGATGAAAACCAAGGTTTTGACTCGGGCGATGCTGGGCGTCGCCGCGCTGGCGATCGCGATTCCGACGGTCGCGCAAGTTACCAAGGCACGGTACGGCACGTTCGGCATCGACCTGACCGCGGCGGACAAGACCGTCAAGCCGGGCGACGATTTCTGGACCTATGCCAACGGCGCTTGGGCCAAGCGCACCCCGATCCCCGCCGACAAGGGCGGCGTCGGTTACGGCAACATTCTGTCGGATGAGGCCGAGGCCAATGTCCGCACGATCCTGACCGACATGGCGGCCAACCCCGCAGCGTATGGCGCGACCGGCAAGCAGGTCGGCGATTTCTACGCCAGCTGGATGGACGAGGCGGGAATCGAGGCCAAGGGCACCGCGCCGCTCAAGCCCTATCTCGCGAAGATCGCGGCGGTGAACGACCTGACCGGACTGCAGACGCTGTTCGCGACCACCGGCTATACGTCGCCGATCGACGTCGGGATCATCCCGAACCTGGCGGATCCGACGCACTACACCGTCGCCGTCGGGCAGAGCGGGCTCGGCATGCCGCGCGATTACTATCTGCTGCCGGGCGCGAAATACGAAGGCTTCCGCACCGCGTACAAGGCGTACATCAAGCAGATGCAGGAGCTCGCCGGCATTCCCGACGCGGGCGCCAAGGCCGATGCCATCTTCGCGCTCGAAACCGCGATGGCCAAGGAACAATGGTCGCCCGAACAGAGCCGCGACATCGCCAAGCTCAACGATCCCGAGACGCTCGCCGGGCTGAAGGCCAAGGCGCCCGAGGTCGATTGGGCGCTGATGCTCAAGACCGCGGGCCTCGACAACACGCCGACCGTGCTGATGACCAACAACACCGCGCTGACCGCGATGGGCAAGATCATGGTCGCGACCCCGCTTCAGACGTGGAAGGACTATGTCGCCTATCACTTCGTCAGCGATCACGCGACGTTCCTGCCCAAGGCGTTCGACGACGCGCAGTTCGGTTTCTATTCGAAGACTTTGGGTGGCGTTCAGGTCAAGCGCGACCGCTGGAAACGCGGCGTCCAGTTGATGAACGGTGCGCTCGGCGAGGCGGTCGGCCAGCTTTACGTCAAGCGTTACTATCCGGCCGCCAGTCAGGCCAAGATGGCCGAGTTGATCGAGAATTTGCGCACCGCCTATCACGAACGCATTTCGAGCGCGGCGTGGATGGACGATGCGACGCGCAAGGCCGCGCTGGTCAAGTTGCAGGCGTTCGAACCGCGGATCGGCCATCCCGACAAATATATCGACTATTCGTCTCTGTCGGTCGATCGCGGCGATTTGCTCGGCAATGTGATGCACTCGGGCGAGTTCCAGCACCAACTCGAACTGACGCGCTTTGCCAAGCCGGTCGACCGCACCCTGTGGGGCATGACGCCGCAGACCGTGAACGCCTATTACAACCCGCTGGCCAACCAGATCACCTTTCCGGCCGCGATCCTTCAGCCGCCCTATTTCGATCCCAATGCCGATCCGGCGGTGAACTATGGCGCGATCGGCGCGATCATCGGCCATGAGATGGGCCATGGCTTCGACGATCAGGGCAGCCAGTTCGGCCCGACCGGCAAGTTCGAGAATTGGTGGACGCCCGAAGCCAAGGAAGCGTTCAAGAAGCGCACCAGCGCGCTGTCAGCGCAATATGACACCTATGAGCCGGTCCCCGGCACGCACATCAAGGGTGGGCTGACGCTGGGCGAGAATATCGGCGATCTCGGCGGCGTCGAGGCGTCCTATGCCGCGTTCCAGCGCTATCAGGCCAAGCACGGCAAGGCGCCGGTGATCGGCGGCCTGACCGGCGACCAGCGTTTCTTCCTCGCCTACGCCCAGGCATGGCAGTCCAAGACGCGCGAGGGCGCGCAGCGCACCCAGTTGCTGACCGACCCGCACTCGCCGGCCAAGTTCCGCGTCAACGGCATCGTCCGCAATGTCGACGCCTGGTATGTCGCGTTCAACATCAAGCCAGGCGACGCACTCTACCTGCCGCCCGAAAAGCGCGTCCATATCTGGTAAGCCGGTAATGGACACCTCCCCCGGCCAAGCGCAATAAACCTCTCCCTCTCCCCTAAGGGGAGAGGGCCGGGGAGAGGGGTGGCCACGGACGCGCGGTCTGCGGTTACGAGCGTTCTCGCCTCCCCGCCAAGGGCAGGAATGGGAGAGGCAGCATGACCACGATCCAACTACGCCCCCTCGCCGAACATTGCGGTATCGAGGCCCTCGGCATCGACCTGCGCACCGTCGACGACACCGGCCTGGCCACGATCCGCACGGCGCTCGCCGAACATGGCGTCCTCTTCGTCCGCGACCAGAACCTGACCCCTGAGGACCATATCGCCTTCGCCCGGCGCTGGGGCACGATCGACGTCAACAACTACTTCCCGGCTAATGGCGGCCACCCCGAGATCGCCGAGGTACGCAAGAGCGAGGAACAGACCACCAATATCGGCGGCGGCTGGCACACCGACCACAGCTATGATCAGGTCCCCGCGATGGGATCGATCCTGCTCGCGCGCGAGACCCCGCCGAGCGGCGGCGATACCCTGTTTGCCCACATGGGCGCAGCGTTCGACGCCCTGTCACCCGGCCTGCAAAAGACGCTCGAAGGGCTGCGCGCCGTGCACAGCGCCGACCATATCTACGGCCATGACGGCATCTATGCGAAGACCGACCAGGCCGCCGATCTCAAGGGCCACGACATCCACGCCAACGCCGTCCACCCCGCGGTGATCCGCCACCCCGTCACCGGCCGCAAGCTGCTCTACGTCAACCCTGCCTTCACGCTCCATTTCGAAGGCTGGTCGCGCGCAGACAGCCTGCCATTGCTGACTTACCTCTACACCGTTGCGATGCGCAGCGAGTTCCACTGTCGCCTGCAATGGGCGCCGGGCTCACTGGCGATCTGGGACAATCGCGCGACCTGGCATCTCGCGATGAACGACTATCACGGCCACCGCCGACTGATGCACCGCATCACTTTGTCGGGCGTGCCGCTGGAGTAGCGCTACGCCGTCACAGCTGCCGATCGACGTCCATCGCATGATGCAGGATGCGCACGATACGGACGCAATCATCGTCCGCTTCGTAGAAGATGCGGTGGCTGCGATGCGTCAGCTTGCGAAAGCCCGGCTCGATCGCATCGATCATTTCGCCGATCCGGGGATGATCGCGGATCAGCCGGAAAGCGGCATCGAAGCTGAAATAATATTGATCGGCAGCGCGTTCCCCGAAGTGGGTCGTACCGAAGGTCAACAGGTCGTCCAGATCACGCTCGGCAGCGCGAGTAAGCTCAAGCCGCATCCAGGCGGGCCCGGTTGGCGGCATGGATTTCCGCCAGCGTTCGGGTACTGATTCCGGAATCAAGGCCCTCGCGCAATGCCTCGCGCAACGCCGCGAGCTTCTGCTGATACTCACGATCGCGCCTGATCAGGTCACGGACATAGTCGCTGGGGCTGCTGTAATCGCCCGACGTGACCCGCGTTTCCGCCCATTGCTTAAGCTGGTCGGTGACCGAGATGTTCATCTGCGCCATACGCCCTCATATACAATTCCGTGCGAATTTGTGCAAGACGCGGCGCGCTTGACTCATTAGTTAGCCATGACTTACCGTAAGCCATGGCTAACCGAATCGCTAACGCTTTGACCGCGCTCGCCGACCCGACCCGTCGAGCAGTGTTCGAGCGCGTCGGTCGCGGTCCGGTCGCGGTCGGCGAAATCGCCGCCGGCCTGCCCGTGTCCCGCCCCGCGGTGTCGCAGCATCTCAAGGTGCTTAAGGAGGCCGGGCTGGTGACCGAGACGCCGCATGGCACGCGCCGCATCTACCGCCTCGACCCGCGCGGCCTCGGCGCGTTGCGCGACTGGCTCGACCAGTTCTGGGCCGGCCAGCTCGAGGCTTTCAAGGATTTCGCCGACCGACTGGATCAGGAGGAAGACAAGTGACCATCGCTCCCATCGTCCATAGCGTAACCGTGTCCGCCCCGCCCGAACGCGCCTTCGCGCTGTTCACCGGCCGCATGGGCGGCTGGTGGAAACCGGGCATGACGATCGGCGCGCAGCCCCATGTCGAGATCGTCGTCGAACCGCGTGCCGGCGGCCGCTGGTTCGAACGCGACGCCGATGGCAACGAGACCGACTGGGGCAGCGTGCTCGCCTGGGAACCACCCGGCCGCGCGCTGCTCGGCTGGCAGCTGAACGGCAACTTCGCCTTCGATCCCGAACTGGTCACCGAGGTCGAGATCACCTTCATCCCCGTCGGCACGGGCACGCGCGTCACGCTGACCCATAGCCGCCTCGAACGCTATGGCGATGCCGCCGATCGTGTTGCCGCGCAGCTGTCGGGCGGCTGGCCGACACTGGTGCAGATGTTTGCCGATTTCAGCGAGGAACAAGCATCATGACCGATTTCATCGTCCATGGCATCCCGGGCAGCCCGTTCGTCCGCGCCGTCCTGCTCGCGCTGGAGGAGAAAGGCTTGGCCTGGCGCCTCGCCGGAATCCCGATGGGCGCGCACCGCGCGCCCGATTATGCCGCGATCCACCCCTTTCACAAGATTCCGTCTCTCGATCATGGCGACTTCCGCCTCTATGAGACTACCGCGATCCTCGGTTATCTCGATCGCGCCGCCGCTACCAATCCGCTGACGCCGACAGACACACAGGCACATGCGCGGATGGACCAGCTGATCAGCATCGCCTTGTGCTACGTCACCCCGACGATCAGCGGCGCGATCAGCTTCCCGCGCCGTGTCGCGCCGCTGGTCGGCGTACAGGTCGATGACAGCGCGGTTGCCGCCGCCATCCCCGCCGCGCAGCAAACCATGGAGGAACTGGCGCGGCTGCTCGGCGACCAGCCCTTCTTCACCGGCGACGCGCTCAGCCTCGCCGATCTGATGCTGGTCCCGCACCTCGCGTTCCTCACCGATTTCGACGAGGGCCGCGCGCTCATCGCCGACCATGCCAACATCGCCGCCTGGGTCGCCCGCATGGAAGCGCGCTCGTCAATGGCCGCGACCAGCTGGGACAGGCTGATCGCGCTGAGCGGGGTCAACAACAAGGTGGCAACTGAACTCGCCGCCTAACCTAGCGCAGCAGCACCAGTTCCTCCGCCATGCTCGGATGGAGCGCGACGGTGTCGTCGAACGCCTGCTTGGTCAGCCCCGCCTTCACAGCGATCGCCGCCGCCTGGAGGATCTCGGGCGCGTCGGGCCCGATCATGTGCAGGCCGACGACGCGGTCGGTCTCGCCTTCGCATACCATCTTGTAGAGCGCGCGCTCGTTGCGGCCGGCGAGCACGTTCTTCATCGGGCGGAAGTCCGAGGTATAGACCTTGACCGAGCCGAGCTTCAGCTTTGCCTGGCTCTCGGTCATGCCGACGCCGGCTATCGGCGGATGGCTGAACACCGCCGAGGGGACGTTCTCGTAATCGACCCGGCTCGGCTTGTTGCCGAAGAAGGTGTCGGCAAAGGCCTGCCCCTCGCGGATCGCGATCGGGGTGAGCTGGATGCGGTTGGTGACGTCGCCGATCGCGAAGATGCTGTCGCAGGTCGAGCGGTTGTCGGCATCGACCTTGATCGCGCCCTTGTCGTCGAGCTCGACGCCCGCGCTCTCCAGCCCCAGCCCCTTGGTGTTGGGGTCGCGGCCGGTGGCGAACATTACGCAGTCGACGGTGGCCGGCTCATGCCCGCTCATCGACACCGTCAGGCAGCCATTCTCTTCCTTCTTGATGGCCTCGAAGCCGGCGTGGAAGCGGAACTCGATCCCCTTCATCATCGAGATCTGCAGCAGACGGTCGCGGATCTGTTCGTCATAGCCGCGCAGGATGACGTCGGTGCGGTTGATCAGGATGACGTGTGCGCCGAGCTGGTGGAAGATGCCGGCGAACTCGTTGGCGATGTAACCGGCCCCGGCGATCAGGATTCGCTTCGGGACGGCGTCGAGATGAAACGCCTCGTTCGAGGTGATGCCATGCTCATGTCCCGGACAGGACGGCACCGACGGCGTCGCGCCGGTCGCGACCAGGATGGTCTTCGCGGTCACCTTGCGGCCGTCGCCGAGCTTCAGCTCATGCGGGCCGGTGATCTCCGCACGCTGGTTGATGATCTCGACGCCGTTATTCTCCAGCGTCTGGGTGTAGGAGACGTTGATCCGGTCGACCTCCTCGAAGACGTTGCCGGTCAGCACCTTCCAGTCGAACTCGCACTCCGGCACCTTCCAGCCGAAACGCCGTGCGTCAGCGAGATCCTCGGCGAAATGCGCGCCATAGACGAGCAGCTTCTTGGGCACGCAGCCGCGGATCACGCATGTGCCGCCGACGCGGTACTCCTCGGCCACCGCGACCTTGGCGCCATGCGCCGCGGCGACCCGCGAGGCGCGTGTCCCGCCGGAGCCGGCGCCGATGACGAACAGATCGTAGTCGTAACTTGCCATGGTCCCCGCCCTTTTTCCGCTCAACCGAATGCGCGCTTGATCAGGTCGGTCGTCGAGACGTCGAAGTCGCCACCACCCGCGCCGGCGGCCTTGGCCATTTCCTTGCCCAGCTCGACGCCGAACTGGTCGAACGAGTTGATGCCGAGCAGCACGCCGTTCACGAACACACGGTGCTCGTAAAAGGCAATCAGCGCGCCCAATGAGCGGGCATCGACATCCTCGAGCAGGATCGTCGTCGAGGGCCGGTCGCCGGGATAGCTGCGCGCCGGATCCTGGTCGTTGGCGCGGCCCTTCATCAGCGCCGCGCCTTGCGCGAAGGCGTTGAGCAGCAGCTGGCGGTGATGATCGTCGGCCAGCGTGTCACCCGGCTCGATCGAGGCGATGAACTCGATCGGCACGAGATGCGTGCCCTGGTGGAGCAACTGAAACACGGCATGCTGCGCATCGGTGCCGACCCCGCCCCAGGTGATCGCCGCGCTGGGCCGGTCGAGCGGCGTGCCGTCGATCGTCACGCCCTTGCCGTTCGACTCCATCTCCAACTGCTGGAGATAGGAGGGCAGCAGCCGCAGCCGCTCGTCATAGGCGAAGGTCGCGCGCGTCTCGCAGTGGCGGACCTGGGTGTAATAGAGATCGGCAAAGGCGGCGAGAGCGGGAGCGTTCTCGTGCAGCGCGGTCAAGCGGAAGTGCCGGTCCATCTCGGCCGCGCCGTCGAGCAGTTCCTCGAAGCAATCCCAGCCCAGGCCGAGCGCGGCGGGAAAGCCGATCGAGGACCAGAGCGAGTAACGCCCGCCGACAGAGTCGAGGAAGGGCAGCACGCGGGTCTCGTCGACGCCCCAGGCGATCGCCTTGTCGGGCTCGGCGGTCAGCGCGATGACCCGGCCATAAACGTCCTCGACGCCGTGCTCGGTCATCCATTGCAGCACCGATTCGGCGTTGAGCAGGGTTTCGGTGGTGGTGAAGGTCTTGGAAGCCACGGCGAGCAGCGTCGCCGCAGGATCGAACTTCGCGAACACTTCCTCCAGCGCCAGGCCATCGACGTTCGAGACGATCGCCACATCATAGCGGTCGACCTCACGCCCCAGCGCATCGACCAGCAGATGCGGGCCGAGCGCCGAACCGCCGATGCCGACATGCAGCACATGGCGGATCGGCCCGAGCGCCTCGCCCTCGATCGCGTCGATCAGGGCACGCATCCGGGCGTGGAGCGCACGCGCCTGGGCGACGATCTCGGCATTGCCCTCGCCGCGCTCCTCGGTGTGGGTGACGGCGCGGCTTTCGGTGACGTTGACCTTGTCCCCCGCGAACAGCGCCTCGCGCTTCGCCGCCAGCCCTTGCGCCTTGGCGAGCTTCTCGAACGCCGTCACCGCTTCGGCGGTCAGGTGGGTCTTGGACCAGTCGAAATGGAGCCCGGCGACATCCATCGAGAAGCGCGACAGCCGATCTGGGTCGGCGGCGAACAGCGCTTCGAGGCGCTCCTGCGGCAAGGCTTCGATCGCGCTCCAGTCGGCGGTCATGGTCTCGTCTCCACTATCGAGCGGCGGACATAGGGAGGCGGGAGCCCCGGCGCCACCCGCCGGCAGTCCCTCACCTGAACAATCGCACCGCGCCGCCGCGCTTGACGGCGCTCGCGACCTAGCGCAACCCCCGCCATATGTCCGATACCGAAATCCAGGGCGAACCCGTCGCCACCGATACCGTCGTTGCACCGCCCAAGGCGAAGTCCGAGACGCGCGAGACTCTTGTCTTCCTGCTCAAACTGGGCCTCGCCGTGGCGATCTTCCGCAGCTTCTTCTTCTCGCCCTTCTTCATCCCGTCGCAATCGATGTTGCCGCGCCTCTATGTCGGCGACTATCTGTTCATCTCGAAATGGAATTACGGCTATTCGCGCTGGTCGCTGCCGTTCGGCGTGCCGCTGATCCCCGGCAAGATCTTCGGCAGCACACCGGCGCGGGGCGACGTGGTGGTGTTCCGCGGCCCTCCCGGCGAGGACCATGACGTGATCAAGCGCGTCATCGGCACGCCCGGCGACACGATCGAGATGCGCCACGGCCAGATCATCCTCAACGGCGTCGCGGTGCCGCAGGTGCCGGTCGCAGACTTCACCATCCCGCTGTCGCCCAACTACCCCGCCACCCAGGAAGGCTGTCCGGCCGAGTTCCAGGGCAGCGACAATGGCAAGCCGATCTGCCGCTACAAGCAGCAGCGCGAGACGCTGCCCGATGGTGTCAGCTACACGGTGCTCGATCGCGGCGAGAACCCGGCGGCCGACGATACCGGCGTCTACACCGTGCCCGCCGGCAATGTGTTCGTGATGGGCGACAATCGCGACGATAGCGGCGACAGCCGCTTCACGCCGGAACAGGGCGGCATGGGCTATGTCCCGCTCGAGCGGGTCGAGGGCAAGGCGCTGTTCACCTTCTGGTCGACCGACGGTTCCGCTTCCTGGGTGCTGCCCTGGACGTGGTTCAGCGCGGCGCGCTGGAGCCGCATGGGGAAGGGCTTTTGAGGGGCTGGGCTTTTGAGTGACGATCTTGCCGGCTGGGTCACCAAGACCACCGGTCACGCGCCTGCCGATCTGAACCTGTTCGAACGCGCGCTGACCCATGGCAGCCAAGGCGCGGAGAATTACGAGCGGCTGGAGTTTCTCGGCGACCGCGTGCTCGGCCTGATCATGGCCGAGTGGCTGACCGAGCTGTTCCCCGGCGAGGCGGAAGGGGCGCTGTCGAAACGTCTGCATTCCCTGGTCTCGGGCGCGGTGTGCGCCGATGTCGCGCGTAGTCTCTGCGTCGGCGCGCAGTTGCGGCTCGGCAAGCAGGCGCGCGACGATGGCGCGGGGGACAGCGACAATGTGCTGGGCGACGCGATGGAGTCGCTGATCGGCGCGCTGTACCGCGATGCCGGGCTCGATGCCGTGCGCGGCTTCATCCGCCGCAGCTGGGACAACCGGGTGTCGAGCGAGAGCAAGGCACCGCAGCACCCCAAATCCGCGCTGCTCGAATGGGCTGCCGCCAACAAGCGCCGCGCGCCGAGCTATGAAGTGACCGATCGCTCGGGACCGGATCATGCCCCGCGCTTCACGGTCAAGGCGGCGATCGGCGAGTTCGCCGCTGCGAGTGCGACCGGCGGGTCGAAGCAGGAAGCCGAGACGGCGGCAGCGGCCGCGTTGCTGGAGAAGCTGGGCTAGCCGCAGGGCAACGCACAGGGCGGTGGCCTTGGAAAGCGTCCCGACCTATAGTGCCGGAGAATATCGCCACCCCGGCGAAGGCCGGGGCCCAGTTGGGCGACATCGGCGGCGACGCGCTGTCCCCCATCGCAAGCGTCTCGATACTGGGCCCCGGCCTTCGCCGGGGTGGTAGAACTTTTGAATGACGCGTGGGAAGCCCGCGCGGGCAATAGGAACAAACATGTCTGAACAACATTGCGGCCTGGTCGCGGTCCTCGGGGCGCCGAACGCCGGCAAGTCGACTTTGGTCAATGCGCTGGTCGGGCAGAAGGTGGCGATCGTGAGCCCCAAGGCGCAGACGACGCGGGCGCGGCTGCTCGGCGTGGCGATCGAGGGCGATGCGCAGGTCCTGCTGGTCGATACGCCCGGCATCTTCGAGCCCAAAAGACGGCTCGACCGGGCGATGGTCGCCGCCGCCTGGGGCGGCACTGAGGGCGCCGATGTGCTGGCGCTGGTGGTCGATGCCAAGGGCGGCATCCCCACCAAGGTCAGCGAGATCGCGCAAGGGCTGAAGGGCCGGCACGAGACCAAGTATCTGATCCTCAACAAGGTCGACATCGCCGACAAGGCGCGGCTGCTGGTCCATGCCGAGAAGCTGAACGCGCTGGCGGATTTCACCGAGACCTTCTTCGTCAGCGCCACGACCGGCGATGGCGTGGCCGAACTGAAACGCACGCTCGCCGCCCGCATGCCCGAGGCGCACTGGCATTACCCGGAGGACCAGGTGTCGAACGCCAGCGAACGCTCGATGGCGGCCGAGGTGACGCGCGAGCAGATCTATCTCCAGCTCCATGCCGAACTGCCCTATGCCTCGGCGATCGAGACAGAGAGCTTCAAGGAGCGCGAGGACGGATCGGTCGAGATCCATCAGCAGATCATGGTCGAACGCCCGACCCAGCGCGCCATCGTGCTGGGCAAGGGGGGCACCCGCATCCGTGAGATCGGCGCCCGCGCCCGCGCCGAGCTTGCCATCCTGCTCGACCGGCCGGTGCACCTCTATCTTCACGTGAAAGTAAGGCCGGGATGGGATGATGAGCGCGACATGTATCGCGAGATCGGACTGGACTGGGTGGAATGAGCAAGAGCGTGAAAGCCGCGATCGTACAGGCGGCGGCGGTGCCGCTGGCCATCGGTCACGGCATCGCGCAGTTGGTCGAGATGGTCGGCGACGCGGCGGATGTCGGCGCCGACATCGTGGCGTTCGGCGAGACCTTTCTCGGCGGCTATCCCTTGTGGCTCGACGAGGCGCCCGGTGCCGCGATCTGGGAGCATAAGGGCACGCAGGCACTGCATTCGATCCTGCTCGACCAGGCATTGCGGCAGAACGACCCCCGCCTCGCCCCCTTGCAGGCCCTGGTCGATCAGGCCGGCATCCTCGTCTCGGTCGGCGCGCATGAGCGGGTGCGCGGCAGCCTGTTCAACACCCAATATCTGTTCCGGCCGAACCAGCCGCCGATGCTCCATCGCAAGCTGGTGCCGACGCATGGCGAACGGCTGATCTGGGGCCGCGGCGATGGCGCGACGCTCGGCGTGCATGAGGCGGCCTGGGGCGGTGTCGGCTCGCTGATCTGCTGGGAGCATTGGATGCCGTTCGCACGCGCCGCGATGCATCATGCCGGCGAGGCCGTGCACGTCGCGGCCTGGCCGAGCGTGCGCGAGATGTACGGCGTGGCGTCACGGCACTATGCGTTCGAGGGGCGCTGCTTCGTGCTTGCGGCGGGGACGCTGCAGCATCGTGCCGACCTGCTCGCCGGTCTCGAGCTGGTCGGTGGCGATTCCGATGCGCGTGATCTGCTGCTCACCCTGCCCGACGGCCCGCTCCAGAGCGGCGGCAGCATGATCATCGCGCCCGACGGCACGGTGCTGGCGGCAGCAGACAACGAGCCCGACCTGCTGGTCGCCGACCTCGACCTGTCGGCGATCGGCCGCGGCCTGACCGCGCTCGACACCGACGGTCATTATGCGCGGCCCGACGTGTTCGAACTGCACATCGATCGCCGGCCGCGCGACGGTTTCGCGGTGGCGGCGAACGGCTTGAAGCCAGCCTGACCAGGCCGCATCCGGCGGCGCGCACCCGCCCAAATCACCTGCTCCACCTGCTTTAACAGGTCAGAACTTTTTTGCGCCTGGTGCGCGAGGGTCTTTCGCCCGACGAAAAGACCCTTTTTTATTTTCGATCAAGCAGTTGTATTATTCATCGTGTGCCCGGCCAGTTCCAACATAACAGGTGGCGAGCAGGTGACGTTAGCAGGTCGAGCAGGTGGGGTAGCAGGTGCGAGCAGGTGGGCCATCCGGCCGCCGGCACGGACGCTCATCTGGTCATCCACAATGAGAAAGAGCCGCCGGGCAAGAGCCTGACGGATGAATGGTGCCACCAAGCGGTGCGCGGTTGAATCGAGCTTGTTCATTCCTCCCCGGCACGGGGAGGGGGACCATTTGCTTCTTCAGCAAATGGTGGAGGGGCTGGTCGCGGTCGACCAAGCCTCGCCGACGATCGGAAGCGTTTGCCAGGCAAACGCACACGTATCTGCAAAGGCTCGCACACGCCCGACCAGCCCCTCCACCACTTCGTGGTCCCCCTCCCCGTGCCGGGGAGGATTTAGGCTAGGCCAACAACTCATCGACCCACG
>NZ_JAQGLG010000250.1 GCF_028292965.1 Sphingomonas bacterium | reverse complement strand
AGCGCGCTGCTCGCGTGAAATTTGCCGGCGGTCACAGCTTGCCCTTGGTCGAAGGGATCGCGTCAGCCTTGCGCGGGTCGATCTCGACTGCGGTACGCAGCGCGCGGGCGAGACCCTTGAACGCGCTTTCGGCGATGTGATGATTGTTCTGGCCGTACAGCGTCTCGACGTGCAGCGTGATGCCGGCGGCCTGGGCGAAGCTGTGGAAGAAATGTTCGAACATCTCGGTGTCCATCTCGCCGAGGCGTTTCTGCGAGAATTCGGTTTTCCACACCAGGAAGGGGCGGCCGGAAATGTCGAGCGCGACGCGGGTCAGCGTCTCGTCCATCGGCGACAATGCTTCGGCATAACGACGAATGCCGCGCTTTTCCCCCAAAGCCTGCTTCACCGCCTCACCGATCGCGAGGCCGGTATCCTCGACCGTGTGGTGCTGGTCGATGTGCAGATCGCCGATCGTCTTCACATCCATGTCGATCAGGCCGTGGCGCGAGAGCTGTTCGAGCATGTGATCGAAGAAACCGATTCCGGTCGATATGGTGTAGACGCCGGTGCCGTCGAGATTGACGGTGACGTCGATCGAGGTTTCGCTCGTCTTGCGACTGATGGTGGCGGTGCGCATGTCCGGCTCCCCATAGCGCCTGATACGTTGCGCGCAATCTTGACCGGACGCGAGACCGCGTTACCTGAGGCGATATGACCGACCAGACGCCGGATAGCCTGATTCCCTATGACGAGATCGTCCAGGAGGCGTTGCGTGCCGTTGTCGGCCGCGTGCTCGGCTCCGTCGCCGAGAATGGCGGCCTGCCCGGCGAGCATCATTTCTACATCACCTTCAAGACCGAGGCGCCCGGCGTCGACATCCCCAAGCGCCTGATCGAGCGTTTTCCGGACGAGATGACGATCGTCCTGCAGAACCGTTTCTGGGATCTGACGGTCGACGACGAGAAGTTCTCAGTCGGGCTGAGCTTCAACCAGGTGCCGTCGAAACTGATCATTCCCTATTCGGCGATCACCGGTTTCCAGGATCCGGCGGTGCATTTCGAACTGCGCTTCCAGGCGCAGGACGGGCCGGATGGCCCCGAGCCGCACGAATCGGCTGAGAATGACGGCCCGACGATCATGCCGGTCGAGGACGGATCGAACGTCGTCTCGGTGGATTTCAAGCGGAAGAAATAAGTCGCGCCCGGGGCCGACCGTCGTCAACTAATCGTCACCCCGGACTTGTTCCGGGGTCCACTGGTCCGCACATGGTGCGGGCGCGATTCCTGTCGCACGGTGGATGCCGGAACGAGTCCGGCATGACGGAGATGGAAAATGGCTGCCGACACCCGCACCGAAACCGATTCGATCGGCGTGATCGAGGTTCCTGCCAGCGCCTATTGGGGCGCGCAGACCCAGCGATCGATCGAGAATTTTCCGTTCCCCGCCACCGAGCGCATGCCGATCGCGATCGTCCACGCCCTGGCCTTGGTGAAACAGGCCGCGGCGCGGGTGAACCGGGCGCACGGGCTCGACCCGAAAATCGCCGATGCGATCGAATCGGCGGCAGCCGAGGTCGCGGCGGGCAAGCTCGACGATCAGTTCCCGCTGGTCATCTGGCAGACCGGGAGCGGCACCCAGTCGAACATGAACGTCAACGAGGTGATCGCCGGCCGCGCCAATGAGGTGCTGACCGGCAAGCGCGGCGGCAAGGCGCCGGTGCATCCGAACGATCACGTCAATATGAGCCAGTCGTCGAACGACAGCTTCCCCACCGCGCTGCACATCGCCGCCGCGCTCGCGGCGACGCACCGCCTGCTGCCGGCGCTGACGCGGCTCGAACAGGCGCTGTTCGCCAAGGCGGCGGCGTGGGACGACATCGTCAAGATCGGCCGCACGCATCTCCAGGACGCGACCCCGCTGACGCTGGGGCAGGAATTCTCCGGCTATGGCGCGCAGCTGCGGCTGGCGCGGGTGCGTACCGAGCCGTTCGTCACCCATGCGCTGTCGCGACTGGCGCAAGGTGGGACGGCGGTCGGTACCGGGCTCAATGCGCCGGCCGGCTTTGGCGAGGCGTTCGCGAAGGAGGTCAGCGCGATCACCGGCTTCGCGTTCGAGAGCGCGCCCAACAAGTTCGAGGCGCTGGCGTCGAACGATACGCTGGTGGATTTCTCCGGCCGGCTCAACAGCCTAGCGGTGGCGCTGACCAAGATCGCCAACGATATCCGGCTGCTCGGCAGCGGACCGCGCTCGGGGCTGGGCGAGCTCGACCTGCCCGCCAATGAGCCGGGTAGTTCGATCATGCCGGGCAAGGTCAACCCGACACAGTGCGAGATGCTGACGATGGTCGCGGGGCAGGTGATCGGCAATCACATGGCCGTGACGGTCGGCGGAATGCAGGGGCATCTCGAGCTCAATGTGTTCAAGCCGCTGATCGGCGCCAATGTGCTGCGTTCGATCGATCTGCTGGCGGTGGCGATGGACAGTTTCGCCGAGCGCTGCGTCGCGGGAATCGAGCCGAACCGTGAGCGAATCGAGGAACTGGTCGAGCGCTCGCTGATGCTGGTCACGGCGCTGGCACCCGAGATCGGTTACGACAATGCCGCCAAGATCGCCAAACATGCCCATGTCGAGGGACTGACCTTGCGCGAGGCGGGGCTGGCGCTCGGGTTGGTCGATGCGGCGACCTTCGACCGGCTGGTGCGGCCCGAGACGATGGTCGGCAAATAGGTCGGCAAGATAGCTGCCTTGCTCGTGCTCCTGCGGAGGCAGGAGCCCAGGGTTGTCAGCAGGAGCACTGGTTCTCTATCCAGCCGCCTGCCACGCGCGGATCGCATCACTCGGCGCGACCAGCATCAGCACGTTGAGCGTCAGATTGTCGCGAATCATCAACAGCGTGAACAGTTCGAAGCTCACCGCCAATGCGACCGTCGCCCACACCGGCAGGCGGCGCGCGATGGCGAAGCCGAGAATCATGCAGCACACATCGCTCAGTGAATTGAGCACCGAGTCGCCGGTGTAGCCGACAGCGATCGTCGCGGCGCGGTAGCGGTCGATGATGATCGGCGAATTCTCCAGCATCTCCCAACTCGCCTCGATGATCGTCGCGCCCAGCAGGCGCATCCCGACCGGCCGGTTGCGCAGCACCAGCCAGCCGGCGGCGTAGAACAGGAACCCATGGATGATGTGGCTGAAGCTGTACCAGTCGC
>NZ_JAQGLG010000020.1 GCF_028292965.1 Sphingomonas bacterium | reverse complement strand
CGGCCTCGCAGAATCTCGCCGACCTGCGGCACGTCCTTATCGCCGCGCCCGGACAGTTTGACCACCATCAGGTGATCGTTCGTCCGCTTCGCCGCGAGCTCCATCACCATGGCGATGGCGTGCGCCGGCTCCAGCGCCGGGATGATGCCTTCGAGCCGCGACAGCAATTGAAACGCCTCGAGCGCCTCCTCGTCGGTCGCCGACAGATATTGGACACGGCCGATCTCGTGCAGCCACGCGTGCTCCGGACCGATGCCGGGATAATCCAGCCCGGCCGAGATCGAATGCGCCTCGGTGATCTGGCCGTCCTCGTCCTGCAGCAGATAGGTCTTGTTGCCGTGCAGGATGCCGGGCGCGCCGCCGGCGAGGCTCGCGGCATGCTCCTTGTCGAGCCCGTGACCGGCCGCCTCGACACCGAGCATCTTCACGCTGGGATCATCGAGGAAAGGATGGAACAGGCCGATCGCGTTCGAGCCGCCACCGATTGCTGCAACCAGCAGGTCGGGCAGCTTGCCCGTGCGCTTGAGCATCTGCTCGCGCGCCTCGCGGCCGATCACGCTCTGAAAATCGCGCACCAGTTCGGGATAGGGATGTGGGCCGGCCGCCGTACCGATGATGTAGAAAGTGTCGTGAACGTTGGCGACCCAGTCTCGCATCGCCTCGTTCATCGCGTCCTTCAGCGTGTGGGCGCCAGAGGTGACCGGGATCACCTCGGCGCCGAGCAGCTTCATGCGGAACACATTGGGCTGCTGCCGCACCACGTCCTTGGCGCCCATATAGATCACGCAGGGCAGGCCGAAGCGCGCGCACACCGTGGCGGTGGCGACGCCGTGCTGGCCGGCGCCGGTCTCGGCGATGATCCGGGTCTTGCCCATGCGCATGGCGAGCAGGATCTGGCCGACGCAATTGTTGATCTTGTGCGCGCCGGTGTGGTTGAGTTCGTCGCGCTTGAACCAGACCTCGGAACCCTTGCCGGCCGGCGCGCTGTCGCGCAGCGCCTCGGTCAACCGCTCGGCGTAGTAGAGCGGCGAGGGGCGGCCGACATAATGTTCGAGCAAATCGTCGAACTGGGCGTGGAACGCCGGATCGACCTTGGCGGCGCGATAGGCGGCCTCCAGTTCGAGAATCAGCGGCATCAGCGTCTCGGCGACGTAGCGGCCGCCGAAATCGCCGAAATGCCCGCGTTCGTCGGGCTGGGCGCGGTAGGAGTTGGGCACGGTCATGGTGGGGGCGCTTTAGCAGGTGCGCGCGGGGAGCCAACCCGTTTCGGCCCTGCTCCGGTTCAGCGAGGGGCAACCGCGTCGAGGAAGGCGGCGATCTTCGCTGCATCCTTGATGCCTGGTGCTCTTTCGACGCCTGACGAGACGTCGACCAGTGTCGCACCGGTGGCCCTGATCGCCTCCGCCACGTTGAGCGGATCGAGGCCACCCGACAAGGCCCAGGGCAAAGGATGACGGAAACCTTCGAGCAATGTCCAGTCGAAGCGCACACCCATGCCGCCCGGCAACGCCGCGCCGGGCGGGGTCTTGGCATCATAGAGAATGCGATCGGCCGCGCCGGCGAAACCGCGCGCCGCGTCGAGATCGAGGCGCGTCTTGACCGCGACGGCGGCCCAGATTTCCAGCCCGGTCCGCGCCTTGACCGCCACGGCACGTGCCGCGCTGCTATTGTGCAGTTGCAGGACGTCGAGCTGCCCTGCGGCGGTCGCGGCCTCGATCGTTGCGTCGTCGGGGTCGACGAAAACGCCGACACGCCGAACGTGACCCGGCACCCGCGCGGCCAACTGCGCGGCACGCTCACGGCTCAAATGGCGCGGCGAGGGCGGGAAGAACACGAAGCCGACATGGCTCGCTCCGCCACGGATCGCGGCGTCGAGGGTCTCGGGCGTCGAGAGGCCGCAAATCTTGGCGGTAACGGGCATGCGTCCCTATGCGCAGGGCTAGATCGTGAACTCAAGCCACGTGGCGATATATGCCTAGAGTGTCGCTTCGATCTCGCGGGCGGCGAAATCGGGGTTCTCCGCCTGAGTGATCGGTCGGCCGACCACCAGGATCGACGCGCCAGCATCGAGCGCCGCGCGCGGTGTTACGACACGTTTCTGGTCGCCGATCGCACCGTTGGCCGGACGAACCCCGGGCACCACGAAGAAACCTTTGGGCCATAGCTTGCGTGCGGCGGCGACTTCGGACCCTGAGCAGACGATGCCGTCGACGCCCGAATCCATCGCCAGCTCGGCCAGCCGCACGACCTGATCATGCGCGCTGCCGCGCACGCCTGTCGTGGCGAGATCGGTATCGTCGAGGCTGGTCAGCATGGTCACGGCGACAACCTTGGTGCCGGTCGGCGCGGCGGCCTTGGCATCCTCCATCATCGCCCGGCCGCCGGCGGCGTGGACGGTGAGGATCGCCGGCTCGAGCGGGCGCAAGGCCTGGATCGCCTTGGCGACGGTGTTGGGGATATCGTGCAGCTTGAGATCGAGGAAGATCGGCAGACCGAGCTCGCCCATGTCGCGCACGCCGGTGCGGCCATTGGCCATGAAGAATTCGAGGCCGAGCTTGATGCCGCCGACATGGTGGCGGACCTTGGTGGCGATCGCCATCGCCTTGTCGAAATCGGGCGTGTCGAGCGCGACATAGATGCGGTTGCTCATGCGACGCCCGGCGGTGCGGCGCTCGGCACGGCTGCGGGTGGAATAGGCTCGGGTTCCGGGTCAGGCATCAGGGGCGCGGTGGCCGGCGTCAACGTATCGCGCAGGTCGCTGATCGCCCGCTCGGTGGTCGACAAGCGGTTGCGCAGGCGCCAGCGGATCGTGCTGTAATAGAGCATCGTCGGCAGCAGGCCGGCAAGGAAGGTCACCAGCAGCAGCAGTGGCAAGTTCACATCGGCGATCAGCCCGGCCCAGAGATGGATCGGCACGGTGCCCCAATTGCCGATCGTGAAGATCGCCGCGACGAACGCGAGCAGGCACCAGAACAGGATTTTGAGGAACTGCATGAGAGAGAGGCTAGCCGCGTTGTGCGGGATTTGCCAGCCTTAGGGGCCTTAACCGATTTCCCGGCGGATCGAAGCGATCAACTCAGGGATGGCGGTGAGCTTCCCGGCTTCCTCGTCGAGGATCGCGTGGAACGCTGCGCGCTTGATCGCGGCGATGCGTGCGGGCGCCACCGTTGCACCGGCATCGAGCGTCGAGACGGTGATGTCGATCATGCGTTCGGCGCCATGCAGCCGGCCCCATAGATAGTCATTCTCGCGATAGGCGCGGCTGAAGAAGGCGCCGAAGGTGTTGAACTGGATGCCCTTCAACGTTGCCGCCGCGCCGCCGGCGCGAATCGCGCGGGCATCGTCGGGAGCAATGCGGTCGACCTTGATCGGATCGAATTCGTCCAGCCCTTCGCCTTGGAGCAGCGGCAAGGTCGCGACGTCGAAATAGGGAAAACCGAGATAGGTGAGCAGGATCGGCCGCTTGACGTCGCGTTCCAGCCCGTCGAGCGCGGTGGCGAGGCGTTCCTCGGTCGCGGTATCGAGGCCTTTGAGGTTCATCGACTGCGCCAGCTTGTCCAGCAGCGGGCCGGCCTCGCCGCGCATCAGCCGCACATCCTTGCGCAGATGGGCGTGTTTCTCGGTGCGTTTGCATTCGAGATAATCGGCCAGCGACAGGTAGATCGCCTCGCGGATCGGCGCGAGGTCGGTATCCTCATGATCGGCCTCGAGCCCCGACAGGCGCCGCGCGAGCAGGCGCAGGCGGCGGATGCGAAAGCCGAGATCGTAGGAGCGCAGAAAGGCGATCGTCTCCTTGCTCGCTCCGCCGGAGAAGCTCGAACTCATCTCGTCGAAGCCGCGCAGACTGACCGCCGCGTTGACCGCGACGCGAATCTGCTGCCAGCGCTCCGGGCCGGGCTCGTCGCCCGCCTGATAGAGCAGCTGCGCGATCCCTGCGACGACTCCCGACAGCTTCAGCCGGCCATAGGCCGCATAGCTGTAACCGGCCGCTTTGGCGGCGGCGTTCTGCGCCTTGGTGCGCCACGTCGCGAGCCGTGCCGGGGTCGGCGAATCGAGGAACAGAGTATAGTCGAACAGCGATTCGACCGCCGCCTCGACCTCACCGCGAATGCCGCTGATGATCGAGCGCATGCTTTCGATGCGGCGCGATTTCTCGGCGATGGCGTCGAGATTGTCGCGGATCGGCTGCTGGCGGGGCAGTTCGGACACCGCGCCGATGATCGTCTGGAAAAAGCCCGGGGTCGCGGTGTCGGTGTCGCCAAAGTGGATTTTCACCCCCGGTTGCGGATCGATATAAACGAAGCGCCGGTCGATCTCGCGGCGCGCCGGGCGCTCGCGCAGCGCGTCCATCGCCGGCTTGAAGGGGGCGTTGGCGAGCACCGAGCCGTCGATCAGGACCGCCGATTCGGCGGCGTTGGCGGCGGTATGGCGCGGCAGAGTCCGTTCGAGGAATGCCATGCGCCCCGGCCAGTCGACCTGCCGCTTGCGCAGCACAGCGTCGAGTTCGGCCACGGTGAATGGTGGGAAGGCGCCGGGGAAGCTCGACGTGGCGCGCGCGGCATAGGTCAGTTCGGCAGGGTGGGCGAGGGTATCGCGCGCCTCGCCGCGGTCGCCATAGGAGGCGATCAGGCGATGCTCGGTCTCGATCACCTCGGGCGGCGAGTTGAGCCGCAGCGTCTCGGGATGACCGCGAAAATCGGTCATCGTCACGAACAGGTCGAGCGGCTGGCCCGGCGGGAGCAGCCGGGAGCCACGATCGCTCGCCGCCATCGCGTCGAGTGCGTCGAGCAACAGGCCGGTGAAGAGTTCACCCCCGAACGGCGGCTCGAACCAGCGCGAGCGGATGAAGTGCGACAGCTTGGCATGGACCTCGGCGCGCGTCTCCGGTTCGACCAGCGCATCGACGCTGGTGCCGCTGCGCCGCGCCGCCATCCAGGTCAGCGGCATCGCCCACATCTTGGAAAAGCGCGTCTTCGGGGCCTGTAGCGGATCGATCAGCGCCTCGACGTCTGCCGAATCGAGCCATAATTTTGTCAGGGGTTCAAGCGACTGTCCGGTCGAGATCGCCTGACCGAGAAACACACCGTTGATGCCACCCGCGCTGGCGCCTGCGATGATGTCGATTAGCACGCGCAGCCGCAGGCCGCTATCGTCTTCAATCTCCTGCAGCAGCGCATGATAAACGCCCTGGCTGCCGCTCGCCGGCGCCTCGTCTGCATGAAACGCCGCGCTGGCGCGGGCGAGCCGCCAGATCTCCTTGGTGATGCCGTGCATATAGACCGCAAGGCTGATGCCGCCATAACAGACCAAGGCGAGCCGCAGCTCCTTCTCGCGCATCAATGGCTCTCCAGTACCGCCCAGATCGGCAGATGATCGGAGGCGCGGCGCGCGAGCGTGCTGCTATGGGCGCCGCAATCGACCACGCGTAAGTCGGGCGTATACATGATCCGGTCGAGCGCCGCGACCGGCCGGCGGACGTGGAAACTCGCGCCCGTGGCGGCGAAACGGAAATGGTGTGCGAAATCGCGCAGGCACCCGGCATGGGCGCTCCATTCGTTGAGATCGCCCATCATCACCGTCGGATGGCGCGCCTGATCGGCATGGACGTGTGTCATAATTGAATGCGCCTGGCGGCGTCGGCGCAGCCCCGACAGATCGAGATGCATGCCGACCACGCGCACCAGTGCACCGCCGCTGTCGACATCGGCTACGACCGCGCCGCGCGGTTCCAGCGCTGGCAGGTGGATGATGTTGCTGCCGAGGATCTTGGCGTCCTTGCGCACCAGCAGGGCATTGCCGTGCCAGCCCATGCTGCCGGCCCGATCACCGATCGCGACCGCCTTCCACGGGCTGTGATCGTCGAGCAATTGCGGATCGATGACGCACAGCTTCGCGCCGAAGCGGCGATCGGCTTCCTGCAGCGCGATGATGTCGGCATCGATTTCACGCAGCACGTCGATGATGCGCCGCGGGTCGCGACGACGGTCAAGGCCGATGCCTTTATGAATATTGTAGCTGGCGACCTTGATCATCGATGAAGCTTAAATCCCGGCCGAGCGAAGGGGTTCCTATCGGTCCGTTTCGGTGGCGACGCAATCACGGCGCGCGATTTGCGGATTCGGCGCGGCGCGCTAGAGGCGAGACCAAATCAGGGGGCAATTGTGACGCTATCCATTCCCGATCATGTCTCGTGGCAGAATGTGCCGGGCGAGCTCGCCTTGTTCGACCTTCGTGATGGCCGTTATCACGCGCTCAATGGCACGGCAGCGGAGATCTGGCGAGCTATCGCGGCGGGGCAGTCGCTGTCAGAGATCGTGATCGGGCTGCGCGCTCGGCACGATGCGCCTGAAGGCGAGATCGAAAAGGCCGTGAAGGAATTCATCGCCGCGGCACGCAGCAAGGGCCTGCTGGCTTGATCAGAGCAAGGTTGCCAACAGGTCCCTGACAGCAGGCAGGCGGGCATAGCCGCTCGGATAGGTCAGCTTCACCGCCGGGACGCCCGCCATCGTCTGCAACAGCCGGTGCGCCGCGTCCGTGCGCGGCGCGGTCGGGTCCAGCGCGATGAGCTGCCGGGTCGCCTCGCGGACCGCTTCGGCGATCGGCATGCGGTCGAGGCGCGGCGCGGCAACTTCGCTGTTACGATCGAGAAAGACGAGCGCGCGGAGCGGGGCTGCCTCGGCGCCTGGCGCATTCTCGGGTTCGAAGCGCAATTTGTCGTCATAGCCTGGCATCTGTACGCAGCGTGCCGGATCGATCGCCAGACCGGTGCGCGTGGCGGGCCAGAGGCATACGCCGGTTGCACCGGGATAGACCATCGCACCGCTGGGCGTCAGGCGAATCATCGTCAGATCGTCGCTGCCAATGTGCCAGCCGGCCTGGGCGAGCGCGGCAGTGAGGGTTGATTTTCCTGCACCCGATGCACCGAACATCAGGATGGCGCCTTGGTCGCGGATCAGCGCGGCGCCGTGAACGGTGAGCGCGCCGGTAGCGATAGCGAGGCGCGGCAGCACCCGGCGGGTCAACACGTCCATAGCGGCGGGCGTGGGGGCGCTTTCGCGCGAGTAAAAGTCGATCCGCGTCACCTGATTGTCGGCGATGAAAAGGCCGTCCAGTTTTGAGCTGAAATGCCAGCCGTCACCCAGCGCGCGCAGTTTCAACCCGTAGCGCCCGGTCCAGGTGAATATCTCCTGATCGCCCGGGGGCGCCGCGCCGTGGTGAAAGACGAGCTTCACCCGATGCGCACCGAGCGCCCCGGCTGCCTTGCGCAGGCCGACAAGTTCGACCTCCGATTCGATCGCCATACCGCCGAAAAGATAAAGCCCGGTCAGGGGATGCACGCGATTTCGGTGAAACTGGCCTCGACCGGATAGCCCGTCACCTCGACCCCGGAAGCGTCAAGCCAGGCATGGGCGGCAAGCGACAGCTTCTCCCCGCGCATCGTGCCGAAATGCATCACGCTGCCGATGCCGCGCCGCGCCAGCATCGCCTTGGCCGCCATCGCCTGGGGCAGGCATACCGCGCCGAACGGCACATGCCGTGCCGCCCGCGTCACCGCCCAGCCTATTTTGGCCGCGATCGCCTGTTCGTCCGGGGTAAGCATTTCGCTCGCGCTCGTCGCGCGGGCCTGTGCCGGTGTAATGAACCCGCCGAGCCGGCGTGCGATGCGCGGAAAGGGTTGGGTGGCGAGTTGCACGCGCGCCGCGGCCAGTCGCAAGGTCGCCTCGGCCAGCAGCAGCCGATCCCCATTATCGACCTGGCGCGTACGATTGAGGCGGTGGCGCAACATTTTCCAGTGCCGGCGAAGCGCGCGGTTCATTGCCCTTCGCCCACATAGGATTGGCGCACGATGCCGAATCGGCGGCCGAGCCACAGCGGAAGCCGGACCAGCGGATAGAGGAAATAGAGCCTAGGCGGCGCCTTGCTGCTGTACATGTCGGTCTGGATGAACAGCATCCAGCGCGCGATGCCCAAATAATGGCGCGCGCCCGTCGCCATCAGCAATTGCACCAGCAGGAAGATGCGCTGGCCGCCACGGGACATGCCGACTTCGCTGCTGCCATCGGCGGGGATCATCAACCGCCGCGAAAGCCTGCACAACAGGCGCACCCAGCGCGACTTGCACAGCCGTGCCGCCAACACGGGGTCGAGCGGCAGCGCAAGGAACTCGGCGGACAACAGCAATGCCACCGCCGAACAACGCCCGGCGCCGAGCCGCTCGGCATGAGCGTGAAGCGAGGCGACCGTCGCGGCATCGAGCGGCGCGACCAGCGCGTTGAAGTCGGCCAGCCATTTAAGCCGCGACCAGCCGTCCCCCGTGCCGTGGGCGGCGAGATAGGCATAAAGGTCGGGCAGCGCGAGCGTGTCTACCGTGGTGCCGCCCGACAGGGTGACGCTTTGGCGGGGCGCCCTGGCAGTGATCATCGGCAACAGGCCGCGGTTGCTGAACAACTGCCAGTGGAGTTCGAGTTGCGGATAGGGGCCGGTTCGGCGCATCGCCACGTCCTTGCCGTACCGCGTCAGCATACCGCGCTGCGCCTGGCTCAGCTTCGCGGCGGGAAAGGTGATGCGGTAACCGTCGCTCTCGAGCAGCGCGATCACCTTCTCGGCATGCTCGGGCAAGATCAGCAGATCGATGTCCTTGCTCTGCTTGAGCGCGATCGAGCCATAGACCAGGGCACCGAGTGCCGCGCCCTTGACCGCCAATACCGGATAGCCGGCGCCCTCGATCAATCGCGTCAGCCGCGCGGTCTCGGCCGCGCCGGTCATGCTGTGGCGGATGATGCCGGCGGCACTATGCGCGATCGTCGCGCCGGCGGGGGCGGGCACTTCGACGGCAGCGGCTTTGAGCGCGCTATGCACCATGCCCGCGACGCGTTGCCGACGGATCACGCGCGCCAGTCGCTCGCCATCGGTCACCCGCGCGGCAGCCGCTCGCACCGCCGCATCGCGCGCAGGGCCGGGCGGCCAGCGGCAGGCGGCGGCGGCGAGGGCGAATTCCGGATCGTCGGTCGTCGGCAAGCTGATGTCCGTGGTTGATCCTGGTGCCGGTTGCAGGAATCGAACCCGCGACCTTCGGTTTACAAATTTAGGAAATGGCAATTTTTTTACATGTACCAGCCTGCGCCACCTTGCGCCAAGCGGTATCATTCTGGTTTTGTATCAATGATTTAGCTCTCAAGCACGGGTTGCAAGCAAGATCAGCAAGCGCCAGTCTGTCCCGCTGTCAAACCCCCAGAAAAACCCTCGGAACGGTCAATCGGACCGAAGGTGGGGATAGGAGGCAAGGTGACAATCAACAACAAGGAAATGCTGTCGGCGCGCATGACCGTAGCGCAGATCGATGCGGTCAAGCCGGGTGTGACTCGTCGCATGGTGAGCGACGAGCTGGTCCGCAATCTGTATCTGAAGATAGAGCCGGGTGGCGCGAAGTCGTGGCTTTACGATGCCGCTCGCCTTCGTGGGCAGGGCGAGGGGCGGATCAAATTGAAACTCGGCTCTTGGCCGGCCATGGGGCTGGCAGACGCGCGCGAGTCCGCTCGCGACCGCAACGAAGAACGTGACCGGGGCGACGACCCAAGGGTGCTACAGGTCGAGCGGGCGGCGGCAGCGAAGCGGGCGGAGGCCGATACCGTCAGCGCTGTGTTTTCGGATTGGATCCTGCACAAGAAGTTGGCGAAGGAGGGTTTGAAATCGCTTGCCGAGTATGAGCGGCTCATCGGCAAGAATGTTCTCCCGCTCTACGGGGACACGCCGATTTCGAAGTTCACCAAGCTGGAGGTTCGGGAGGCAATCAAGGCCATGCAGCGACGCGGATCTGCGAGCAGCGCGAACCGGTTGCTGGTCTTGTTGAAACAGTTCCTGTCCTGGTGTTCGCGCGAGGATCATGTCGAATACAATGTTGCAGCAGATCTCGTCACGACGCGCGAGGAAGGCACGGGTTCGCGCGAACTCTCGATTGCCGAGCTGGCGACGCTCTGGCGCGCCTCGGATCAGCTCATCGACGATGAGCGGGATTCCATCCGCCTTTTGATCCTGACCGGCGCGCGCAAGATGGAGGCACTTGGCGCGGCCAGCGCGGAATATCGCAATGGCCTCTGGATGATCCCGCGCGACCGGTCGAAGAACAGGGAACCACATGTTCTGCCGCTTGGCGCTCTGGGGCACCCAATCTTCGAATCCCGCGCCAAGCGAAAGCACCTGTTCGCCGAATTCATCTATCCCAGCATGATGCCCGATCTGGCCGGAAACGCGTTGGCGGCGATGGAGCGCTTGACCGGCGAGTTCGTCGAGCACTGGACACTCCATTCAATCCGGAAGGGTGTGCGAACGGCGCTATCGTCGGACGAGATGGATGAGATGGGAGAGGTGTTTTCCGAGAACATCGCCGAAATCGTGCTTAACCACAGCCTTGGAGCGCTGAACCGAAAATACAACAAGTCAAAATACAAGCGTCAGATTGGTCGAGCGCTCGCGGCATGGGAGCGTCTGCTATCGCAGGAGATCGCGAAACAGACTGGCGGGAATGTGATCCAGTTCGCTGGATAGCTGCGCAGAAGGTGTGAGCTTTCGAAAAAGCCTGCGTTCTTCGCTACATTGTAGCCTCCGGTTCCAAAAACACCTTATCTTGCTTCACGAAACGGGGGGCAGATCACGTCTCGACTTCACCGGCCGCAATCAGCTCGTAGAGCTTGGTGCGGCCGATGCCGATCATGCGGGCAGCGTCATTGACGCGCACGCATGATCGGATCGGGAGCCGGGGGCGAGGTCATTGCACTTCGCTCACGGTGCAATCCTCGCGGTAAGCCGCCGGATTGGCGATCCATCGATTGACGGCGGACTCGTGCCAGCCGGCGCCGTGGATGCTGATCCGCACCTTATCGGGAAAGGTGCCATCGGCCATCTTGCGGTAAAGGGTCGAGCGGGAAAGGCCGGTACGGTCGAGAACGGTCTTCAAACGGATGATACGATCGGGGTTATTCATGGGCTGTCTTTCACGTCATCGTGTTGCACGCCCCCCACTGATGAGCATTGGGTGTCCGTTCGCCCCGGACAAGAGCCGTTCCAGGGCACCCAAAGACCAACGCATGATGATTGGCGGAGGCTGGCGGCGCCTAGCGGCGGGCGGCGGTGAATGGCGGAAACTGGCGTAGGGAAATTGCGAAAGCGATTGCCGCAGATTTTTTCCCACTGTATCCCAGCCTCACGCCGATCAGTGCCTTCCGGTCGCACTTGTTTGCGACCGGGGCGTTCGGTTCAGGTCGAGTCGTTCACGGCATTCGCTCCAATCAATGGAGGTCTGACCGCCAGAGATCAGGCTGCGTCAGTCCTTCCCGCACCGCAAGGGGGGAGGCACTGAAGTGCCGGTTTGGGCATTTTATGGAGCAGCGCGCCAAGAACGCGGCCACTCGGGACAGGCGAACCGAGCAATTCGCACACGATACGACTCATCATGCCGGGACAGAACACAGTCGAGGTCGGCCTTGGGTCATCAGCCTTAGCTTGACCGTATGGATAGTCCGTCCAGCTTTTCCAGCCGCTCGACTTCACGCTCAAGCACCTCGCGGATGAATGCTGCCCTGCGCTGCCGCCCGACCAGCTTGTCGATGCGCGCGCCTAGACCCTCCGGAAGGCGAATGTTGGTCGATTTTACGTTGAGCGGCGGCCGTCCCATGCCCGCGTCGTAATCAAGCACGGGGGTCGTTCAATCGGAAGTCGAATAAGCGGCACCGGTTATTGATTATTTCCTGCCTTTCAAGCTATAAGCGGTGCCGCTTATTGTTCTTGGAGGCGTTATGCACCGCCTTCGAGAAAGCAGACGAGGAAGGCAGGCCCATGACCGCACGCAATCTCCCCTCCGATGATTCGTCGATTGCTTCCCGCACATCACGCCGCGCCTTGTTGCGGGCGCTGACCGCAACGCCGGTTGCGGTGTCCGTCGTGACCCCGCCCTGGAGCGAGGCATTGGCGACACTCCACCGGGAGCATAACGACGAGCCGGCGTTCCTCTGCCGCAGCAGGGAAGGGCGCTCCCTGAGCAGGTTTCGCTATCATCGGGCGGAGAGCTTTTTCGGGACGCTCGAAGCCGGCATTCTCACGGGTAATGACGAGGTTCTCTATTATTCCGGAATCGTCACGCAACTGGGGTTGAGTGCGCATTTGCTGGACATCGGCTTTGAGGATGAATGGTGCGCGCGCCATATCGGTCTGCGTGTCGCCAAGGGGCTTGCTTACGCCAACGCGACTGGGCTGGGCCATACCTGCCCCGATATGTCGCGGCTGGCGATGGTACTGACGCCCTACTGGAAATGGCGTCAGCCCCGTTGGGACGACCCAATGCCCGCTGATGGCGGCTTCACTGCGGATCAGGTGCGTCCGCTGCTCCGCGCGCTGCTGAACCGCGTCCAGGAGGTTACGGGCCATTCCCGGCCGAACGGCTGGCGGCGGCGTCTTGGTGGCAGGTGAAGTCTGTCATGGCCGACGCGCCAGACCATGACGCGGCCACTCTTGTCGCGATTGAAACCGCCATTGAGGCACTGCCGCCGCTAACGCGCGTGGTGTTCCTGCTAATTCGCGTGAATGACCTATCCTATGGCGCCATCGCCCGCCGCCTGTCGATCGGCGCCCTAGCCGTGGAGAGTGGTCTGGCCGACGCGCTATACCGGTTGTGTTGCACTCTCGACGGCGAAACTGTCGAGCGCGCCATGTCCGCGCCTCTTGCCGACGCGAATACCATCCTGAGCGGTCGTTATCGTTGCTATTGCGAAAGCAGGCTTCATGCGCTTGGCGTTACGTGCCCAATCCCATGGGATGACGACGACGACGGTGCGACCGTGATGCGTGCCACGCTGCTAACGATGCCCCCGACAGTGTTGGAAACCTTCATCCTCAACCGGGTCGAGGATCTGACCTGTGCGCAGATTGCCAAGCGAATGGGGACATTCCGATGGATTGCGCGCTGGCGGATGCTGCGCGGCATTCGTCATGTCGCTCAGCGTCCAATGTCGTTCGAGCAATGGTTGCGCGATATTTGAGAGGCAGATTGCACCAGAGTCGGCCGCAGAGTGTTTCGTTTGGCGGGCGGCAAGCGGACATTGATTGCCAACCCGGAAGGGTGTTCCCATCTCCTCCTGCATGACCTTCAACCTTTCCGTGCTGACGCCCGACTTCGCGATCTGCGCAACGGATCGGCGGCTAACCACGCCGGCAGGAAAGATCGTTACTGAGCGGTCGAACAAACTCACCTTGATTGACTTCGCTGATGGGCATGGCTTCATAACCTACACCGGCATCGGGTGGGACTTTCGCAAGCGCACCCCGAGCGATTGGATTGCCGACATCCCGTATCTTGGCCGGCTATCCATCGACGACGCCGCTGCGGCGATCAAGGCCGACGCCGAGCGACGCCTCGCCGAGATTGCGCGCCGGGGATTCGATGTCCGGCACAGCTTCGTTATGGGCGGGTTCAAGCTCGGCGCTCCCTTTGCGCTGCTGATCTCGAACTATGATTCATTCGACGGTCCTGAGCGCCCGGACGCCGATTCCAATCTGTTGATCAGCGGCAAAGAGATGAACTTATCGAGGGAAGCTGCGCATCCCTACCTGGTGCTCGCGACCGGTGCGAAGCCACGCCACCCCGCGCGGATCAAGTTGCGTCTGCTTCCTGCCATCAAGAATGGTACATCGTCACAGGAATTGCGCAAGCTCGTGGTCAAGACGGTCAAAGACATCGCTTATCAGGACGATCGCAAGGCATCGGTTGGATCAAGTGTCCAAAGCGTGGTGATCGACCGTTCCGGTGGGTGTGACATTCGGGGGCACGTCCCAGGCGGCACGACGCTGCTCGAAAGCCCAAATATCATTGGCGGTGCCATGAAGGTTGCCGACTTCTATATCGACGTCTCTGGTGAGCCGAAATGGCGATATGATCCAGCGCTCGGGAAGGCGCGAATTTCCGAGGCCGTTTGCGGGAACTGCGGCTCACCGGTACCAGAAGGTTATCGGCTTTGCGGCGTTTGTGACGCTCCTTCTTCCCAGTGGGACGCTGGCCCGGGCTAATCGGCGCGCAGCAAGTCTACGGCTGGCAATTTTCCGTTCCCTATCTCCCCTTCGCTTCGATCCGCGTGAGGGTCGTATCACCCGCCTGTTCCGACTCAAACGCGCGGCTGCCCTTGCGCTTCCAAAGGGCGAGGGCATTGCCGCGTTCCTCACCGCGCAGTCTATCCGCCAATGTGAGGAGCGCGCCGTAGAGTGTGGCGCGATCGTCATCCGTCAGATCGACCAACCCCGCTTTCACGACGAGGCCGCCGAGTTCGATCAGATGCCTCGTTCGCTCGCGCCGCTTCACGACCCATTCGCGCATGTCGGTTCGTGCCTTCTTCGCCTCAAGCCGATGCCGTGCCGCCGTCGAGCGGTAGAGTGCCGCTCGGCTGGCGTTGAGTCCCCGGCGCAGGCTTTCGTGCTTTGCCGTGAAAGAATGCCGCGCCGCGCTTGCGCCAGACCTCCTTTGTTGCGGCATCCTTCATCGCGACAGCATCAAGCAGCGCCCCGGCGAGAAGATCGGTGTCGAGCGTATCGGCGCCCGTCGCGGCAACCAGTTCGCCAAGCTGGCGCACGCGGCGTTCCTTGAGTTGCCGGGCCTTGTCGGCAAGGGCTTTGAGTTCGGAATCGAAGTCACGGGGTTTACGCATCGAAAGTCTCGATTGAGAGATGATGCGGCCATGATAATATAGGGTGCAGCGTAATGCTGTAGAGTCGCCGGGACAGTCTGGTACTACCCGGTCCCTCACCGGAATTTTTCGAGTGAGGGCGCGCTTATACGTCGTGCCGACGTCGCTTTAGAAGTGTAGATGGTGCGTCGTCATGGCGATCTACCATTTCTCGGTCAAAGTCATCAGTCGCGCCAGCGGGCGCAGCGCCGTGGCGGCGGCGGCCTATCGTTCGGGCGACCGGCTGCACGATGAGCGGCTGGATCGCGACCATGATTTCACCAACAAATCGGGCGTCGTGCACAGCGAAGTGCTGCTGCCCGAAAACGCGCCCGATGCGTGGCGGGATCGCGAACGGCTGTGGAACGATGTCGAGGCCTTCGAGAAGCGCAAGGACGCGCAGCTCGCCCGCGAAGTCGAGTTTGCCATTCCGCGCGAGATGACACAGGCCCAGGGCGTCGAGCTTGCCCGCGATTTTGCGCAGACCGAGTTTGTCGATCGCGGCATGATCGCCGACCTCAATGTGCATTGGGACATCGGCGCGGACGGGCTGGCGAAGCCCCATGCCCATGTCATGCTCACCATGCGCGAGGTTGGCGAGGACGGGTTCGGCGCGAAGGTGCGCGACTGGAACCGCACCGAACTTGTCGAGCAGTGGCGCGAGCGCTGGGCCGAGCACGTCAACTTGGCGCTCGCCGAGCTCGATATCGATGCGCGCATCGATCACCGCTCGCTGGAGGCGCAGGGCATCGACCTTGCGCCGCAGGACAAGATTGGTCCGGCCGCGCAGCGCATGGGCGAGCGTGACCTTGAATCCGAGCGGATCGAGGATCACCGCGAGATCGCACGCCGCAATGGCGAACGCATCATTGCGGAACCGCGCGTCGCCCTTGATGCGATCACCCACCAACAGGCGACATTCACCCGCCGCGATATGGCGATGTTCATTCATCGCCACAGTGACGGAAAGGAGCAATTCGACGCCGCGATGAGCGCGGTGCGCGGCTCGCCTGATCTCGTCGCCCTGGGCAAGGACGGGCGCGGCGAGGACCGGTTCACATCGCGCGACATGATCGAGGCCGAGCAGCGGATGCAGCGCGCCGCCGCGATGATGGCGGAACGCGAGCGGCATCGTGTATCGGAGAGCGACCGGGAAGCGGCGCTGACCCGCGCGGCGAAACGTGGGCTGGACCTGTCGGGCGAGCAGCGCGCGGCGTTCGATCATGCGACCAGTGAGCGAGGCTTGAGCGTGGTCGTCGGCTATGCCGGGACTGGCAAGAGCGCGATGCTTGGTGTGGCGCGCGAAGCATGGGAATCGGCGGGCCTCAATGTGCGCGGCGCGGCATTGTCGGGGATCGCCGCCGAGGGCCTGGAGAACGGTTCCGGCATCGGCTCACGCACCATTGCGAGCATGGAACATGGCTGGGCGCAGGGCCGCGACTTGCTCGCTGCCGGCGATGTGCTGGTGATCGACGAAGCCGGCATGGTCGGCACGCGCCAGATGGAGCGCGTGTTGTCCCACGCCGCCGACGCGGGCGCGAAAGTCGTCTTGGTCGGCGATCCGCAGCAATTGCAGTCGATCGAGGCGGGCGCGGCGTTCCGGTCGATCCATGAACGGCATGGCGGTGTCGAGATCACCGAGGTTCGCCGACAGCGCACCGACTGGCAGCGCGACGCGACCCGGCACCTCGCCACCGGCAGGGCCGGCGAGGCGATCCACGACTATGGCGAGCATGGCATGGTCCACCCGGCCGCCACACGCGATGACGCGCGCGGCGAACTTGTCGATCGCTGGGACCGGGCGCGGCAGGCCAACCCCGGCGATACGCGCATCATCCTCACCCACACCAATGACGAGGTGCGCGACCTCAACGACGCCGCACGCGGACGGATGCGCGACGCGGGCGAACTGGGCGACGATGTGCAGGTGTTGGTCGAGCGCGGCGAGCGGCATTTCGCGTCAGGCGACCGTGTGATGTTCCTGCGCAACGAGCGCGGCCTTGGCGTGAAGAACGGCACGCTGGGCGCCATCGAACAGGTCAGCGCGCAGAGCATGGCTGTCCGCACCGATGATGGGCGTGTCGTGGCGTTCGACACCAGGGATTATGCCCATGTCGATCACGGCTACGCCGCCACGATCCACAAGGCGCAGGGGATGACCGTGGACCGGGCGCATGTTCTCGCCACGCCCGGCATGGATAGCCACAGCGCCTATGTTGGGCTGTCCCGGCACCGCGATGGCGTCGAGCTTCATTATGGTCGCGACGACTTCGCCGATCAGTCCCGGCTTGTCCGCACGCTATCGCGCGAACGCGCCAAGGATATGGCGGGCGATTACGAACGTGCCGATCCGGCGCGGGCATTCGCGGAGCGGCGTGGGATCACGTTCCGCGAGCGCGTTGCCGAGATTGTCCGGGTTGGGGCGGAGAAAGCGCGCGGGATCTTCGACAGCTTCAAGCCGAAGATCCCGGCGCCGCGCGAACAGGACATGTTCGCGGATTTCCGGCCCACGCCGCAGGAAGCGGCAAAGCACGAGCCAACGCGCGCCGGGGGACCGCGCGGCGCGATCGAGCGCTATGCTAGGGCGCTCGATGAGATCGAACGGACACGTGAGTCCGGCTTTGCTGCCATGCCGCACCAGCGCGAGGCGCTTGAGCGCGCCAGAGAGGCATTGGACGCCGTCCGGCCCCATGCCTCAACCGATCTGCGCGCGGCTTTCCAGCACAACCCTGAGCTTGTCCGCGAGGCCGCGGAAGGCCGCAGCCAGGCAGCAATGCGCGCGATGCAGCTTGAGGCCGAAATCCGCATCGATCCGTTCCAGCGTGCCGACAAGTTCGTGGAAGGGTGGCAGCAGTTGCAGCGCCACCGCGAGGAGTTGCAGCGCGACGGTGATTTGCGGGGCGCGAGCAAGGTCGGCGAACAGATGGCGGGCATGGCGAAGAGCCTCGAGCGCGACGCGCAGATGGAATCGCTGCTGCGCGGCCGGCGTCATGAGTTCGGGATCGACACCGACATGAGCCGCAATCTGTCCCGCGACCTCGCGGATCACGTGTCCTTCGAGCCGACCCGCAGCCTTGGAATGAGCCGATAGGAGGAAGAAATGAGCGACGAACAATCCTTGTTGAACGCGCCGGAACCGGCAGCGGAGACTGCCGCGCAGGCGTTCGCGCGCCTGGACGGCCGGATTGCCCTGATGTCCCGCGCGGTGGAACATCTGGCGGCCGAGGGGGCGAGCATCGATATTCCCGACTACAGCGCCACGCTGGGCCAGATGAACGCGCGGCTTGCCGGAATCGCGCAAGGGCTGGCCGGCATCGCCGAGAAACCCGCCATGCTGCTGACACCGGAAGGACTGGCGGCGCGGATGGACGCCGCGGCGGAGAAATCCCGCCGCACTGACAGCGCGACGCTTCGCGAAGCGCGGGAGGCCCATCAGGACGCGGCGAGGATCATCCGCGACCTTGTCGGCGTGGTCCGCGAGAAGCGCGAGCAACGCAAACGCCTCGTATGGACTGCATGCGGCAGCGTCGTGGCTGGATGCCTGTTGTGGTCGTTCCTTCCTGGCGTCGTGGCACGCACGCTGCCCGAAAGCTGGCATATGCCCGAGCGCATGGCGCAGCATATGGTTGGCGAGCCGACCCTATGGGAGGCGGGAACCCGGATCATGCGCGCCGACAGCCCGGCGGCTTGGCAGGCCATCGCGGACGCCGCCGAGATACGGCGCGACAATCGCGAGGCCATCGACGCCTGCAAACAGGCGGCGAGCAAGGCGAAGCGCCCCGTGCGATGCATGATCATGCTTGGGCAATAAAAGGATGGCGGGTCGTCTGCGTAGGTCAGCAATGCACCCGAGCGCCAATTATCGAAGTAGTTAAGCGAAAAACTCTCAGAATTAGCTCCATTTCGGTGCAATTAGTTTTTGCACTTGAAAGAGCCATAATGGTTCTATTTAGCTTCCATAGAGTTTTTCAGCTTTTTTTTATGAAGATGGTTGACCAAGGCATGGGCAGCGGTCAGTTCTGTCGTTCGAAGTGAAGCGACGAGTCGCTGCCTATTCGCTTCATCCGGGGGAAAGCGAATGAGCAAGCGGTGGCTGGTACCGATTTGGTCTGTGCTGATTGCCTTGCTGATCGGTGTGCCGTCATCCGCGCAGGAGACGACCACATATACCTATGATTCGCTCGGGCGCTTGGTGACGTCGTCGGTGTCCGGTGGTCCGAACAGCGGAACCCAAACAGGAACGACTTTCGACCCTGCCGGCAACCGGGCAACCTATACGGTATCCGGTGTGCCCGCCACGCCACCATCGTTCGTGATCGGCAACGCGACCGCGGTGACCGAGGGCGGAGCGCTGACGTTCACGGTTACCAAGACCGGTACGACCTCGGCCTCCTATTCCGTTAACTATGCGACGGCGGACGGCACCGCGACATCGGGCAGCGACTACACTGCGGCGTCGGGGACGCTGACATTCGCCCCGGGCGACACGACCAAGACAATCACCGTCGCGACGATCGACGACA
>NZ_JAQGLG010000178.1 GCF_028292965.1 Sphingomonas bacterium | reverse complement strand
CGAATGCTCGCTGACCGGCGAGCGTTATGAGGCCGACCAGCTCCACGGCCTGTCGCGCGCCGGGCGGCCGTTGCTGGTGCGCTACGACCTCGACATGATCCGCGCCGTCGCCCCGAAGGCGATGATCGCGGCGCGGCCGACCGATCTGTGGCGCTGGCGCGAGCTGCTGCCGGTGCGCCATACCAGCAGCATCGTCAGCCTGGGTGAGATCGAGACGCCGCTGGTGCCGATCCCGCGTTCGGGCGGCCCCAAAGTGCTGGTCAAGGACGAGGGTCGCCTGCCGACCGGCTCGTTCAAGGCACGCGGGCTGGTCATGGCGGTGGCGATGGCGCGCGAGCTGGGCGTAACGCGGATCGCGATGCCAACCAACGGCAATGCCGGTGCCGCACTGGCTGCCTATGCGACGCGCTGCGGGATCGAGACGATCGTCTTCTGTCCCGACGACACGCCCGAGATCAACGTCCGCGAGATCGCGATGCAGGGCGCGCGGGTCTACCGCGTCAACGGCCTGATCGACGATTGCGGCGCGATCGTCGGCAAGGGCGCGGCGGCCGGCCAGTGGTTCGACTTCTCGACGCTCAAGGAGCCGTACCGGATCGAAGGCAAGAAGACGATGGGGCTGGAACTCGCCGCGCAGTTCGGCTGGAAGCTGCCCAAGGCGATCTTCTACCCGACCGGCGGCGGCACCGGCCTGATCGGCATGTGGAAGGCATTCGACGAGCTGGAACAGCTCGGCTGGATCGGATCGGAGCGGCCCAAGATGTTCGCGGTGCAGGCTTCGGGCTGTGCGCCGATCGTCAAGGCGTTCGAAGAAGGCGTCGAGCATGCCGAGCGCTGGGAGGACGCCCATACCGTCGCCGCCGGCATCCGCGTGCCGCGCGCGGTCGGCGACTTCCTTATCCTGCGCGCTGTGCGCGAGAGCGGCGGCAAGGCGATGGCGGTCGGCGACCCGGCGATCCTCGCCGCGGTCGATGCCTGCGCCAAGAAGGACGGCCTGCTGCTGTGTCCGGAGGGCGGGGCGACGCTGGCAGCTTATCATGAGGCGCTCAACACGGGTCTGGTCGACGAGGATGACGAGGTCGTACTGTTCAACTGCGCGACGGGCCTGAAATACCCGATGCCGGAGGCGAACGTCGCGATCGACAAGGACGGCCCGATCGACTTCGACGATCTGTAACCTTTTCCCTCTCCCCTCCAGGGAGAGGGAGGCTGAGCGTAGCGAGGCCGGGAGAGGGGCAGTAACGCGGACGTTGCGTCTGGGGCCACCCCTCTCCCCGACCCTCTCCCCATTTGAGGGGAGAGGGAGAAGATTGAGGGGAGAGCGAGAAGATGTCAGATCGTCTGCGCCCGGTTCTCGTCGCGGTGCTTCTTCAGATACTTCATGAACGGCGTGCCGCCCGTGCCGACATCCGGGTCGTTGCCCGCGCCCGATGAAGCCTGCTTGTTGATATAGGCGGCGGCATATTCGAGGTGGCGGCTGCGAAAGCGGGCGACCTGCTCGACACAGGCGTTGAAGGCGTGCTTGAGGCTCTGGCCCTGCTCGCGGGCGAAGTCGCGCAGGTGGCTCGCTCCGGCCATGTCCTCGATGAAGGCGCGGTGCTTGCGCGGGCGATACTGGTGCAGGTCGGCGAGGAACTCGCGCAACTCGTCATTGGTGTGGCTGACCTGGAACAGGCCGTCCATCGCCGGCACGATCGAGCTTTGCGAGCCGGTCTGGCCGCGGAACGGCTGGGGCTTGCCGGCGAACTTGGCGACGCCTTCGTAGATCAGCCCTTCGGGCATCGCCGGGTTGTTCTTCCAGCCATGGATATAGGGCCGGACGCGGTTGTAATAGACGTACGGGTCGCACTTCTCGACCATGCGATCGAAGATGCCGTTGATCGCGTCCCACACCGTGTTCATCTCGATCAGCAACGCCTCGACCGCGCCCGCGTCGCCGGCATCGCTCGCGCGGACCAGCTCCACCCCGAGCTCCAGCGCCCGGCCTGCGGTCGCTTCGATCGCGACATGGACGAGCACGAACCAGTTCTCATCCTGACCGCCGGCGAAGTTCTGGTCCATCACGATATTGTCGAGCGCGACGGGCGCGTCCTTGTCGAGCCGGTACCAGTTATCCAGCACATAGCCGGCATAGTTCATCACCGGTGGGAAGCCGATATGGTCGGAGAGCGCGACCAGCGGGATGGCGAGGTTGGCGGGGAGGAAGGCTGGCGGCGTCGGCTCGCCCCACACATAGGCCTGTACCAGGAAGGAATAGCGTACCATCGCGACGCCGATCTCCTCGTCGCTCGCCGAGGCGAGGAAGGCGTCGATGTCCGGCATCCCCAGTCCGTTCAGCCAGTGATGGACGCGGCCGGTGGTGAGCAGGCCCGACAGCATTGCCGCGGCGCCCTCGACCTCGGCGAAATCGTCGGGGAGTTCGATGTCGTCGATCTCGGCATGCGAGAGATAGCCGCGATCGGCCGACAGCCCGTAATGGCTGAGGTCATGGAGGGTCATGATGTGGTCGTCCTGCGAAGATGTTTCTTATGAAACTATCTCTAGCGCCGGTGATCTCGTCGCGCCAGCCGGCGCGTTGCGGTTGACAGCGTCGCCGACGATGCGCGAGGCTCGCCGCGTGCCGATGCCCCTCTGTTCCCCGCTTTGTCATGCCTGAGCGCGGTAGCGCCGAGCGGCTGCGTCTTGCGCTCGAGGCATCGGGGCGGATCGGCACCTGGGAGTGGGATCTCGCCACCGATACCGTCACCGGCGATGAGCGTACCGCGCATCTCTATGGCGTCGACCCGCGGCTCGCGGCGGACGGCGCGCCGGCGGCGGCGTTCATCGTCCATGTCCACCCCGACGACTATGTGGCGGTGAACGCGCAGTTCCAGGCGGCGTTCGGCAGCGGTGATCCCTTGGAGAGCGAGTACCGGCTGCGCTTCCCCGACGGTGCCGAGCGCTGGATCTCGGTGCAGGGCCGGTGCCGCTATGCGCCCGATGGGCGGCCCGCGCTGTTCGCCGGCGTCACCTTCGACATCACGACGGCAAAGAACGCCGAGGCAGAGTTGCGCCGCGCCAAGGAGGAGCGCGAGTTCATCCTCGCGCTGGTCCGCCGTCAGCGCCTGTCGCAGGACGCGGACGCGCTGATGCAACTCACCGCCGAGACGATCGGTATGCGGCTGGCAGTCGACCGTGCCGGCTTCTTCGAGGTGGTCGACGATTCGATCATCCGCTTCGGCCCGTGCTGGACCAGCGGCAGGCTCGCGCCGATGACCGGCGAGATGCCCTCCGCCTCGTTCGGCAGCGCGATCAGTGCGGTGATCAGGCAGGGCGAGACGCTGGTGTTCGGCGGCGCGATCGACGGGCTCGGCGCGCCCGGGGCGGTGCTCGACATCACCGGCTCGCGCGCCGGGATCAGCGTGCCGTTCGTCCGTCATGGCCGCTGGGAGGGCGCCTTCTATCTCGGCCAGGTCGACGACCGGGCGTGGACAGCAGGCGAGATCGCGCTGGTCGAGGAGGTGGCGCAACTCGCCTGGGACGCGGTCGAGCGCGCGCGTGCCGCGCTGCAGCTGCGCAGCTTCAACGAGCGGCTGGTCGGCGAGGTCGCCGAGCGCACCGCCGAGCGCGACCGGGTGTGGGAGGTGAGCCAAGACCTGCTCGGTATCGCCGACCCCGATGGCACATGGCGCAGCGTCAACCCGGCCTGGGCGCGCACGCTGGGCTGGGAACCGCATGAGGTGATCGGCAAGACCTCGGCATGGCTGCTGCATCCCGACGATGTCGCTACGCGAGAGGCGCGGCTCGACGAGTTGCACCGCGACGGGGCCTTGCAGCCTTACGAGCTGCGCATGCGCACGCGCGACGGCGACCATCGCCACCTCGCCTGGACTGCGACGCTGGTCGAGGGGCGGCTCTACACCACCGCGCGCGACGTGACGCAGGAACGCCGGCAACAGGCGGCGCTGCGGGCCGCCGAGGAACGCACCCGGCTGGTGCTCGGCGCGATGGATGGGGTCGGCATCTGGTCCTATGACATCGCGCATGACCGCTTCAGCAGCGATGCCGGTTTCGCCGCCTTGTACGGCTTCACGGCGGAGCAGGCCGAGCAGGGCGCCTCGATGGCCGAACTGCTGTCACGCATCCACCCCGACGACGTTGGGCGCATGCTCAACGTTGTCGCCGAGATGCGCGACCAGACCGGCGGCAGCGAGGTCGAGTATCGCGTCGTGCGGCCGGATGGCTCGCTGCGCTGGGTGATGGTGCGCAACCACAGCCTGTTCGATGCCAGTGGCAAGCTCGAATCGGTGGTCGGCGTCGGTATCGATGTGACGCGCCTGCGCGAGCTGGAGGAGAGTCTGCGCCAGGCGCAGAAGATGGAGGCGGTCGGCCAGCTGACCGGCGGGCTGGCGCATGACTTCAACAATCTGCTGACCGCCATTTCGGGTGCGCTCGAGATGATGCAGATGCGCCTCAAGCAGGGCAGGATCGACGCGCTGCCGCGCTATATCGGCGCGGCGCAGACCGCCGCCGGTCGGGCGGCGGCACTGACCCACAGGTTGCTCGCCTTTGCGCGCCGCCAGCCGCTCGACCCGCGGCCGAGCGATGTCGGGCGGTTGATCGCCGGGATCGAGGACCTGCTGCGCGGCACGGTCGGCCCGACGATCGAGCTGCGCGTGCTGCACGCCGCCGACAGCTGGCCGGTCCAGGTCGATGCCAACCAGCTCGAAAATGCGCTGCTCAACCTGTGCATCAATGCGCGCGACGCGATGCCCGATGGCGGGGTGCTGACGGTCGAGACGGCCAATATGTGGCTCGACGAGACCGGCGCGGCCGAGCGTGACCTGCCGCCGGGCGCCTATCTCACGCTGTGCGTGTCGGACACCGGCGTCGGCATGCCGCCCGAGGTCGTGGCGCGCGCGTTCGAGCCGTTCTTCACCACCAAGCCCAAGGAACAGGGCACCGGGCTCGGCTTGTCGATGATCTATGGCTTTGCGCGGCAATCGGGCGGGCAGATCCATATCCGCTCGGCGCCGGGCGCTGGCACGACGATGAGCCTGTACCTGCCGCGTCATGTCGGCTCGGTCGTGACGCCGGGCGAAGGTGGGCGACGCGCGACGATCCGTCCGGTCGCGACCGACGATGTGGTGCTGGTGGTCGAGGACGAACCCGGCGTGCGCATGCTCGTCATCGATCTGCTCGACGAGCTTGGTTACACGGCGATCGAGGCTGGGGACGGGGCGGGAGGGGTCGCCGCACTGAACTCCGACCGGCGGATCGATCTGCTGATCACCGATGTCGGGCTGCCCGGCGGGATGAACGGCCGCCAGGTCGCGGATGTGGCGCGCGAACTGCGGCCGGGGCTGCCGGTGCTGTTCATCACCGGGTTCGCCGAGAATGCCGTGGTCGGCGATGGCCCGCTCGACGAGGGGATGGAGTTGCTCGCCAAGCCCTTCACGATCGATGCGCTGGCGGCGCGGATCACGCGGTTGGTGGGGCGGTAGACTTGTTCCCTCGCCCTTTGGGAGAGGGAAGGGGCCCGCGCCGAAGGCGTGGGAAGGGTGAGGGCGGGGTAGTAACGAGAGCACGCTGCCCTCACCCTTCCGCCGCTTCGCGGCTCCCTCCCTCTCCCACAGGGAGAGGGAATTACGCCGCCCGGTCCCGCTCGGCCGGCGTATCGCGCCTGCGCAAATACGGCGCGACCAGGTTGCGGGCGCGGAAGAACTCCTGCCGCTCTGGGCTCAGCGTCTCGAAATTGCCGATCACGCGGCGGCAGTCGGGGCTGCGGCACTGGCAGATCATGTGCCAGTTCGATTCCTTGAGCGTGGTCGAATAGTCCCAGGCGATCTCCTCGCCCTGCGCGATGTCGCGCACCGCGACCAGTACCGGGCCGGTGTCGGTGAAGCGCAGGCCGGCATTGGGCGCGCAGCTGTGGTTGATGAGGTCGTCGATCCGCCCCGACGGGCCCATATAATGTTCCGGGGTTACCTGGACGAAGCGGTCGCTCGACCCGCGCATCAGGCTCGGCACGCGGTCGTGGCGAAAGCGGCGGCCGGTGAAGCGGATGATCTCCTGCCCTTCCGCAAAGCCCATTGCGGCATAGACCGCCTTGCCGAGATGCGTCTCGCCGACTGAGAACAGGTTGGCGGCGGGGGCATAGGCGTCGAGCACATAGAAGCGCCCGTCGCGGAAACCCAGCGAGCGCAGCGGGTTGATCGTGGCGAGGCCGACCATGAACCACATGCTGGCATGGCACAGCAGCTCGACCAGGACATAGGCATATTCGCCGACATGCTGGTCGCCGGTGCGGGTGGTGACGATCAGCGTGGCGAGATCGCCGACCGCCCAGAGACCCCAGGCAGGCGAGCGCTCACGCGAGCGGTCTTCCCACACGCTGCTCCAGGTCGGCCAGAAGCTGACCGGAACGGCGAGAACGAGCAGCATGTGCGCCCAATAGGTCTGGCGGAAGGCGAGCCAGAGCACCAACGCCGCGGCGCAGGCGGCGAGCGAGGCGGTCTCGCCGGTGGAAGGGCGTTCCCACACCGCGCCGCGCCAGATGCCGAGCGTGATGGCGATGCAGGCGACGGCCGAGATGCCGAACACCCAAGCCTGCAATACGCCCTGGTTGACCGCAGCATAGGTCGCCGCCTCGGCCGCGGTGGCGCCGCTCCAGATCAGCCAGGAGATGCGGTTGGGACGGACCAGCTGGCGCCTGAGGCCGACAAGGTACAGCACATAGGCCGCGACGCTGCACGTCACGGCGACGACGAACCACGGTTCGATCGATGCAAGGCGCCCCATCATGGTTAAAGGGATAGGGTAATCCGCGACTCTCGTCCAGAAAATCCAATGATTCCTGCGAGTCGTTGGGGATTCGTGAGTCTTTGGAATCACTTGGGCGTGTGTGGGGTTGCGGCACCTGTTCCACCTGCTTTTGCAGGTGGATGCTTTTTTGTGGCGATGCGGACGCGTCAATTGAGCGCTAAGCGCCGGTTAAACAAAGAGATGATGGAAACCGGCGATCCAACTTAACAGGTGGCGAGCAGGTGATCGAGCAGGTCGGTGAGCAGGTGAGAACAGGTGAGAGCAGGTGTCTCATTCCTCCCCGGAACGGGGAGGGGAACCGCGGCGCGAAGCGGCGTGGTGGAGGGGGCTCACCGCAAGCGAACCGTCCGCGGTGAGCCCCCTCCACCATGCTGCGCATGGTCCCCCTCCCCGTGCCGGGGAGGAGTTTTGATGTGGCTGACGATGAGAAAGATCGCAGCCCCGTGATGCCAGAAATCGCCGGAAATTGAATCGCGCCGTTTACAGCGCCGCTACCCGTGCGATGATGTCGGCGTAGATCCCGGTCAGCGCGTGGAGGTCGTCGATCGACACCGCCTCATCCAGCTTGTGCATCGTCGCGTTGACCAGGCCGAATTCGACCACCGGGCAAAGCTTTGAGAGAAAGCGTGCGTCCGACGTGCCGCCGGTGGTGGACAGTTCGGGGCGCAGGCCCTGGCGTGCCTCGATCGCATCGCCGATCAGCGTGGAGAAGGCGCCAGGTGCGGTGAGGAAGGCCTCGCCGGAGATTCGCGCGATGACCTGGGCACCGGGGGCGTGGCGGGTGACGATCTCCTCGATCCGCGCGACCAGATCCTCGCCGCGTTGCAGATCATTGAAACGGATCGATAGCCGCGCCGAGGCGTGCGCCGGGATGACGTTGGTCGCCGGATTGCCGACGGCGATGTCGGTCGCCTCGATGTTGGACGGCTGGAACCAGTCGGTGCCCTGATCAAGCACGATGGCGTCGATCTCGGCCAGAATCGCGACCAGTTTCGGGATCGGATTGTCGGCGAGGTGGGGATAGGCGACATGGCCCTGTCGGCCGGGCACTTCGATCCAGATATTGACCGAACCGCGCCGGCCGATCTTGATCATGTCGCCGAGCCGCGCGGCGGAGGTCGGCTCGCCGACCAGGCACAGATCGGGCGTCACGCCCTGCGCCGCCATGCGTTCCATCAGCGCGACGGTGCCGAAGGTGGCGGGACCTTCCTCGTCGCCGGTGATGATCAGGCTGAGCGGCGCGCCCTGCGGCACACGGGCGATGGCGGCGACGAAAGCGGCGATGGCGCCCTTCATATCGACCGCGCCGCGGCCGTGGAGCAGGCCGCCGCGGATCTCGGGTTCGAACGCGCCGCTGGCCCAGCCGCTGCCCGGCGGCACCACATCGAGATGGCCGGCAAAGGCGAGATGCGTTCCCGTGCCGCCACGCGTGGCGAGCAAATTCTCGACCGGGCCATCGGGTGCCTCGCCGGCGATGAAGCGATCGACCGCGAAACCGAGCGGGACCAGCGCGGTCTCCAGCGCATCGAACACGCTCCCGCGCGCGGGGGTGACGCTCTCACAGGCGATCAGCGTCTTGGTCAGGGCGACCACATCGGGCAAGGTAGCGGTCTGGTTCATTGGAGGCGACATTGCCCAAGCTCGATCTCGATACAATCCCGCAGACCAACAAGACGGGTTATCCCGCGCCTTATTCGGAGAAAGTGCAGGGCCGCTGGTATCGCCGCCTCGCGCCGGCTTCCGGGCTCGCGGATTTCGGCGTCAGCCATGTCACGTTGAAGCCGGGCGCCTGGTCGTCGCAGCGCCATTGGCATGTCGGCGAGGACGAATTCGTCGTGATGCTGGCGGGCGAGGCGGTGCTGGTCGATGATGACGGCGAGCATGTCATGCGCCCCGGCGATTGCGCGAGCTTTCCCAAGGGCGACGGCAATGGGCATGTGTTGCAGAACCGCAGTGACGCGGATTGCGTGTTCGTCGCGGTGGGGGCGAACGTCGCGGCGCCGGGGCGAGCGGAGAGTGATTGCCATTATTCCGACATCGATATGCATCTGCCGGGCGGCGGGCATTTCGTGCGCAAGGACGGCAGCGAGTTTTAGGGTCCGTGGTCAAGCACGGACCCTGGGCCGTTCGGCGGCTCCTCTCCCTGGCAGCAGGCCGCCTCCGTAGACGTGGATGACGTTGTCCGTAACGAACCGTTGCTCGTCGATCGGATATTCCCGGATAGGTCGGAACGGGTCGCGACGCGGCCGCGAAACAGCCCGATGAGCCGCGCAAGGCCGCGCGACAGGTCGGCCGTCAGCCGGGCATGCTGATCCGCCCAGGCGGCCCGCGCGAAGTCTTCGTTCATGATGCGCTCACGGCGCCACGCGCCGCCAGACCGAATAGGCCACGACGCCGTTGCCCGACGCGCCGGCGGGCACGGCATAGCTCAGCACACCGTCCTTGAAAGTGTAGTCGCGCAGCTGTCGTTTGCCCTCCCAATTGGGAAAGGATGCCGCCCTCACATCGAACACCAGCTGGTGTTTCGCACGGTCGATCGCGACGCTGCCGAAATGGGTGCTCGAGCCCAGCACCGCCTGGCGGTACTCGTCGGGCGTCCCGCGCGTCTTGTCGCCGCTGGCGAAGGCCGATCGGCCCGCTTTGAAGATCTGCAGATTGTAGCGGCCGGCCGAGTCGACATTCAGCAGGCCGAGCGGGTGCTCGCCATAATTGGTCGAGCGGGTGCCGTCGGGATGGATCTCATAGGCCGAGTCCATCACCCATGTCCCTTCGAGCGAAGCAAGATCCGCAGGTTGCGGCTGGGCGGCAACGGCAACCCCGGTGAGGAGCGCGGCGACGGCACAGGCCGATACGAAACGATGCTTCACGACAATCTCCTCGTAACCTCTTTATCAGGTTTCATGACTCTTGCCGAAGATAATGAAACCTGTCAATCAGGTTACATGAGGAAGCGCCGCACCATGGATTTGCCGACCGAGGACCGGGACGGCTTTCGCTTCAGGGGAGGGGCTGTCGCGCTCGATCTCGCGGCGACGCTGCAGGCGCGACTCAAGCCTTCGCCGCGCGAATTGCTGGCGACAGCGCAGGACCTCGATCGCTGGCTCGTTTCCGCGGGGCTGGCGACGTCCGCGCCGGGTGCGACCGAGGCCGATCTGACCATGGCTCATGCCTTGCGCGAAGCGATCTTCACGCTCGCCGGTGGTCTTGGAGAACAGCCGCTCGATGCCGATGCGCGTGACACGCTCAATCGGATCGCGGCATTTCCGGCGGCGGCGGCGGTATTGCGGGCGGACGGGCATGAGGAGTGGGAAGGATCCGCCGCCAGCCTGCTTGCTTCACTGGCACGGGAAGCCGTTCACCTGTTTGGCGGCGAGGACGCCGCGCATGTCCGCCAGTGCCAGGCGCCGGCCTGCACCTTGTTCTTCGTCGACACCTCCCGCTCGGGCGATCGTCGATGGTGCTCGATGTCCGCGTGCGGCAACAAGGCCAAGGTGGCCGAGTTCCGGCGGCGCAAGCAAGGGCTGGGGTCTGAGGCCTGATTCCCGACGGACGGAAGGAGGCGTGGACGCGCTACGCGATCGTCACCGCAACGCCGCCCTCGGCGTCGGCTCCAGCCGCAATATCTGTGGCGCGCGTTCCTCCGCATCGGCCAACTTTGGGGCCACGTCCTCGCGCCACGCCGGCAGGGCGTGCAACTGCGCCACAGCATGGGCATAGGCGCCTTGGCTGGCGACGCGGGTGAACCATACGAACACCTTCTCGCCCTGGCGCACCGGCAGGCGCGAAAAATTGTTCGGCTGGGTTTCGGGCACGAAGGCGGCGAGCACCGGCATGCCCGTCTTCTCTAGCGCCGGGCGCATACGGGATTCGAAAAAGGCGGCGAAACCGGCATCGGGATCCTTCCATAGATAGTAGATCGTCGCGACGACCATGCCGCGTGGTGGCGGTGCGGCGCCGATGCCGGCGCGGGCGGCAGGCGGTGCGAAGTTCCGCCCCGGCGCGGGTTTCAGCAATAGGACATTATCATTGTCGTCGAGCATCGGGTTGGCCTCGCCGCGATGCGCCATGTCGGGGAATTCGCGCAGCCAGACGAAGCGGTCGGGGTCGTCGAGATCGCGATACTGCCCGACCAGCCGCATGCCGAGCGCCTCCTGGCTCTCGACGAATTCGCGCTCGAACAGCGCGATGAAGGCGTCGCGCTGGCCGGCGACGATCTTGTACTGACGCAGTTCGAGCACCGGATGCGCGCCCGCCGGATCGGCATCCGCGAGCGCGTCGGACGGTGTGATCGTCGCCATCAGCCCGGCAAACCAGCCGGTGAGAAGTCCTTTTCGCATCATCGTCTCCCTTTTTGCCTAAAACAGACGGGTTGACCTGTTTGAGTCAATAGGTTTAATTCAGTGATGGAGACGAAGCCCCCGGAGTCGGCGCCCGAGCGTCGCAAGAACGACCCGCAGGCGCTACGCGGGCGAGTGCTCGATGCTGCGGCGGCGTTGTTCCAGAGCAACGGTTATGGCGCGACCACCACGCAGCAGATCGCGGCCGCGGCGGCGGTGACGCATGGCGCGATGCATCATCATTTTCCGACCAAGAAGGCGCTCGGCCTGGCGGTCGTGCGCGAACGGGTGCGCGAGGCGATCCACGAGACCTGGGTCGCGCCGATGCGCGACCAGGCGACGGCGCTCGATGCGGTGAACGCGATCTTCGACACGATCGGCGCGTCGCTCGATCGCAGCGGCAGAGTCGAGGGGTGTCCGCTCAACAATCTCACGCTCGAGCTGGCGCTGGGCGATAAAGATTTCCGCGCGGAGGTCAGCCCGATCTTCGACGACTGGCGCGCGGCGATCGCGACGCGGGTACGCGACGATCAGCGTGCGGGCCTGTCGCGCGGGCTAGAGCCGGAGGCGTTCGCCACGCAGGTGGTCGCGGCCTGTTCCGGCGCGATGGCGATGGCCAAGGCCGACCAGTCGAGCGCCGCGCTGCGCATCGTCGCGCGGCAGTTCGCGGACCATCGTCTTTTTGGGGAACGAGCATGATCATCGCCTCCGTCCTGGCGCTGTTGTCGGGGCTTGTCGCACCGCCGCTTTCGCTCGATGCCGCGCCGCCGGCGCCGGACAGCGCGATCGTCGTGCCCAAGGGCGACCCGCACGACTTCGATTTCGAATTCGGTGCCTGGACCGTGCATATCCGCCGCCTGCTCCATCCGCTGACCGGTTCGACCAGCTGGGTCGATATAGCGGGAAGCTCGGTCGTGCGGCGCGTGTGGCAGGGACGGGCCAATCTCGGCGAGCTGGAAGTCGCCGGCGGCGGCGTCCGGCTGGAGGGGATGAGCCTCAGGGTGTATGATCCGGTCGCGCGGCATTGGAACATCCATTGGACCAATGCCAATGACGGCCTGGTCGGGGCGCCGATGCAGGGGGGCTTTGCGGGCGGCCGCGGGCTGTTCTACGATCATGAGCAGCTTGGCGAACGGACGATTGCGGTGCGCTTCATCTTCTCGGACATCACGGCGACGACCTTTCGCCTCGAACAGGCCTTCTCGCCCGATGAGGGGCGGACCTGGGAGACCAACTGGATCGCCACCTTCCGCCGCGTGCCGGCGGCGAAGGGTCATCGCCGGTGACGGCGCGCCCGGGCCTGCATGGCTTCGCCTTCCAGACCGGCGACTGGCGGGTGCGGCACCGCAAGCTGAAGCGGCGGCTGGTCGGCGAGACCGAATGGCTGGAATTCGGCGGCACCTGCCGCGCTTGGGAGGTGATGGGCGGAGCCGGGAATTTCGAGGAGCATTTCCTCGACGATCCGACCGGGCCCTATCATGCGACGACGATGCGCCGGCTCGATCCGGCGAGCGATCGCTGGTCGATCTGGTGGTTCGATTCGCGCGAGGCCGCCCTGGGGCCGCCGGTGCAGGGGCGGTTCGAGGATGGCGTCGGTACGTTTTTCGGCGAGGACACGCTCGACGGGCGGCCGATCGAGATGCGGTTCATCTGGTCGGGCATCAGCGCCGATGCGGCACAATGGGAGCAAGCCTTTTCACCTGATGGCGGTGCGACCTGGGAGACCAACTGGATCATGCGGTTCGAACGGGCGGGGTAGTTTAGAAATCCAAACTTGTTCCCCTGCGAACGCAGGGGTCCAGGGTCACAGGCGGTGCGCCCCGTAACCCTGGGCTCCTGCCTGCGCAGGAGCACATGGAGGTTAGCGGTGCGCCCATCGGAAAAAGCGGGTGCGTCGGGCGGCGTTCACCCCAATTCCGGAAAGAGTTTCTCGATCTCGGCTTGCAGGTCGCTGGGCCCGGGTAGCAGGCCGTAATGGTCGAGCAGGCGTTTCACCAGCCGCGCGCGGTGGGGGCCGATGCCGGGCATGGTTTCCAGCCCCGGAAAGTCGGGGTCACCGAGCCGGTCGGCCAGATCGCCGAGCGTCTTGTAGCCCGATGCGGCGAGACGCTGGCGCAGGCCGGGGGGCAGGACGGAGCGGCTGACCGGGAGATCGCGATCGGTCGCCTGCGGGCTGGTCGTCCGCAACCGCGTGCGCGAGGCCTTTTCGCGCTTCAGCGTCCGGCGGATATGGCTGAGCTGGTTGGAGGTGAGGCTGAGCCTGCGGCCGATCTCGCGGTAGGAGGTGCCCGATGCACGCAGGTCGCGCGCCTGTTCGACGTTGAGGCTGGCCTGTTCGGCCTTGCTCAGCACGGCGCTTCGGCGGCCTGGACGGCGAACCATGGTTCGATCCGGCGCAGTGCCTCCTCGACCCGGTCGGTCGATACCGCGAAACTGAAGCGCATGAAGCGGTGGCCGTCGACGGGATCGAAATCGATCCCCGGCGCGGTCGCCACGCCGGTGTCGAGCAGCAGGCGCATGCAGAAATCCATGCTGTCGTCGGTCAGATGGCCGATATCGGCATAGATGTAGAAGGCGCCGTCGGGCGGCGCGATGCGGCGCAGGCCGAGCGCGGGCAGGGCAGCCAGCAACAGGTCGCGATTACGGGCATAGCTCCGTACATGGCCTTCCAGCTCGTCGTGGCAATCGAAGGCGACGAGACCGGCATGCTGGGCCAGCGACGGTGGCGTAAGGAACAGATTGCCCATCCGCGCTCGGGCCGCGTCGATCAGCGATGGCGGCACGACCAGCCAGCCGAGCCGCCAGCCGGCCATGCTGAAATATTTGGAGAAGCTGTTGACGATCAGCGCCTCCGGCTCCTCCTGCAGCGTGGAGCGGGCGGGGCCGATATAACTCAGGCCGTGATAGATTTCGTCCGAGACGATGCGGATGCCGCGCCGGCGACACACCGTGGCGATCGCGGCGAGTTCCTCGGGCGAGATGATCGTGCCGGTCGGGTTGGCCGGGCTGGCGAGGATCAGGCCGTGCGGCGCGGGCTCGATCGCCTCGATCGCGGCGGCGGTGATCTGGAAGCGCTCGGCCTCGCCGCAGCCGATCTCGACCGGCACGAGGTGGAGCGCCTTCACCGTGTTGCGATAGGCGACATAGCCGGGCCGCGCGAAGGCGACGCGGTCGCCGGGGGCGAAGACGCAGGATAACGCCAGCACGAAGGCGGGGGAGGCGCCACAGGTCAGGATGACCTGTTCGGGGTCGACCGCGACGCCGTACGCCTCGGCATAATGGCGGGCGATGCGTGCCTTGAGCGGCGGGCTCTCCCAATAACCCATACCGTCGGTGTCGAGTATCTGGTGCGCGGTGGCGATCGCCGCAGCCGGCGCGCCGGTCGACGGCTGGCCGAACTCCATATGGATGATCGACCGGCCCTCGGCGGCGAGGCGGTGCGCGGTGCGACTGATGGCAATGGCGTGGAAGGGGTCGATCGCGGCTGTCATGCTGCCCGCTTAGCGTCGATGGCGGTCGATGTCGCCCGGGAGATGACCGGGCGACATCGACGGCGCTCATCCCGGTCAGGCGGGCTCGGGCACCTTGACGCGTAGCTGGCGCGCCGCCGCGACCATCGCCGCGATGGCCGGCTTCACCTCTTCCCATTTGCGGGTCTTGAGGCCGCAATCGGGGTTGACCCAGAGTTGCTCCGGGCGAAGGTGGCGCTGGGCGAGGCGCATCAGGTCGACCATCTCCTCAACGGTGGGCACGCGCGGGGCGTGAATGTCGTAGACGCCCGGCCCGATCGCACTGGGATAGCGGTAGCGGGCAAAGCCTTCGAGCAGCTCCATCTGCGACCGCGCCGTCTCGATCGAGATCACATCGGTGTCCATCGCGGCGATCGCGGGGAGGATCTGGTTGAACTCCGAATAGCACATATGGGTGTGGATCTGGGTCGCGTCGGCGACGCCCGCCGCCGACAGCCGGAAGCAATCGACCGCCCAGTCGAGATAGGCCTGCTCGTCGCGCTGGCGCAGCGGCAGTCCCTCGCGCAGCGCCGCCTCGTCGATCTGGATCGCCTTGCAGCCGGCCGCTTCGAGATCGAGCACCTCGTCGCGGATCGCCAGCGCGATCTGGCGGCAGCTTGCCTCGCGCGGCTGGTCGTCGCGCACGAACGACCAGTTGAGGATCGTCACCGGGCCGGTGAGCATGCCTTTCATCGGTTTGTCGGTGAGTGACTGGGCGTAGCGCCACCAGTCGACCGTCATCGGCCGGGGCCGCGAGACGTCGCCGAACAGGATCGGCGGGCGCACGCAGCGCGAGCCATAGGATTGCACCCAGGCGCTGGCGGTGAAGGCGAAGCCCGACAGTTGCTCGCCGAAATACTGCACCATGTCGTTGCGCTCGAATTCGCCGTGCACGAGCATGTCGAGCCCGACCTCTTCCTGCCAGCGGATGGCGCGTTCGGTCTCCTCGCGCAGGAATTGCTGATAGGCCGCGTCGTCGAGCCGGCCGCGCAGATGCTCGGCGCGGGCGTGGCGCACGGTGGCTGTCTGCGGGAAGGAGCCGATCGTGGTGGTCGGGAACGCCGGCAGATCGAGCACCGCCGCCTGCGCCGTGGCCCTTGCATCGACGCCCGAGCGGCGCTCGCGCATCGCAGGGGTGATCGCGGCGATGCGCGCGGCGACGGCGGCGTCATGGACGCGCGGCGAGGCGCAGCGCGCGGCGGCGGCGCGACTGGCGGCGGCGAGCGGTTCGGCGACACTGTCGCGGCCTTCGTTGAGCGCGCGCTTGAGGATCGCCAGTTCGTCGATCTTCTGCACCGCAAAGGCCAGCCACTGCGCGATCACCGGGTCGAGCTTGGTCTCCAGCGCCAGGTCGACCGGCGTGTGGAGCAGCGAGCAGTACGGGGCGAGGATCAGGTCGCGCGCCGCGGCGTTCGGTTCGAGCCGATCGAGCAGCGCCGCCAGATCGGCGCGCCACACGTTGCGGCCGTCGATCACGCCGAGCGAGAGTAGGGTCTGTTTCGAGACGTTGGCCAGCACCGCCTCGAGCTGCTGCGGCGCGCGCACCAGATCGACATGCAGGCCGGCGACCGGCAGATTGGCGACGAGGCCGAGATTGTCCTCCAGCCCGCCGAAATAGGTCGCCAGCATGATCTTGATGCCGCAGCGCGGCAGCTTGGCATAGGCGCGGGTGACGGCGATGCGCTGGCGGTCGGTCAGTTCCTGGACGAAGATCGGCTCGTCGATCTGCACCCACTCAGCGCCGGCATGGGCGAACTGGCCGAGGATCGCGACGTACAGGCCGAGCACCTCGTCGAGAAAGTCGAACGGATCGACCCCGCGTCCCTTGGCGAGGCTGAGCCAGGTGATCGGGCCGAGCAGGACAGGGCGCGTTTCGTAACCCAGCGCCTTGGCTTCGCGATATTCCTCGACGATCTTCGCCGAACCTAGGCTGAGTGTCTGGCCAGCGGTCAGTTCGGGCACCATGTAATGATAATTGGTGTCGAACCATTTGGTCATTTCGAGCGCGGTCTGGCCGCCATGGCCGTGTGCGCAGCCCGCATCCTCACCGCCAGTGGTGCCGCGCGCCATGGCGAAATAGGTGGCGAGGTCCGCCGCGCCGTCAGCGGCGCCATAGCGCTCGGGCACGGCGCCCAGCATCATGCTGGTGTCGAGGACATGGTCGTAGAAGGAGAAGTCGCCCGTGGGCAGCCAGTCGGCGCCGAGCGCGGACTGGCGCGCCCAGGCGGCGGTGCGCAGGCCGAGCGCGGCCTCGCGAAGCTCGGCCTGGGACGAGGCGCCCGACCAGAATTTCTCGAGTGCGAATTTGAGTTCACGGCGTGGGCCGATGCGTGGAAAGCCGAGCGTTGCAACAGTGACGGTCATGGTCTTCATACCCCGATGAAGGGCAGGCCGACCGGTCACGCGCGCACGCCCGGCACGCGCGGAAATCCCGGGCGCGACAGACAAGCCGCCTGACCGGACACCCCGCCGGTGGACGTTATCTGTCGGGGCAGGTCTCCTGGCTCGCGGGTCGTCACGTCGGCCTGGCCTTCCCGGGGACGTCGCCGTTTCCCAGTGACACGTATCGGCCGCCGCTCGCCGCTTACAGTTGCGGGGGCAGCGCCGGCCTTGACCCCGAAAGGTCGCACCGGCTTCCCGTCTTAGCCCCGACCGCGGATACGCCCGGGGAACCTCGACGCCTTAAGCATCCTCTTCATCGCGGGCCGCGTCAAGAGTGATATAAAGAATTCTTTATATGTGCTTTCGCGATGCTCGCGCGTTTAGCATAAGGGACGGCAGCGGCCTTCGGTCAGATGTCGCTCGAGGCTCACACGCCATATTGCACGGGCACATTTTCGGGAGAGGTCGCCATGTTGAACCGTCGCAGCTTTACCGCGAGCCTGGCCGCTACAGCCGCCACCGCCGTTCTCCCGCGCGGGGCGAACGCCGGGGCGTTGCCCACGGCGCGCAATGTCGTGCTCGTCCACGGCCTGTTCGCGGATGGCTCGTGCTGGTCCGAGGTGATCCCGCGACTTCAGGCGGCGGGCCTGAACGTGACATCGGTGCAGAACCCGCTGACGGCGCTGGACGAGGCGGTCGCCGCGACGCAGCGCGTGCTGGCACGGCAGGATGGCCCGACGGTGCTGGTCGGGCATTCCTTCTCCGGCGTCATCGTGAGCGAGGTCGGCGTCGATCCCAAGGTCTCCGCGCTGGTCTATGTCGCGGCGCGTGCGCCGGACGCGGGCGAGGATTATCCCGCGCTGGCAAAGACCTTTCCGACGCCGCCGGCTTCGGCGGGCATCGTGTTCGACGGCGATGAAGGGCGGCTGACCGAGACGGCCTTTCTACGCGATTTCGCCGGCGATCTGCCGGAGGCGAGGGCGCGGGTGCTCTATGCGGTGCAACAGCCGTTTCACAAGGCGTTGCTCACCGGCAAGACGCAGCATGCGGCATGGCGTTCCAAGCCGAGCTTCTATGCGGTGTCGACCGAGGATCGCACGATCGATCCGGGTCTCGAGCGCTTCATCGCCAAACGCATGGGTGCGATGACGATCGAGCTGAAGGCGAGCCATTTGTCGCTGATTTCGCATCCGCGGGAGATCGCTGGACTGATCCTGACGGCGGCGGGGCGGCCCGCCGCGGGCTGACGCGGCTAGGCAATCGCGGGTGTCGCCGGAGCGCCGCGTCGCAGGCCGAACACCAGCGCCAGCCCTGCCAGCGCCATCACCGCGCCGGCTAGCGACACTGCCGGGTAGCCCAGCCCGGCGCTGATCACCGCGCCGCCCAGTGCGGCGCCGATCGCATTGCCCAGGTTGAACGCGCCGATGTTCATCGCCGAGGCGAGGTTGGGCGCCGCCGCCGCCTCGTTCATCACGCGCATCTGCAGCGGCGGGACGAGCGCGAAGCTGGCCACGCCCCACAGGAAGATCAGCGGGGCGGCGACCAGCGGCCAATGCATCGTCGCGGCGAACAGCATCAGCAAAGCGGCGAGGCCGGCGAGCGTGACGATCAGCGTCGCGTCGATCGAGCGATCGGCATAACGCCCGCCGAGCCAGTTACCGACCGTCAGGCCGAGGCCATAGAGCACCAGCATTGCCGTCACGAACAAGGTCGAGGCATGCGCCTCAACGCGCAGGATCGGCACGATATAAGTGAACACGGTGAACATCGCGCTCGACCCGATGACGGTCAGCGCCATCGCCGCGAGCACCGGGCCGCGCGCCAGCACGCGTAGTTCGGCGGCCATGTCGGTATCGCGCTCGGCCGGCAGCGCGGGGAGGGCGAGGCGCAGCGCGACCATCGCCACCGCGCCGAGCCCGGTGATGCCCCAGAAGGCGGCGCGCCAGCCGAGCAGGTCGCCGGCCCAGGCAGCCAGCGGCACGCCGCCGACATTGGCGATGGTCAGCCCCATGAACATCGCCGCGACGGCCCCGGCGCGCTTGTCGGCCGGCACCACGCTCGCCGCGACGACCGAGCCGACGCCGAAGAACGCGCCATGGTTGAACGAGGTGATGACGCGCGCGACCAGCAGCACGGCATAGCCACCCGACACCGCGGAAAGGAGGTTGCCGAGCGTGAAGATACCCATCAGCGCGATCAGCAGGGTGCGGCGCGGGACGCGGCCGGTGGTCAGCGTCATCAGCGGCGCGCCGATCAGCACGCCGAGCGCATAGGCGCTGACCAGCAGCCCCGCTGTCGGGATCGACACGCCGAGATCGGTGGCAATCACCGGCAGGAGGCCCATCGGGGCGAAGTCGGTCACGCCGATGCCGAAGGCGCCGATCGCCAGGGCCAGCAGGGGTGGGTTGAGCTTCATCGCGTCCTTGCCTCAATTGTGATCCCGGGCAAATGATGGCTCGTGCTGTCCGGCGGTAGTGGCTATGCGCGGCAAGCATCTGTGCGTGGAGATCACAAATGACACGCCCGGTCGCCTCGGCGGTCAGCCGGATCATCGGCGGATCGAGGCCCGGCTCGGCGTGCGCCTGCTCCAGATTCCTTGTGGTCGCGTGCTTGATGGCGAATAGCCGGATTCCACCTATTCGCAGCACGCTCGAGTGCGCACCACCGGGCGGCTGGCGCTGACGCCGGAGGGCGACGCGCTGTTCGCCGGCAGCGCGAACATGCCCGCGCGCGTGCGGGTGTTTGTGGATTTTCTCGTCGAGCGCTTTGGGCGGGGCTAGCCCTTGGCCGGTGTCTCGAATTGTTCGAGCACCCATTCCTCTTCCTGCGCGCCGGCGATCCAGTCCTGCATGAAGGGGTGGTGGAGCACGGCGTCGATATAACCGGTGGCGAAGCGCGCGACCGGCAGGCTGTAAGTGACGATGCGCGTCACCACCGGCGCGTACATGATGTCAGCCGCGCCGAAATCGCCGAACAGGAACTGCCCCTCGCCGCCGAAGCGAGCGCGAGCCTGCGCCCATAGCTCCATGATCCGCGTCAGGTCGGCGAGTACATCGTCATCGGGCTTTTGCGGCGGGAAGACCTGGCGGACGTTCATGCTGTGCTTGCGGCGTAGTGCTGCGAAGCCGCTATGCATCTCGGCGGCCATCGATCGCGCCATGGCGCGCGCCGCGTCGTCGGCCGGCCAGAAGCGCGTGCCGCCCGATTTCTCGTTGAGATATTCGACGATGGCGAGACTGTCCCACACCACGACGTCGCCGTCCCACAGGATCGGCACCTTGCCCGACGACGGCGCGAACTCGTCGCCCTCGCGGCGCTTGTCCCAGTCGGCGTCGTACAGCGGAACGACCATTTCCTCGAACGGTAGGCCTGACTGCTTCGCCGCGAGCCAGCCGCGCAGCGACCAGGAGCTATAGGCCTTGTTGCCGATGATGAGTTTCAACATGGCGCCCGCTTAGCGGCGCGGCGGTCAAAGTCGCAAATGGATTCCGCGTCGGTGCAGCGGCACGAGCAGGCCGATGACCAGCGCCAGCACGGCGAGCGAACAGAGAAACGAGGCGAGATAGGGATCGGGCGCGATGGCATGCATCGCGGCGAAGGCATGCGCGTTGAGCGTCGTCGCGCCGAGATAGAATCGCGTACCGGCAAGCGCGAGCAGCAGCGACACCATGTAACCGAGGATCGCGTTCATCCCGAGCAGGTAGAGCGGGGCGAACCAGCGGTTGAGCACCGCGCGGCCGCTGGCCAGCATCGCCAGCGCGAGCAGCAGCGCGGAGAGACCCGAGGAGAACAGCGCATAGCTGCTGCTCCACAGGCGCTTGTTGATCGGGAAGATCGGGTCGAGCAGCAGGCCGGCCACCGTCAACGCCACGCCGCCCAGTGCGACCCACCATATCGCGCGGTCAGGCACGCGCTGCCAGACGATCGCGGCGAGCATCCCGAACAGCACATTGACGAGCGAGGGCAGGGTGGAGAACAGCCCTTCCGGGTCGTAGACGACACGTCCGGCGGCATCGGTACCATAGCGCCACATATGCGCTGGGGTCAGGATCACCCGGTCGATGTAACCGGCGAGATTGCCTTCGGGCGTCAGTTGTCCGGGGCCGAAGCCGGGTACGGGCACGAGCAGCATCAGCGCAGCATAGCCGAGCAGCAACAGGAGCGCCGTTCCGCCGATCAGCCAAGGGTTCAGCCGCGACCCGCCATCGGCATCGCGCCGCGCGGTGAGCATCACGAACGCCGCGACGATGCCGTAACACAGCCCGATGCGCGGCAGCACACCCATCAGCCGGAAAGTTGCGAGACCCGGCCGGGCCAGCATCTGCCACGCCCAGCCGAGCGCGATCAGGCTCGCGGTGCGGCGCGCGACGCGGCGCCACAGCGCGGCATCGACGGTGCGCGGAAACGACAGCGCCAACGCGACGCCGACGGCGAAGAGGAAGGCGGGAAAAACGAGGTCGGTCGGGGTGAACCCGTCCCACGGCGCGTGGTCGAGCGGCCACCACACATAATCGCCCGAGCCCGGCGTGTTGACGATGATCATCCCCGTTACCGCGCAGCCGCGGAACAGGTCGAGCCCGGTCAGGCGTGTCGGCGGGGCGCTGGCCATGCGCCGGGATAGACCTCACCGGCGATGTCGGCAACGCCTGCTCAGGACTCGTCGTTGGTGCGATCCGCGAAGTCGTCGCCACCGACGCTGTGCGCCGCCGCCTGAGCGACATGATCGACCGCGGCACTGTCGCCGACGCTGCCGTCGAGTGCCGTCGATTCGTCGCTATAGCTGGGGGCATTGTGCGCCAGCGTGTAGAGTGGGTTCATGCCCGTCGCCGTGTACGTGCCGAGACCGATGCCGGTCGCCGCGCTGACGCATAATCCGGCGATGCCGGCGATGACGATCGCTGGCCTGTTGAGCCCTGCCATGTCCCATTCTCCTGTCGTGGAGTAAAACGCGTGAGGAGTCGGGAGCGTTCCGACCGATCCGCCGGCTCAGAAAGGCTTGCGTTCGGCGAAGAAGTCCGACGCTGGCGCTGCGCCGAGGGTGGCCTATGCTCGCGCTGTATCATCCTGGAGGCGAGCATGTCCGACGGCGACGTTACCAGCGCGATCGAAGCGATCCCCCTCAGGACGATCGACGGCAAGTTCGCCACCTTGGCGGATTTCACCGGCAAGGTGCGCCTTGTGGTCAACGTGGCATCCAAATGCGGTCTCACGCCGCAATATGCCGGGCTGGAAAGCCTCTATCGCGCGCGCCGCGATGCCGGACTGGTCGTGCTCGGTTTTCCGGCAAATGATTTCGCGGGGCAGGAACCCGGCTCGGATGACGACATCCAGACCTTCTGTTCGACGCAATATGACGTCACCTTCCCGATGTTCGCCAAGCTGGTCGCGACCGGCCCCGACAAGCACCCGCTTTATGCCGCCCTGACCAGCGCCGCGCCGGCGCCGGTCAAGTCGGATGAGGGGATGCGGGAGCGGCTCGCGAAACATGGCATCGCACCCACTGCGCGGCCCGAAATCCCGTGGAATTTCGAAAAGTTCGTCATCGGCCGCGATGGCGCCGTCATCGCGCGCTTCTCGCCCGACACCGCAGCCGATGATCCCGCCCTGCTCGACGTGATCGAGGCGGCGCTGGCCGACTAAATCAAAGCGGTTTGCGGTACACCAGAAAGCCGGAGCGTTCGGCGATGCGGTCGTAGAGCTGCATTGCGGTCTGGTTGGTCTCGTGCGCTTGCTAATAGACGCGCGAGGCGCCGGCTACCCGTGCGGGCATAGACGCCTTCGATCAGTGCCCGTCCGACGCCGTGGCCCCGTGCGGCTTCGCTGGTGAACAGATCCTGCAGATAGCAGATCGGCGCGATCGCCGTGGTACTGCGATGGAAGATGTAATGGGTCAGGCCGACCAGCCGGCTGCCCTGCTCGGCGACCAGCGCGCGCACGGGCTCGCCGTCGTTGAAGAAGCGTTCCCAGGTCGTCGCGGTGATCGCGGGGTCGAGCGCGGTTGCGCCTTGCCGGCCGTAGAAGGCGTTATAGCCATCCCACAAAGGCAGCCACTGGTCGTAATCCGCGCGAACGACCGGACGGACCAGCGGCGCGGCCATCTCAGCCCAGCGCCTCGAGCACCGCGGCGCGCAGTTCGGCGATGCCGAGGCCGGTCTCGCTCGAGGTGGCGAGTACCTGCGGATGCGCGGCGGCGCGCTTGCGGGCTTCCTCGATCGTGCGCTGGGTGACGTCGGTCAGTTCGGTCGCCTTGATCTTGTCGGCCTTGGTCAGGACGATGCGGTAGCTAACCGCCGCCTTGTCGAGCATATCGAGAATGTCGTTGTCGACGTCCTTGATGCCGTGGCGGGCGTCGATCAGCACCAAGGCGCGCTTGAGCACCTGGCGCCCACGCAGGAAGTCGTTGATCAGATAACGCCACTTCTTGACCACCGCCGGCGGCGCTTTGGCGAAACCGTAACCGGGCATGTCGACCAGCCGCATGACCAGCGGGCTGCCGACGTCGAAGAAGTTCAGCTCCTGCGTCCGCCCCGGCGTGTTGGACGTACGCGCCAGCGCGTTGCGACCGGTCAGCGCGTTGAGCAACGACGATTTGCCGACATTAGAACGGCCGGCAAAGGCGACCTCCGGCACGCTCGGGTCCGGGATGAACTCGAGCGTCGGCGCCGATTTCAGGAACGCGATCGGCCCGGCAAAGGTCTTGCGCGCGAATTCCAGCGCTTCGGGCTCGAAATCCTCCCCGGAACGGGGAGGGGGACCGCTCGCCGCAGGCGAGGGGTGGAGGGGGCTCGCCGCGGACGGAGCGCCCGTGGCAGGCCCCCCTCCACCATGCTGCGCATGGTCCCCCTCCCCGTGCCGGGGAGGAATGCTCACTTCACCACCGCCGTCTTCAACCCGGGATGCCGCGAGTACAGCAGGCGCTGCTGCAGGATCGTGATGCAGTTCGAGGTGATCCAGTAGACCTGCAGGCCGACCGCGAACGGCGCCATCACGAACATCAGCACCCAGGGCATGATCGCGAAGACCTGCTTCTGCGCTTCGTCCATTGGTGCCGGGTTGAGCTTGAACTGGAAATACATCGACACGCCGAGCAGGATCGGGATCACCCCGATCGCGATCATGTGCGGTGGGGTGAAGGGGAGATAGCCGAACAGGTTGAGCGGCGTGAACGGATCGGGCGCCGACAGATCCTTGATCCACAGCACGAAGGGCTGATGCCGCATCTCGATCGACAGCAGCAGCACCTTGTAGAGCGAATACATGATCGGGATCTGCAGGAAGGTCGGCAGGCAGCCGGCAAGCGGGTTGACGCCTTCCGCCTTGTACAGCGCCATCACTTCCTGCTGCTGGCGCGCCTTGTCGTCCTTGTAGCGTTCCTGCAGCGCCTTCATCTTGGGCTGGATCGCCTTCATCGCCGCCATCGAGGCGAACTGGCGCTGCGCGATCGGGAAGATCAGCGCGCGGATCGTGACCGTCAGCAGGATGATCGCCACCCCGAAATTGCCGACCATGCGGAACAGGAAATCGAGATAGGTGAAGATCGGTTTCTCGACGATGCGGAACCAGCCCCAGTCGATCGCGCGATCGAAATAGGCAATGCCGTTCTTGGGATCGTCGGCATAGGCGTTGAGGGTGGCGACTTCCTTGGCGCCGGCGAACAGGCGCGTGGTGGTGGTGAGTGCCTTGCCCGGTGCGACCGTCACCTGGCCCAGCGCGATATCGGCCTGATAAAGCT
>NZ_JAQGLG010000176.1 GCF_028292965.1 Sphingomonas bacterium | reverse complement strand
GCTCGTGGTCGAAAACCATCCGTACCGCGCGATCGCGGACCTCCGGCGCAAACTTGTTCGTCGTCTTGCTCATATAGGCTCCACCTTCTCAGGAGTTGGAGCCTCCGGCAAACCCGGGGCGGTTCAGATCCATGAAGTGGCGCAGCCCGTGACCGCGGCGACTAATTTTCTCGCCGCTGCAGAGGAGCTGCTATCGAGCGCCGACCCGGCCGCCAACGACCGCGGTCTCGAAGCGGTTCACTTCGCCCAGGAATGCCTGACCCGTACGGGTGAGGTGATGGCGACGGTCAAGGACGCCGCGGAAATGAAGGCATTCGATCCGTGTCCGCAGGAACTCCCGAGCATCGTGCACGACGCAATCCGGTTGTTTGAATTCGAGGCAGCTTTGGTGCCTTTGATCGACATACCTCTTGCGGCTTCTCGCGTAATGGGCGACCGCGTTCAGCTTGGGCAGGTACTATCCAACCTGATACGGAACGCCATTGAGGCGACCGATGGTCAGGCAGTTCGCGCCCTGAAAATTGGATCGCGGCTCGCGCCTGACGGATTGGTGGAAATACGGGTTGAAGACAACGGGCCAGGCATATCAGACAAAATGCAAGGGCTTCTTTTCTCTGCATTTTCCAGCACAAAGATTGACGGAGTAGGCGTCGGACTGTCAATCTGCCGTACGATCGTAGAGCAGCACCGGGGCAGCATCTGGGCAGTCGCTTTACCCGAAGGGACGGCGTTTTGCTTTACCGTTCCAGCCAGTGGCGTCGCGGTGAAGCTACCAAGCCGCGCGCGGGCCAGCGATCAGCAGCGCAAGATGTCCGGTAGGCGCGCTCAAAGAGCGGCGGGTTTGGTCATCGATCCCGCAAAGGCCGCATAGCCCACCGCCGCGGAATCGAGAATCGAGCGAATGCGATTCTGCTCACTCGCACGCACCAGCTAACCATGCCAAAGTTCCAGGATCGTCGGAAAAAAGAGCATTCTTAGGTCGAGCTCGCAATGCGCGATTTGCCGCTGATCGGAAGCGCGGCCTCCCTCGGTGCAACTCAAAGACTCAGTGCAGCGTGGAGCTAAGGGGGTGCAATTAGGCTGCGAATTCGGTAGGGAAAACGCGCCGCCAACGCCCCAAAAACTTGGGGGTATCGCTGGGGGTATCGTCGGAAAGCAAAGGAAAGTCTCCTTTGTTTTCCAATGTATAACAGCTAATTTGAGTAGGTGCCGGGCCCACCGCGCGCCGGCCAACGTGATAGCAAAGCTATCACGCCGCCCAAGGCGCGCACGGCCGGCGCCGCCACAGCGGCGTTCGACGACGTGGCTTTGCCACGTCGCGCTGCGACCTCGGAAGTTTCATCGCGTCGCGCTTGCTTTAGGCTGCACATCATCCTAACCGCCCGATCGACCTCGGGGAGTGGCGCAGCCTGGTAGCGCATCTGGTTTGGGACCAGAGGGTCGCAGGTTCGAATCCTGTCTCCCCGACCACATCATAGTCTTGCTTCAGCGAACACGCTGATCTGCCCTTTCGCCGCCATACAAAGAAAAAGGGCGCCCCGATCGGGACGCCCTGTTCCTTGGCAATAGCGCGGGCCTTGCGGCCCAGGCGCAATTACATCGCGTTGGTGGTCGCGTTGCCGGTTGCTTCCGGAGCCGCGTCCATCGCGTTGCCAACGACTTCGTTGGTGGTCGCGTTGGAGGTGTCTTCCATCACGCCGGCGGTGTTGTCGATCACGGCCGCGTCGGCGGCGTTGTTCGCCGAGGTGTCGGCGGGCTTGTTGCAGGCGGCCAGGGACATCAGGCCGGCGGCAGCAGCGATAAGAACGATCTTCTTCATCAGGAGCTCCGAAACTGGATTATCGCGGCCGACCCGATTGCCGTCGCGAAGCGCCGCCCAATAGCGAGGTCAGGCTACGGGTCAATCGTGAAATTGTCGCAAAAACCCCCGTTTACCGTGCTTGCCGGTCCTTAACGCTTCGGCGTGACCGGGCCCATTTCCTCCGGCGCATCGGCGACGATCGCCAACATCGCCGTCCACGCCGCGACATTTTGGGCGAGCTGGGCCGGGTCGATCCGATCGAACGTGTCTTCCGGCGTGTGATGCCAGTCGAAATAACGCAGCCCTGACTGGTTGAGGTCGACCGCCGGCACGCCGGTCTTGAGCGTGGGGCCGACATCGGTGCCGTCGCCCGCCACTTCGGTGCCGCGCACCACGCCGATCGGCGCCAGCGCCACCGCTAGCCGGTCGCCCACCGCCTTGGCGGTGTCGGGCAGGTTGACGTTGAAGCGCCACACCCGGTCGGCGCCGAAATCCGATTCGGCGGCCAGCGCGTGGCGCTCGCCGGCATGCGCCTTGGCATAGGCGATGCCGCCGAAACCGCCGGTCTCCTCGTCGCCGAACCACACGACGCGAATCGTGCGGCGGTGCTTGCCGCCGGCATGGACCAGCCGCGCGGCGGCGGCGGTGATCGCGATGCCCGCGCCGTCATCGATCGCCCCGGTGCCGAGATCCCAGCTGTCGAGATGCCCGCCGACCAGCACCACGCCCGCGGCCGGGTCGGTGCCGGGCAGTTCGCCGACAACGTTGCCCGATTCGCGATCGCCGATCTGCTTCGGGGTCAGCGTCAGGTGCAGCGTCACCGGCTTGCCGAGCTTGATCATGCGTACGAGATTCTCCGCATCGGCGACCGACAAGGCGGCGGCGGGGATCGGCGCCACACCGGCGGCGAAGTTGGTTCCGCCGGCATGCGGCCCGCGGCCATGATCGGTGCCGATCGAGCGGATCACGATCGCCGCCGCGCCCTTGGTCGCGGCGATGTTCGGGCCGACGAAGCGTGCCAGGCCCTGGCTGCCATAGCTCGACCCGTCCTGGGTCGGCTGCATCGCATTCGACACGAAGGCGATCTTGCCGATCAGGCTACCAGGAGCTGCGAGCAGCAGGTCGTTGAAGCTGGCGAAATAGACCACCGGCAGGGTCAGGCCTTCGGGCGGCGTCGCGCCGGAATTGCCCAGCGCGGTCAGCCGCAGCGGCTGCGGGAAGGGCGAGACGACCTCGGCCGTCTCGATGCCACGCTGCCACACCGGCAGGTTGTATGGCTCGATACGGACATTCTGGAAGCCCAGTGCCTTCATCTTCGCGACCGCCCAGGTGCGGGCACGGCCTTCGGCTTCGGACCCGTCGGGACGCGGGCCGACCTCGGTCGTGACGCTCTCGATGATCGCATAGGCGGTGTCGTCGGTCAGCGCCTTGTCGCGCAGCGATGCGACATGCGCGTCAGGCACGACCGGCGCCGGCGCGGTGCGCTGGGCGAAGGAGGGAGAGGAAAGGGTGAAGAGGACGGTGGCCGCCAGCAGCGAGGTTTTGCTCATGGTACGCTGCGTAGGGTCCAAACTCGCTCACCGCAACGGCCGTGACGGAGCGGATTTTGGCGCACGGCTAGGAGCAAGGAGGGAGCGATGGTTTTCCATCGTGACCGACGCGCGACGCCGCTGCGCGGCAAAAGACGCCCGCCACGAAGGGGTCGCCCGGAGCAGGCCGCGTCGCTTGCTTGCGCGTAGCGAATGCTACGCGTCTGCGCTGTGCTCCTTGCCAGCGGCCTGCTCCGGGCGATCACGGCCATTGCGGTGAGCGAGTTTGGACCCTGGACGCTCAGCGGTGTTTGCCAATCGGGCTCGCGCTCACTACATGCGCCGTCGAAACATCCCGACATTCAAATCTCCCGGAGCGCTTTGAAAATGGCCGTTCAATATAGCTATGTCATGAAGGGCCTGACCAAGACCTTCCCCGGCGCCGCCAAGCCGGTGCTCAATAACATCCACCTGCAGTTCATGCCTGACGCGAAGATCGCGATCATCGGCCCCAACGGCTCGGGCAAGTCGACGCTAATGAAGATCATGGGCGGCATCGACCCCGATTTCGTCGGCGAGGCCTGGGCCGCCGAAGGCATCAAGGTCGGTTACCTGCCGCAGGAGCCGCAGCTCGATCCGACCAAGACGGTGATGGAAAACGTCAAGATGGGCGCCGGCCCGGTCGCGCTGATGGTCGAGCGCTTCAACGCGATCAGCGCGGAGATGGGTGACCCGAAGGACGACACCGATTTCGACGCGCTGATGGGCGAGATGGGCGATCTGCAGGAAAAGATCGACGCCGCCGATGGCTGGGCGCTCGACAGCCAGCTCGAACAGGCGATGGAGGCCTTGCGCTGCCCGCCCGGCGACAGCCCTGTCACCAACCTCTCCGGCGGTGAAAAGCGCCGTGTGGCACTGTGCAAGCTGCTGCTCGAAAAGCCCGACATCCTGCTGCTCGACGAACCGACCAACCATCTCGACGCCGAGAGCGTCCAGTGGCTGGAGAACTATCTCAAGGAATATACCGGCAACGTCATCCTGGTGACGCACGATCGCTACTTCCTCGACAATGTCGTCAACTGGGTGCTCGAGCTCGATCGCGGCCGCTATTACACCTATGAGAGCAACTATTCCGGCTATCTGGAAAAGAAGGTCAAGCGGCTCGAACAGGAAGAGCGCGAGGAGCAGGGCAAGGCCAAGGCGATCGCCGACGAGCTCGCGTGGATGCGCCAGACCCCCAAGGCCCGCCAGACCAAGTCCAAGGCGCGTATCCGGGCGTTCGACGAGTTGATGGAGAAGCAGGAGAACCGCTCGGTCGGCAAGGCGCAGATCCTCATCCAGCTGCCCGAGCGTCTCGGCGGCAAGGTGATCGAGGCCAAGGGCCTGACCAAGGCTTACGGCGACAAGCTGCTGTTTGAGAATCTCGATTTCGTGCTGCCGCCGGGCGGCATCGTCGGCGTCATCGGTCCGAACGGCGCCGGCAAGTCGACCTTGTTCAAGCTGATCACCGGCCAGGAACAGCCCGACAGCGGCACGATCGACGTCGGCAGCACGGTCAAGCTCGGTTATGTCGACCAGAGCCGCGACGACCTCAACCCGAACAACAATGTCTGGGAGGAGATCTCCGACAAGCTCGAGGTGTTCCGATTCGGCAAACAGGAGCTCGGCACCCGCGCTTATGTCGGCGCGTTCAACTTCCGCGGCCAGGACCAGCAGAAGAAGGTCGGCCAGCTGTCGGGCGGTGAGCGCAACCGCGTTCACCTCGCCAAGATGCTCAAGGAGGGTGGCAACGTCTTGCTGCTCGACGAACCGACCAACGATCTCGACGTCGAGACGCTGCGGGCGCTTGAGGAAGCACTGGAAAGTTTCGCCGGTTGCGCCGTGGTAATCAGCCACGATCGCTTCTTCCTCGATCGGCTCGCGACCCACATCCTGGCATTCGAGGGCGACAGCCATGTCGAGTGGTTCGAGGGCAACTTCGAGAGCTATGAGGAAGACAAGCGTCGTCGTCTCGGCGATGCGGCGGATCGTCCGACCCGGCTCGCCTACAAGAAACTGACCCGATAGCCTGATTGCCGGCGCCGCTACGCGGCGTCGGCCATCAGCTCAGGGCCAGAGCTCTCCGGCCAGCGCCGCGACGACGTGATCGGCGCCCGGTCGGGAGAGATGCTCCGGGTCGATATAGAAGGGCGTCGTACCCTCGGCGAACCGGCAAAGCGACGGCGTGCAAAGGATCTGCGACAGCGACACGAAGGTCGCGCCGCGCACGTCGCCCACCGCCTGTTGCACGACGCGGGCACCGGTATCGTCGGTCGGCTCGACGAACTGCCGGTCGATCTGGCCGCCGATCGGCTGAAAATCAGGGCTGAGCAGCGCCTCTGCCGCGCGCCGCGCGGGCAGGAACGGTGCCATGGCATGGCGCGCGGGGTTGAAGCGCAGATAGGGCACGTCGCTCAGCACGACCACTCTCTTGCCGGCCGCCATGAGTCGCCGGATCGTGCGCGCGAGCGCCAAGCGGAGTTCATCCTCGCTCGACCGGCCGCTCACCTTGCCTCCGGCTTTCACATAGGCGTCGCCCGCGGCGACCGCACTGGCGCCGAACGGAACCTGCCAGAAGCCCGATAGAACGACCGTTCGGACCAGCGGGTCTTGTGCCACAGTCTCGATTGCCGCCTGATTGTAGCGCGTGCATTCGCGGACATGGCCCGGGTGGTTCGGCATTGCGCGACTTGCACCTAGCAAGGGCGGGCAGGACGATTTGGTGAGCTGTGCAAAGCCCAACCCGTGCCGCGCGGCGTCTGCGCGTAATGCCTCACCCAGCGCTGCCGCATGGCTGTCGCCGAGCAGCGCGAGACGTGGCCGCCCATCGGGCGTTACGCACGTGGATGATAAATTGGGCCGATCCGCCCCGTAGGGCGCCAGGCACGCCCCGCCGCGGCTGTCGTCGAGCGTCTTTTCGATCGCTATCGCAGCCGGATCGAGCCGGACCGCAAGACCGTGGCTCACATAGATCAGCAGGAGCGCGGCGACGCCGGCTGCCATGGCGGCACCATAGCGACCGAGTTGGCGCGCCGCAGTGACGTGGCGCCCGGCGTGGCGGAAAGGGCGCTCGACGAAGTGCCACGACAGCCACGCCGGCACCAGTGAGAATAGCGCCACGCCCGTCATCAGCGTGATCGAAGGGCTGCCCGCCGCGCAGATCCGCACGAACGCCAGGAGCGGCCAATGCCAAAGATACCATGAGTAGGAAATCAGCCCGATCCACACCAGCGGGGTGGCCGCGAGCAGCCTGCGGTTGACCACGCTCTGCTCGGCCATGATCAGCGCTGCCGCCCCCAGCGTGGGGAGGAGCGCGGCCATGCCGGGATAAGGCAGGCGGTGGTCGAACAGGATGATGGCGGCGGCGACTGCCGCCAGCCCGGCGGCGCCGAGCCATTCCTGTGCAACCCGCGGGATCGGCCGAGCCCCGGCGGCAGGCGCGAGCGCGAGCGCGAGCAGAACGCCGATGCCGAGTTCCCATGCCCGCGTCGGCAGCAGATAGAATGCTTCGCCGGGAAAGGAGGTGGTGAACACCACCGAAAGCGCCAGCGACAGCAAGGTGATCGCCGCGATCACCGGCAATGTCACCCGCCCGCCGATCCTGTTCAGGAGCAGTAGCAAGGGCGGCAGGAACAGGTAGAATTGCTCCTCGATGCCGAGGGACCAGGTCATCAGGAACGGCTCGCCGCGCGCGTCCGGCGAGAAGTAGCCCGCCGTGGCCCAGAACCAGACATTGGAGACGCCGGTCAGCGCCGCTGCCATGCTCGCCGACAGTCGGCGCATCTCGTCTGGCCCCAGCAGGACCAGCCCGAATGCCAGTGTCGCCGCGGCGACGGCGATCAGGGCGGGCAGGATGCGGCGGGCGCGGCGGGCGTAGAATTCTGCGAAACTGAACGCGCGCGAACAGATCTCGCGGTGGACGATGCCGCCGATCAGGAAGCCCGAGATGACGAAGAAGACATCCACACCCACGAAGCCGCCGCCGACCGACGCCAGCCCGGTGTGGAACAGGACGACCGATGCTACGGCGATGGCGCGCAGCCCGTCGATATCGCGACGGTAGCGCGATGCCGGCGCTTCCTCGGTGATCGTGAGCTTGTTGAGGTGGCCCGTCGCGATATCCATCGCGTCGTCTTTAACGTCAGCTGTTGGACAAATCGTTGACGCGGCGGCCGGGAACAAACATTCGGCTTGGGGTACCGTGTGGCCGACAAGGAATGATGATGACCGATTACCGCCAGGCCCTGGTGACGCGCTGCTACGAACTTGCATTCAAGAGCTATGGCGAAGGCGGCCTGCCGATCGGCTCGGTTCTGGCGCGCGGCGAAGAGGTGGTCGGTGAAGGCCATAACCAGCGTGTCCAGCAGGGCGACCCCATCGCGCATGGCGAGATGGATTGCCTGCGCAACGCCGGGCGCCAGACGAGCTATACAGGTCTGACGCTCTACACCTCGCTCAGCCCATGCATGATGTGTGCGGGTACGATCGTGCAGTTTGGTATCCGCCACGTCGTGATCGCCGAGAATGCCAATTTCGGTGGCAATGAGGATTTCCTGCGCGAGCGTGGCGTGATCGTCGAGATCGTCGACGATCCACGCTGCACCGAACTGATGGCGCGTTTCATCGCCGAGAAGCCGGCGTTGTGGAACGAGGACATTTCCGTCGACTGACGGCGCTTGATGAGCGTGTATTGCAATGATAATACACGCTCATGCGAATCCCGGCTCTGTTGCTCTCCGCCCTGGTTGCCCTCGCACCTGCAGCAGCGTCGCCGCCGTCTGCCGCGCCGCCCTATCATTCGCTGACCGCCGAATATGAGCGCTTCTACGATGAGACAGCGGCAATGCCCGAGGCGGAACGCGTCGCACTGTTTCGCCAACGCTTCGATGCGCTTTTCCCCGGCTTCTATGAGCCGGCCGCGGGGCAGACCGAGGCGCAGTTCAACGCCAGCATCGCGAAGAGCCTCGCGGCTTTTCCTGCGCTACGTGAGAAATACCAGGCGACCGAGCAGGATTTTCCGCGCGCCTATGCCGCCGGCATCGCCCATTTCCGCGCCCAGTTCCCCGGTTTCAAGCCGGTGCTGCCGGTTTGGTTCGTTCATTCGCTCGGCCGGATGGATGGCGGCACGCGTGAGCTGAAAGGCAAGGTTTACATGATCTTCGGCGCCGATGTGATCGCCAAGATTCATGACGGCAAGGATATCGGCCCATTCCTCGACCATGAGATGTTCCATGTCGAGAACGGGCAGTGGTTCAAGGATTGCGACGCCCTGTGGTGCTCGCTGTGGCAGGAGGGCGGGGCGACCTATGCCGCCAGCGTGATGAACCCCGGCGTCGACGACCATCTGCTGATGCTCGACCAGCCCAAACCGATCCGTGCCGGTGTCGATGCCGACTGGCGTGGCGCCTTATGCCAGACCCGCACCGATCTGGAATCGACCGATCACAAAATCTACGCCGGTTATTTCTTCGGTGGCGACCGGCAGCAGAAATTCCCCGCGCGCTGGGGTTACTATGTCGGCTTTCGCCTGATGCAGCGGCTCGGCAAGACGATGAGCCTCAGTCAGATCGACCATCTCGACAACAAGGCGGCGCGTCCGCTCGTCATGCGCGAACTCGATGCGATGATCGCCGAAGCCAGGGGCTGCGCGGCCTAGACTTCGACGGTCAGGCGCTTGGTGAAGCCCTTTACGGCTTTCTCTTCGGCGGCCGACAAGGCTTCGACATGCTCGACCTCAGCGAGTCGCGGTCCGGTCCGTAACGCCTCGAGCAATTTGTGAAGCGAGTCCTCGTCGCCATCGGCAAGTATCTCGACCCGGCCATCGGTGAGATTGCGCACCCAGCCGGTGAGGCCCAGTGCGCGGGCGTTGCGTACTGTCCAGTCGCGATAGCCGACCCGATGGACCCGGCCGCTGACCAGCAAACGCTGCATCATCCCCATTTTCCCGCTCCGCTCTACCCGGGGCCGCAAGCCCAGGCCCCGGGGCTGAGGGTAGCGCAACAAGGTTACCGGGCGAAGGGCGTGCGCTGCCGTCCACCGCAGCTACGGTGGCGTTCGGCGTAGGGCGCCCTGAATATCGGACGACCCGATTCCAGATACTTGGCCGCGATTGCTCTCAACGCAGCCGTTTTACGAACAACCGCCCGTCGGCGCGGCGCTCGGTGGCGAAATTGGGTACCGTCTGAATCATGTCGGACAGGTGGTTGAAGCCGTAGTTGCGCGCGTCGAAGCTCGACCGGTTGGCAGCGATCTGGCCCATCTCCGACAGGGCGACATACCCCTTTTCGTCGCGTCGCGCCGCCTTATAGGCATCGAGCAGCAGCTTGAGCAGTTCGGGCCCGACCTCACCGCGCGCCGGTGGTTTGGTGCCGATCGCGGCGGGAATCTGGGTCGGCTCGATCGTGTCCTCGCTGCGCATGATGGCGTCGACATCGATGAAGCGCGTGCAGGCCTGCTTGAAGCCTTCGGGCGTCTTGTCCTCGCCGAAACCATAGACCGGCAGGCCGTCCTGTCGGATGCGCATGGCGAGCGGCATGAAGTCGCTGTCCGACGACATGATCCCGAAGCCCTCGACACGGCCGCGGAACAGCAGGTCCATCGCGTCGATCGTCATCTTCATGTCGGTGGCGTTCTTGCCTTTGGTCAGGTCGAACTGCTGCTGCGGCTCGATGCCGTGCTTTACCGTCATGTCCTTCCAACCCTTGAGTCCTGGCTTCGACCAATTGCCATAAACGCGGCGGATATTGACCGTGCCGAGTTCGGCCAACACGGTCAGCACCGGGTCGAGCGCATGCCATGAAGCATTGTCGGCATCGATCAGCAGCGCGATGTTGCGGGTGGGTGTTTCGTTACTCATCCCGCTCTCATCGCCTCCGCCCGCTGGGGCGTCAACCGCCCCGAGCGCGGTCGCTCCGCCGTGCGACATCGTTGTCGATATCGTGCTGCTTGGTTACGCGGCTATGGCTCTCGGGCTCGAACAGCGCCGCTTCCTCGTCGCTGGAGGCGTTGTCGCGGGCCAGATTGCCGCCGCTCGTGCCGCCCTGTGTCGGCGTCGGCGGTTCGCCTTCGATCATCGCGCGGTCGTCATGATCGCGGGCGGAGGTAGTACGCGGATTTTCCATCATCTTTCTCCTCGGGTGCGGGGAGAACAGCTATTGCCGCGGCTGCGTTCCGTCAGGCGGTCGGATAGGACAGGGCGACCACCTCATATTCTTTCTCGCCGGCCGGCAGGGCGACGCGCCGCACTTCGCCTACAGCCGCCCCACGGAGGGCACGGGCAAGTGGGGCGCTCCATCCGATGCGCCCCGTTCCGGCGTCGGTCTCATCATCACCGACCAGGGTGAGGATGCGTTGGTTGTCGTCGTCATCGGCAATGGTCACCGTGGCGCCGAACCACACCCGCGTGCGGTCCGGCTGGGCGGCCGGATCGATCACCTGCGCCGCCTTCATGCGCTTGGCCAACCAGCCGAGCCGGCGGTCGATCTCGCGGAGCTTTTTACGGCCGTAGATATAGTCGCCATTCTCCGACCGATCGCCATTGCCGGCCGCCCAGGATATCACCTCGACCAGCTTGGGCCGCTCGTCGCCGAGCAAGGCGGCATATTCGCTGCTTAGCGCGGCATATCCGGCAGGCGTGATGTAGTTGGGTCGCGGGTCCATGCCGCCATCTTACGGCTATCGACGACCCCTGACAAAATTATCCCTGCGGCAACCGCCCGCCTACAAGGGGGCGGCCCGATCGTTGATGGATAATTATGTCAGTAGCTCAGCCCGGCCGCCCCTTGCCGAGATACCAGCTGAGCCGCGCATCGCCGTTCGAGCGCGAATGCTGCGGGTTCATCAGGTCGTAGACGACCGCATTTTCGAGCACGCGCTGGACGTAGTTGCGCGTCTCGTAAAGCGGAATCGCCTCGATCCAGTCGATAATGTCGGCGGTGCCCTGGCGCGGGTCGCCATTGGCGGCCAGCCATTTATTCACATTGCCCGGGCCGGCATTATAGGCCGCGACGGCCAGCGGATAACTGCCGAACTGGTTGTAGACGCGCTGGAAATAGGTCGAGCCGAGCGTGATGTTGTAATCGGTGTCGCTGGTCAGCGCCGACATGTCGTAGCTCATGCCGAGCTTGGTGGCCGTGTCGCGTGCGGTCCCCGGCATCAGCTGCATCAGGCCGCGCGCGCCGGCATGGCTGATCGCGGCGCGGTCGAACTGGCTCTCCTGCCGGGCGATGGCGTGGATCATGGTCCAGCTGTCATTGGCGGAAGCAGGCACGCGCACGCTGGGGAAGCCGAGCGTCGAATAGTCGCTGAGGCCGTTCTGCAGGGCGCTGCGGCCGACCATCACGCCGAGATCGGGGCGGCCGAGGGTGCGCGACAGCTCATCGGCGAGGACATGGTCGCTGTCGCTTTTGGCATCGGCGGCGATCTGGCGGACGAAGGCGGTCTGGTCCTGCCAGTTGGCAACAGTGCCGAGATATTGCGCGGCGCGCACGGTCTCGCGGCCGTAAAAGGCAGCGCGCACCGGGGCATCGACGGGACGCATGATCGGGTCACCGGGGGCGACCAGCGGCTGGCCGAGGCGTTCGAGCGAAAGCTGGCCGTAGAACACGTCGCGGAAACCGCCCGCGCGGGCATAATAGCTATTGGCCTGGTCGCGGCGCCCGGCGGCTTCCGAGGCGCGGCCCGCCCAATAAAGCCCCTTGGCCTGGATCGCCGGCGATTTCGACGCGCCGGCATAGCGCAGGAACATCGCCGACGCTTCGTTGGCGCGGGCCAGTTGCTTCAGCGCGGTCTGCCCGGCCAGCCACACCAGGTTGGTATAGTCGTCGCGCTCGCCATAGGAGCGCGTGCCTATATCGGTGCCGACCGGATAGGCGTTCTCGACCTTGCGGGCGATCTCGAAGGCCGTGGTATATTGCGCATCGGCGACGGCGCCGCGCGCATTGGTCAGGAGGATCGCGACCCAGGCACCGGGGTCGGCGGGCGGTGCCGTGAAGCTGCGCGGCTGGGCGAGCAACGCCCGCGCCCCGGGCGTGTCGGCGTGCATGCGCAGATAGAAGGCACGGTCAGCGACATAACCGGCATCGTTCGCGCCCGCGACCTGGGTTGCGGCAAAGCGTTCATTGGCATCGGGCGCACCGGTACGAAAGGCCAGGCGCGCCTCGAAAAGCGGGCGACGTGCCGGGCTGGTCCATGACAGCTGGCGCTGGGCCGCCGCGGTCGCGCCCTGCCACAGCAGCATGTCCATCCGCGCGTCCTGATCGGCCTGTCCAAGCGAGGAGGAGAAGCCGGTGAGGATCGCGCTTTCCTCGGCCGGGGGCAGGGCGCCCGAGATCCAGGCGACGTGCGCGGCCAGCACCGCCTCGTCGCGCGCGCCGCTCGCCGCCAGCGCCTGGGCGAAGCGGGCCTTCGACGTGTTGGTCAGCGGCGGGAAACGGCGGAAGAAAGCGACCGCGGTGCTCGGCGAGCAATTGCTGGCGTCCATCGCCTTTTCGGCGACACGGCGCAGCACGAGTTCGCTCGGCCAGCCGGGATGGGCGATGAGGAATCCGGCATAGGTCTCGAACGGCAGGCCGGGCGTCGTCTGCAGCGCCTTCCACTGGATGATGGCCGAGGAAAGCGAGGCGTTGCTTGCCGCATCCCCGCTCAGCACCTGCGTCGCGCGACCCCAGCCGAGCTGTTCCTGCCCGACCCCCGAACCGATCGCGAGCCCCGACACCCCCGCGAACAGCATTCCCGTCTTGATCAGCGACGTCATCATATGGACAGGATATGCCAACCCCACCTATCTGTCGCCTCGTAAAATCGTAAATTTCGCCGGTTTCGGCGTGCCACAGGAGCACATTCAGCATGTTTTCGGGATCCATCCCGGCGCTCGTCACGCCGTTCGACGCCGATGGCGCCTTTGCGGAAGGGGCGTTTCGCGATCTCGTCGAGTGGCAGATCGCCGAAGGTTCGTCCGCGCTGGTGCCCTGCGGCACCACCGGCGAGGCGGCGACGCTGAGCGCCGAGGAGCATTTTCACGTCGTCCGCGTGTGCGTCGATCAGACCAAGGGGCGGGTGCCGGTGATTGCCGGGGCGGGCTCCAACGACACGCGCGTTGCGATCGCCAACATCAAGGCCTCGAAGGAATCGGGCGCCGATGCCGCGCTGATGGTGCCGCCTTATTACAACCGCCCCAACCAGGAAGGCATCTTCCGCCATTTCGAGGCGGTGGTCGCCGCGTGCGACCTGCCGATCGTGCTCTACAATGTGCCCGGCCGCACCGTCACCGACATTGCGGTCGAGACGATTGGCAAGCTGGCCACCACGTTCCCGAGTATCGTTGGTCTCAAGGACGCGACCGGCGCGATCGCGCGCGTCTCGGCGCAGCGTGCCGCGGCGGGGGCGGACTTCGCCCAGATGTCGGGCAATGACGACATGGCGCTGGCGTTCAACGCGATGGGCGGCGTCGGGTGTATCTCGGTGACCGCCAATGTCGCGCCGAAACTGTGTGCCGAGTTCCAGGCGGCTTGCGCTGCCGGCGACTATGCCAGGGCGCTCGACTATCAGGATCGCCTCTTCGCCTTGCACACCGCGCTGTTCACCGACGCCTCGCCGGGGCCAATCAAATATGCGGTGAACCGCCTGCGCCCGGCCTTCCCGAAATATCTGCGCCTGCCGATGACCGAACCAAATGAAGCGAGCCGCCAGGCCGTGGATGAAGGGTTGAAGCAGGCAGGCCTCGTATGACGTCGGCAGGGTAACGATGGTGACGCCCATCCAGTTGCGCGTCGTGATGGGCGTGGTGCCGGCCGCGATCATCACGGCGGTGGTGTGGGTGATCGCGCTGCGGCAGCCGCTTGGCACCGTCGAGGCCGAGCAGCAGGTCGCGCTGACCTTGCCCTGGCTCCTGGTGCCCGCCGCTTGCCTGTTCGTCGGGATCGGCTTCATCGCCAATCGTCGCTTCCTGTCTGAGGACGCCATCGACGGCGGCGCCAGCCCAAGTCACACCGACGTCATCGCATCACGCTATGTCCAGAACACGCTCGAGCAAGCGGTATTGGCGGCGCTGGTCTGGCTGGCGCTGGCGGCAATCGAGCCGGCCAGGGCGGCGGTGCTGGTGCCGATGCTCGCGACGCTGTTCGGCATCGGCCGCATCGCCTTCTGGATCGGTTATCTGCTCGCGCCCTGGGGACGGGCCTTCGGCTTCGGGCTGACCTTCTACCCGACAGCCGTGGCGCTGGTCTGGTTGATCGTGAGAATTGTTGCCTGAGCGGCCGCGGCCGCTTCCCTTCCGTGTCTTGCACGCCTACATCGCCACCGCCATGGCCCGCCCCAAACCCGCCACGTTCGAGAAGACCAAGATCGTCGCCGAGAACCGGCGCGCGAAATTCGATTACTTTATCGAGACCGTCTATGAGGCCGGCATCGCGCTGACCGGTACCGAGGTGAAGAGCCTGCGCTTCGGCCAGGGATCGATCGTCGAGAGCTATGCCGAGGTGAAGGACGGCCAGGTCTGGCTGATCAATTCCAACGTGCCCGAGTTCAGCCACGGCAATCGCTACAACCATGAGCCCAAGCGCGCGCGCAAGCTGCTGCTGCACGAACGCGAGATCAACAAGATGCACGGCGCGGTGAACCGCGAGGGCATGACGCTCGTACCGCTGTCGATCTATTTCAACGCCCGCGGCAGGGCGAAGGTGGAGCTCGCTCTGGCCAAGGGCAAGAAGGAACACGACAAACGCGACACGATCAAGGCGCGCGACTGGAAGCGCGAACAGGGAAGGCTGATGCGTGATCGTGGCTGAGCCGGCGACGCCTGTCGGCGTGACCGGCCGGGTGATCGGCTGGGTCAAGCATCATGTGCCGACGCGTGAGTCGATCGAGGCGAACCGCTGGCTGCGGCCGGTGGCGCATCGTATCCTCGTTCCACATTTGTGGCGGTTCAACCGGCGCTCCGTGCCGCGCGCCGTCGCGTTGGGCACCTTCACCGGTATCCTGTTTCCGTTCGCGCACATGCTCGTTGCGGCGATCCTGTCGCTGCCGTTTCGCGCCAATGTGCCGATCGCGGTGGGGACCACGCTGATCAACAATCCGATCACCTTCCTGCCGATCCAGGGCCTGGCCTACAAGATCGGCTATTGGGTGTTGCGGCTCGATCGCGAAGTGCCGGGCCAGCCGATCGCGACGAATGTCGCGGCCAATGCCGGCTGGCTGCACCGGTTGATGATGCAGGGTGGGCCGGCGAAATATTTCGTGCCGTGGCTGGTCGGCCTGGTGATCATCGCGCTGGTGCTGTCGGCGTCGGGTTATTTCGCGACCAAGTTCACCTGGCGCCTGAAGATCGCGCGTAAATATCGCCGGCGTCACCTTAAAACGGGAAATTGACGAAGCGTATCATCGGTATAAAACACATGGGTTCTCCCGTCAGAAGGAATACCCATGCGTCGCTCGATTCTCGCTGCCTCCCTGCTTGCCGCCACCGCGATCGGGGGCATCACCTTCGCCAAGACCCAGCACGCCGCCGCCCCGGCCACGAAGCCCGAAATCGGTAGCTTCGGCCTCGACGAGAGTGGCATGGACAAGACGGTCGCCCCCGGCGACGATTTCGTGAAATTTGCCGGCGGCGCATGGGAAGCGCGCACCGAGATCCCCGCCGACAAGGCGGCCTATGGCATGTTCAACGTGCTGGCCGATCGTTCGCTCGATCAGACCCGCATCCTGCTGGATACCGCGGCGAAGACGCCGGGCAACAAGATCGGCGATTTCTACGCCAGCTTCATGGATGAGGCCGCGGTCAACGCCAGGGGCATCGCGCCGATCCAGCCCTGGATCAACCAGATCAGTGCTACCACCGACAAGACCGCGCTGGCGGCCGAGATGGCCCGGCTGCAGCGGCAGGGCGTGGGAGGCATGTTCGGCGGCAATGTCGGTCAGGACGACAAGGCGCCCGACCATTATATCGTCGGCCTCTATCAGGGCGGCCTAGGCCTGCCGGACCGCGATTATTACCTGAAGGACGATCCCAAGCTCGCCGACACGCGCACCAAATACCAGGCCTATCAGGCGCAGATGCTCGGCCTTGCCGGGCAGGACAACACCGAGGCCCGCGCGGCGGCCGTGTTCGCGTTCGAGCACAGCCTGGCCGAGGCGCATTGGGACCGCATCGCATCGCGCGACGCGGACAAGACCTACAACAAATGGACCGCGGCGGATTTCGACACCAAGGCGCCGGGTTTCCCGTGGAAGGCGTACATGACCGCGGTCGGCACGGCGAACCAGCCGGCCTATCTGGTGGGTATGCCAAGCGCGCTGGCCGGTGAGGCCAAGGCCTATGCCGACGCCCCGATCGGCGTGCTCAGGGATTACATGATCCTCAAGATCATGCGCAGCTATGCCGGCTATCTGTCCAAGCCGATCAACGACGCCAATTTCGCCTTTTATGGCACCGTGCTGAGCGGTGCGCCGCAGCAACCGGTACGCTGGAAGCGCGCGGTCGGCACGGTCAGCGGCGCGATGGGCGAGGCGGTCGGCCAGCAATATGTCGCGCGTTATTTCCCGCCGGCATCCAAGGCGGCGGCCGATCAGCTGGTCAAGAACATTATCGCCGCGATGGGTGCGCGGATCGACAAGCTGACCTGGATGGCACCGCAGACCAAGATCAAGGCGCACGCCAAGCTCGCCGCGTTCACGCCCAAGATCGGTTATCCGTCGCACTGGCGCGATTACAGCGCCCTGAAGATCAGCCGTGGCGATCTGGTCGCCAATATCGCGGCGGCCAATGCGTTCGAATATCAGCGCAACCTGAGCAAGCTCGGCCGGCCGATCGATCGCACCGAATGGGGCATGACACCGATGACGGTGAACGCCTATGCCAACCCGACGATGAACGAGATCGTCTTCCCGGCGGCGATCCTGCAGCCGCCCTTTTTCGACGCCAAGGCCGATCCGGCGGTGAATTATGGCGGCATCGGCGTGGTGATCGGGCACGAGCTGAGCCACCATTTCGACGATCAGGGGCGCAAATACGATCCCACCGGCAAGCTGACCGACTGGTGGACGGCGCAGGATGTCGAGCGCTTCACCGCGATGACCGACAAGCTGGTCAAGCAATATGACGCCTATGAGCCGCTGCCCCGCCTGCACATCAAGGGCGGGCTGACGCTGGGCGAGAACATGGCCGATCTCGCCGGGCTCGCCGTGTCGCGCGACGCCTATATCAAGTCGCTCGGCGGCCGGCCGTCGCCGGTGATCCACGGCCTTACGGGCGATCAGCGTTTCTATCTCGGCTACGCACAGGTCTGGCGGGGCAAGTTCCGCGAGCCGGCGCTACGCTCGCAGGTCATCTCGAACGAGCATTCGCCGGGTCCGTTCCGCACCATGGAAGTGCGCAATGTCGATGCCTGGTATGCGGCGTTCGGCGTGAAGCCGGGCGACAAGATGTATCTCGCGCCGGCCGATCGCGTTCGCGTCTGGTAAAGTGCAGGGCAAACAGGGGAGAGAGAATATGAAGACGTCGCATCTTCTAGCGCTGGCCTCGGCCGGCGCGCTTGCCGCCGCCGTGACGGGCGGCGCGATCGCACGGCAAGCGGTGGGGCACCACACCGTACCGGCCGCCCGGCCGCAGATCGGCACCTTCGGTTTCGACGAGACCGGCATGGACCGGACGGTCGCGCCGGGCGACGATTTCTACGCCTTCGCCAACGGTACCTGGGCAAAGAACACCCCGATTCCCGCGGACAAGTCGAATTTCGGCGCCTTCGAGGTGCTGCAGGACCTGTCCGACCAGCGCACACGCGGCTTGCTCGATGCGGCGGCGAAGAACCCGGCGTCGAAGATCGGCCGCAGCTACGCGACCTATCTCGACACGGCGGCAATCGAGCGGAAAGGCCTCGCGCCGATCAAGTCGTGGCTCGGGCGGATCGAAGGGCTCGGGTCGCTCGGTGCCTATCCCGCCTTGCTGGTCGAGGCGTCGCGCGCCGGCGTCGGCACGCCGTTCGGCAGCGGCGTGACGCAGGATTCGAAGAACCCGGACGTCTATACCGTCGGCCTGCGCCAGTCGGGCCTGGGCCTGCCCGACCGCGATTATTATCTCAGCGCCGACCCCAAGCTGGCCGAAGCCAAGGCGGCCTATCGCGCGCACATCGCCAAGATGCTGACGCTGGCCGGCGAGAGCGATGCCGAGGCGCGCGCGACCGCGCTAGTCGATTTCGAGACCGCCATCGCCAAGGTCAGCTGGACGCGGATCGAGAGCCGCGACGCCGACAAGACCTATAATCGGATGACCATCGCCGACCTGAACAGGACGGCGCCGGGATTCGACTTCGCGGCCTATTTCAAGGCCAGCGGCACACCGGTCGACAGCATCGTGGTCGGCCAGCCGAGCGCGATCACCGGGATCTCGGCGCTGATCGCGGCGACGCCGCTGCGGGTGCTCAAGGACCAACTGATCGTGCGCTCGCTCGACAGCTATGCCGATGTCCTGCCCAAGGCGTTCGATGCCGAGCAGTTCCATTTCTTCGGGACCGTGCTGTCGGGCACGCCGCAACAGCAACCGCGCTGGAAGCGCGCAGTGCAGTTCACCAGCGGCGCGCTGACCGACGATGTCTCGAAGGTCTATGTCGCGCGCTATTTTCCGCCGGCGACCAAGGCGGCGGCCGATCTGCTGGTGAAGAACATCATCGCCGCGATGAACGCGCGGATCGACAAGCTCGACTGGATGGCGCCCGAGACCAAGGTGAAGGCGCATGCCAAGCTCGCCGCCTTCACGCCGCGCATCGGATATCCGTCGCACTGGCGCGATTATGCCGCGTTGAACGTCGTCGCTGGCGATGCCTTCGGCAACGAGCTGCGCGCCAATCAATGGGGCTATGACGACAATCGCGCCAAGCTGGGCAAGCCGATCTATCGCTGGGAATGGGGCATGACCCCGATGACGGTGAACGCCCAGGCCAACCCGACCCTGGTCGCGATCACCTTCCCGGCGGCGATCCTCCAGCCGCCCTTTTTCGACCCCAAGGCCGATCCGGCGATCAACTATGGCGGGATCGGTGCGGTGATCGGCCATGAGATGAGCCATCATTTCGACGACCAGGGCGCCAAGTTCGACCTGCACGGCAAGCTCACCCAATGGTGGACCAACGAGGATGTCGCCAAGTTCAAGAAGCTGAGTGGCGATCTTGTCGCGGAATATGACAAATATGAGCCGCTGCCGGGGATGCACGTGAAGGGCGCGCTGACCTTGGGCGAGAACAGTGCCGACCTTGCCGGGCTCAATGCGTCCTACGACGCCTATCATCGTTCGCTCGGCGGCCGACCGGCGCCGGTGATCGCAGGTTATACCGGCGACCAACGCTTCTATCTCGGCTGGGCGCAGGTGTGGCGGCGCAATTACCGCGAGGCCAATCTGCGCAACCGCCTGCTGACCGACCCGCATTCGCCGAGCGAGCAGCGCACCTGGATCGTGCGCAACATGGACCATTGGTACGAGGCGTTCGGCGCCAAGCCGGGGCAGAAGCTGTACCTCAAGCCCGAGGATCGGGTGCGTATCTGGTAGGTGTTGGGCCCCTTGGGGAGAGGCGACCTCCCCACTTCGTCACCCTGAACTCGTTTCAGGGTCCATGCGCGGTCGGTGGCCACGGGAGCGTCGCTCCTGGTTCTGGTGACCGCGCATGGATGCTGAAACAAGTTCAGCATGACGATGATGTTGTGCGCGGCATTTAGAGGGAGAGGGGGAAGAACGTGCCGCGAGCGCATTTCAGCCTTTCCCGCTTGACCCTTGCGCCAAGCCGGCCATGACGGGGCCATGGCCAGCATCCCCGCTTCACCGCCCTCGCTATCGCCGGCACGCGGCGCCGCGCTGATTGCCGGTGGGTGCGGGGTGGCGGCGGCGGTGATCGTGCTCGTCATCCTGCGCAGCCTGCCGATCGCGGCGGCGTTCCTCGCGGCCGGGCTGGTGATTGGCGGCGCGCTGATCGTCGCGCGGCGTCTGTTTTCGGGCAACGCCGCCGATGCCGCCGAACCCGACTGGAGCGTTGCCCGGGCGCTGGCGGCAGGTAGCAGCGATGCGCTGGCGGTGACAGATCGCGCCGGCCGGCTGGTCTGCGCTAATGATCGGTACGAGGCGCTGTTCGGCGGTTTCCCGACCCCACCGGCCTTGCCGATCGGCGATGCCGATGCCTCGACGCTGGGCGCGGCCGGGCGGGCCGCCTGGCGGGATGGCTCGGCCCGGGTGGCGCGGCTGGTGTCGCGCGGCACGCCGCTATCGGTCGAGGTGTCGCGTGCGGGCGAGGCCGAGGACATGCTGGTGTGGCGCTTCGGCGGCGCGCAGGGGCTGGATCTGGCGAGCGATGTCGAAGGGATGATTGCCGGAGCGATCGGCGACCGGCTCGCTTCTGCCGGGATCATGACCGCCTTGATCGCCTCGGACGGCCGCATCCGTGCTGCCAACCGCGTGATGCGCGCGCGCGCCATGGGGCATGAGGAAGGGGCCATCGGCGGGCGTGACTTCGCGCGTTTCCTGATCACGGACAGCCGCGGACAGGTGCGGTTTGAGCGCGAGGGGCTCGCCGGTACGACCTTGCGCGTGCTGCAGATACCGTTCCTCGAAGGCGAGGATGTGCCGATGCTCGTCGCCTTGCTCGATGAGGAGGAGAATGAGACCCCGGCGATCGGCGCGAGCATCACCGCGCATGTCCGCAGCCTGGTTTCGCTGATGCCGTTCGGCATGGCGCTGGTCGGCGATGACGGGCGCTTCCTGCAGATGAACGATGCGTTCGTCCGCGCCGCCCTGGTCGATCCCGGCTCGCCGCCGCTCTATCCGGGTGATCTGGTGGTGCGTGAGGACAAGGCGGTGGTGGCCGATGCGATCCGCCGCTTCGCCGGGGGCGCGACGCATTCGACCGATCTCGCCGTGCGGCTGAAGGATCATCCCGACGAGCCGGTCGCACTGTCGATCGCCGGCGCGCGCGGTCTGGGCGAGGCGTCGGTGCTGCTGTCCCTCAAGGACAATAGCGAGGAGAGCCGGCTCAAGCGCGAGGTGGCGCAGGCGACCAAGATGCAGGCCGTCGGCCAGCTTGCCGGCGGCGTGGCGCATGATTTCAACAACATCCTGACCGCGATCATCGGGCATTGCGACCTGATGCTGATGCGTCATTCGCCCGGCGACAGCGACTATGACGACATCCAGCAGATCAAGGCCAATTCGAACCGCGCGGCGAGCCTGACGCGGCAATTGCTGGCTTTCTCGCGCCAGCAGACCTTGCGGCCGCAGGTGTTGCAGCTGCCCGATGTCATTTCCGAGGTGTCGAACCTGTTGAAGCGGCTGCTCGGCGAAACGGTCGCGCTGACCGTCAAGCATGGCCGGAATCTCGGGCCGGTGCGCGCCGATCCGGGGCAGCTCGAACAGGTCGTGGTCAACCTCGCGGTCAATGCGCGCGATGCGATGCTGGCCAAGGATCCGCGCGGCGGCGGCAAGCTGTCGATCAACACCTTCGCCGTCACCGCCGCCGATGTGCGCAAGATGGGTTCCGACATCCTGCCGATCGCCGATTATATCGCATTGGAAGTGGCCGATACGGGCGGCGGGATTCCGCCCGACATCTTGCCTAAGATATTCGAGCCTTTCTTCACCACCAAGGAAGTCGGCAAGGGCACGGGGCTTGGACTGTCGACGGTATATGGCATCGTCAAGCAATCGGGTGGTTACATCTTCGCCGATTCGAAGGTCGGGCAGGGGACGACCTTCACCATCTATCTGCCGGTCCACACCGCGCCGGCGCCCGCGCTGACCAAGGTCGTCACACCGGTCGCGCGCGAGGAGAAGCCGGCCGATCTGTGGGGCACGGGTACGATACTGCTGGTCGAGGACGAAGATATGGTCCGCGCCGTCGCCGAGCGTGCGCTGACGCGGCAGGGCTATACCGTGATCACCGCCGAGCATGGCGAGGCGGCGCTCGAGCTGATCGCCCGGAGCGAGAAGCCCGATCTGCTGATCTCCGACGTGGTGATGCCGCTGATGGACGGGCCGACGATGGTCCGCCATGTCCGTGCGCGTTATCCCGATCTGCCGATCCTGTTCATGTCGGGCTATGCCGAGGAGCAGCTGCGCAAGTCGATCGACCTCGACAATGTTGCCTTTCTTGCCAAGCCCTTTTCGGTTCAGGAGCTGGCCGAGGCGACGCGGCGGGTGCTGGCGGCGAAATGATTTTGCGTGGCGCGTGGCACGCGGCTAGGGTCGGGGCATGAGTTCTCCGCAGCGTATCCTTCTTGTCGAAGACGAACCCCTGATCGCAATGATGCTCGAGGATTTCCTCGACGCCTTGGGCAAGACGCACGCCGGCACCGCCGATTGCATCGCGCCGGCGCTGGCGCTGATCGAGGCGGGCGGGATCGATGCGGCGATCCTCGACGTCAATCTGCGCGGCGGCGAGCAGAGCTGGCCGGTGGCGGATGCGCTGGCCGCGCGCGGCATTCCGTTCGTGTTCGCGACCGGTGGCACGCAAGATGGCCTGATCGACGCGCATCGCGACCGGCCGACCTTGCCCAAGCCATTCACGATGGACGGCGTGGCCAAGGCGCTTGACGCACTGGGTTAGGCCGCCAGTTCCTTGAGCGCGGCGATCAACCGATCGACTTCGCTTGCATCATTATAGTGACATAGCCCGACGCGCAGCAGGCCGCCGCTGTCGGCAAGGCCGAGCCGCCCGACCGGCTCGATGGCGTAGAAATGGCCCGCCCAGGCGTTGATCGCGCGGGTGGCGAGATGCGCGGCGATGTCTTTGGGGCGATGGCCTTCGACCGTGAAGGCGAAGGTCGGGACACGGCCGTCCATCGTCGGGGGGCCATAGAGTCGCAGGCCGGGGATCGTCGCGAGACCGGCGAGCAGCCGTTCGCCGAGCGTGTGTTCATAGGCGACGCAGGCCCTCATCGCCGCGAGCAGCGCGCTGCGCCGGTCGTTGACGCCGGGCGCGACCAGCCGGCCGAGCCATTCCAGATAGTCGATCGTGCCGAGCACCCCGGCCTGCCCCTCGAAGGAAGGGGTGCCGGTTTCGAAGCGCACTGCCGGCGGCTGGCTCGACGCCGGGCGCACCTTGTAGGCGGCGAGCCCGTCGAGCAGTTCGGCGCGGCCCCACAGCACGCCCTGATGCGGGCCGAAGAACTTGTAGGGCGAGCAGGTGAGGAAATCGCAGCCCAACGTCGCGACGTCGGTCGGCACATGCGGCACGAATTGCACGGCGTCGATGTAGATCAGGGCCTTGCTGTGGGCGCGGACGGTGTCGATGATCGTGCGCAGATCGTTGATCGTGCCGAGCGCGTTGCTCGCCCCGCCGACCGCGACGAGGCGCGTTTTTGGGCCGAGCAGGCCCGGCAGTTCGTCGAGCCGCAGCGTGCCGCCGTCTGTGTCGATATCGATCCAGCGCACCGTCACGTCACGATCGCGCGCCGCCATCAGCCAGGGCGAGATATTGGCGTCATGGTCGAGCCGGCTGAGTACGATCTCGTCGCCGGCCTGCCAGTCCTGCGCCAGCGCGCGCGAGAGGGCGAAGGTCAGCGAGGTCATGTTCGGGCCGAAGGCGATCTCGCCGGGCTGGCCACCAAGCAGGTCGGCCATCGCTTCATGTGCCGCAACGCTCATCGCGTCGGTGTCGATCGAGCTGGCGAAGCTGCCGCCGGCATTGGCGGTGCCGGCGCGGAGATGCGCGACCATGCGGTCGATCGCATCGTTGCAGATCTGGGTTCCGCCCGGTGCGTCGAAATAGACGCGCTGGCCGCCCGGGTCATTGACCGACAGTGCCGGGAAGCGTGCGCGGATGGCGTCGATGGGGAAGGCTGTTGTGGTCATGACAATTTTCAGATCACGCCATTGGCTTTGAAATGCGCCAGCATCCGCGCCCAGCCGTCTTTCGCATCGGCCTCGTTGTAACTGGCGCGGTAGTCGGCGTGGAAACCGTGTTGCGCGTCGGGGTAGAGGTGAATCGATGAACCGGTTTTGCCGGCGGCGGTGAGCGCCGCGCTCATCGCGTCGCGGTCCGCCTGGTTGATGCCCTGGTCGAGGCCGCCGTAAAGACCTAGCACGGGCGCCTTGAGCTCGGCGGCGCGCGCGACCAGCGGCTTGAGTTGGCCGTACCAGGCGACGCCGGCGCGGATATCGGGATCGACCATGGCGCTGCGCCACACCACCGCGCCGCCCCAGCAGAAGCCGGTGATGCCGATGCGCTTGCCGTCGGCAAAGGGGCGGGCCTTGATCCAATTGGTGGTGGCGCGGACATCGCCATCGACCTGGTCGGCGCTGGCCTGTTGCACGACCGGGATGATCTGCTTGATATCGGTCAGGGCCGGCAGATTGACGCCCGAGCGATAGAAGAAATCCGGCGCGACCGCGACATAGCCGAGCGCGGCGAGGCGGCGGCAAATGTCCTTGATATAATCGTGGATCCCGAAAACCTCATTGACCACCAGGATAGTAGCGTGGCGACCGCGCCCCTTGGGCCGCGCGACATAGGCGGGCAGCGGCTTGGGGGCGCCGTTGGGGATCAACACCTCCTCGATCACCAGCCCGTCGGTGGGTGTGGTGATCGGCGCGGCATCGGCGGCCACGGCCGCAAGGGCGTAACCGACAAAGAACATGCTCGCCGCGGTGCGTCGCGAGACGTGGAAATCCTCGGGAAGCGAGCCTTCGGGGCGGGTCAGCAATGTCATGGGCATGATCCTTGGAGAGGGAGGTTCAGGCGATTCTTTCCGGCATGGCGGCGGCGTCTTCTTCCAGCGAGGTGGCCGGGGCGACCGATTCCCACGGGAAGACGAACCAGTCCTTGGTGATCGAACGATCGATCGTGCGCGCGGCATAATCGACCCGCTGGCTGGAGCGGATATTGTCGAGCAGCGTGGCGAAACGCACTCCGCCGGGTGTCGCGCCTTCGTCGGTGAGGATCGCGCGCATCTTGCCGATCGTCGCGCCGCTGTCGTTGATGTCATCGAGGAACAGCAGTCGCTCGTCGGCGCGGGTGCGCGCGGCGAGGCGGGCGAGCGGGGCATCGGCAAAATCGCTCACCTGGCTCGAATAATCGACCGACAGCATCGGCAGGCCGGTGGCGTGGCTGAGATACACCGCCGGGGCGAGCCCGCCACGCCCGATGCCGATGATGAAGGATGGCACCCAGTCGGTAGCGGACGCGAGCTGGGCTGCGAGAGCCATCACGTCGGCGACGAAATCGTCGTGCGAGATCGGGGTGAAGATCGGCATCTCAGTGCGCCGCCACATAGGCGTCGAGCGTGGCGAGATGCGTTGCCACCGTCTCGTCGGGCAGGAAGGAGCCAAGAAAACTGTTGCGCGCCAGCGTGACGAGATCGTCGCGATCGAGCCCGCGTCCCTCGGCGGCGGCGCGGTAATTGTCGGCGATGTAGCCGCCGAAATAGGCCGGATCGTCGGAGTTGATCGTCGCGCGCAGACCCAGCCTCAGCATCCGGTCGATCGGGTGGTGTTTCATGTCGTCGACCACACACAGTTTGAGGTTGGACAGCGGGCACACGGTCAGCGTCATCGCCTCGCGGGCGAGGCGTGCGGTGAGGACGGGGTCCTCGAGGCTGCGATTGCCATGGTCGAGCCGGTCGATGGCGAGAATGTCGAGCGCCTGGTGGACATAGTCGGGCGGGCCTTCCTCGCCGGCATGGGCGACGAGTTTGAGCCCCTTGGCGCGCGCGGCGGCGAAGACGCGGGCGAATTTCTCCGGCGGATGGCCGAGTTCGGACGAATCGAGCCCGACACCGGCGATGCGGTCGAGCCATGGTTCGGCGGCGTCGAGCGTGGCGAAAGCGGCTGCTTCGTCGAGATGGCGCAGGAAGCACAGGATCAGTTGCGAGGTCAGGCCGTGCTTCGCCTCGGCCTCGGCCATGCCGGCGAGCAGGCCCTCGACCACGGTTTCGAAAGCGATGCCGCGATCGGTATGGGTCTGGGGATCGAAGAAAATCTCGGCATGGATCACGCCGTCCGCCGCCGCGCGATCGAAATAGGCGGTGGCGAGATCGCGGAAATCATCGGCCGTACGCAGCACGTTGGCGCCGGCATAATAGATGTCGAGGAAATCCTGCAGGTTGGAGAAGCTGTAGGCGGCGCGCACTTCCTCGACGCTGGCGAAGGGGATGGTGACATTGTTGCGCTGGGCCAGCGCGAACATCAGCTCGGGTTCGAGGCTGCCCTCGATATGGAGGTGGAGCTCGGCCTTGGGCAGGCCGGCGATGAAGGCGGATAGATCGGTCATGGCGCGGTCATCGCGCGGTGGCGCGGCGAGGGCAAGCGACAGTCTCACGCTGTTCCAACAAAAAAGTCTGTTCCGCTCTTGTTCTATTGGAACAAACAGGATACGACGCTTCCAACACGCATTGAATGCACCGGGCATTCGGGCTAGCGGCGGAGGCGGTAATGGCGGCATCACTGAAGGTCATCGGTAACGACATGGCAGTTTCCAACGATAAGGCGGCGGGCGAGCGGCAAAAGGCTCTCGACGCGGCACTGGCGCAGATCGATCGCGCGTTCGGCAAGGGTTCCGCGATGCGGCTCGGCTCGAAAGAGACGATGCAGGTCGAGACGATCTCGACCGGTTCGCTCGGGCTCGACATCGCGCTCGGCGTGGGCGGTTTGCCGCGTGGCCGGGTGATCGAGATTTACGGCCCGGAAAGCTCGGGCAAGACGACGCTGGCGCTGCATGTCATCGCCGAGGCGCAGAAGACCGGCGGCACCGCGGCGTTCGTCGATGCCGAACATGCGCTCGACCCGGTCTATGCCAAGAAGCTCGGCGTCAATATCGACGAGCTGATCGTCTCGCAGCCCGATACCGGCGAGCAGGCGCTCGAGATCGTCGATACGCTCGTCCGTTCGAACGCGATCGACGTGCTGGTTATCGATTCGGTCGCGGCGCTGGTGCCTCGCGCCGAAATCGAAGGCGAGATGGGGGACAGCCATGTCGGTCTGCAGGCTCGTCTGATGAGTCAGGCGTTGCGCAAGATTACCGGTTCGATCAGCCGTTCGCGCTGCATGGTGATCTTCATCAACCAGGTGCGGATGAAGATCGGCGTCATGTACGGCAACCCCGAGACGACGACCGGCGGCAATGCGCTCAAATTCTACGCCAGCGTCCGGCTCGACATCCGCCGCACCGGCCAGATCAAGGACGGCGACGACATCGTCGGCAACACCACGCGCGTCAAAGTCGTCAAGAACAAGGTCGCGCCGCCGTTCAAGCAGGCGAACTTCGACATCCTGTATGGCGAAGGAATCTCGCGCGAAGGGGAGATCATCGAGCTGGGAGTGCTGCACAAGATCGTTGATAAATCGGGCGCGTGGTACACCTATGGCAAAGAGCGTATCGGCCAGGGCAAGGACAACACACGCGACTATCTCAAGGAACATCCCGAGATGGCGGAAGAGATCGAAGCCAAGATCCGCGCTGCCATAGGCGTCGGTGGCGGACCCCAGCTCGCAGAAACCGCTGACGCGGAAAAGTAAGCCCGTCCGCAGCCTGCGCGCGCGGGCGCTCGCCGCGCT
>NZ_JAQGLG010000152.1 GCF_028292965.1 Sphingomonas bacterium | reverse complement strand
GCGACACCGGCCATGCCGAGGCGATCCGCATCACCTTCGACAATGCGCAACTGAGCTATGGCGATCTGCTCGACATGTTCTTCGCGACGCATGACCCGACCCAGCTCAACCGCCAGGGCAATGACGTCGGCACGCAATATCGCTCGGCAATCTTTCCGCACTCGGCCGATCAGCGCGAGGAAGCCCAGGCGGCGATCGCGCGCGCCGCGAGCGAATGGCCGGCGCCGATCGTCACGACGATCGAGCCGCTTTCGCACTGGTGGCCGGCCGAGGATTATCACCAGGAATATTGGGACGGCGAAGGTCAGCGCAATCCATACTGCATCGCGGTGATCCCGCCCAAACTGGCCAAGCTGCGCAAGAGTTTCGCGGCGCGGTCAAAGGCGGCGGCCGGGGCCGCCGCCTGAGTCCGGCTGCCTAGAGCGCTTCGCCTTCCACTGGCGGCCTGACCTTGGCGTCGGCGCCGAGTGTCTTGTAGGCGAACCCGCCCAGCGCGCCGCCGATCAGCGGGGCGAGCCAGAACAGCCACAGCTGTTGCAGGGCCCAGCCGCCGGCGATCAGCGCCGGGCCGGTGCTGCGCGCGGGATTGACCGACGTATTGGTCACCGGGATGCTGATCAGGTGGATCAGCGTCAGCGCGAGGCCGATGGCGATCGGCGCGAAGCCGGCCGGTGCGCGGCTGTCGGTCGCGCCCATGATCACGATCAGGAAAAAGGCGGTCAGCACGACCTCGATGATCAGCCCCGCCTCCAGCGAGAAATGCCCGGGCGAGTGCTCGCCAAAGCCGTTCGCGGCGAGCGTGCTGGTCGCGGCGGAATAGTCCGCGCTGCCGCTGAGGATGACATAGAGCAGCCCCGCCGCGACGGTTGCGCCGAGCACCTGGGCGATGACGTAGAGCGGAATGTCCTTCGCCGGAAAACGTCCGCCGGCCCATAGCCCGACCGTCACCGCCGGGTTGAGATGACAGCCCGAAATATGCCCGATCGTATAGGCCATGGTCAGCACGGTCAGCCCAAAGGCCAGCGCCACGCCGGCATAGCCGATGCCGACCGCCGGCACGCCCGCCGCCAGCACCGCGCTGCCGCAGCCGCCGAAAACCAGCCAGAATGTGCCGAGAAACTCCGCAAGACCTCGTTGCGTGTTCGTCATGTCGCGTCCTCCCCTGTGTGAGTTGCGGGGCGGATGATAACGATCGTTACGGCAGGGTAAAGTTCGATCCGGACCGATCGGGATGCGCGGCGCGGCGCAGCCGGTCGTTGATCGCCGCGCCGATACCGTCGTCGGGCACCGATGCGACGGCGATACCGACACGGTCCGAGGCATCGGCGCGGTGCAGCGCATCGAACAGCCGCGCCGCCGCTTCCTCCAGGTCGCCGCTGGCCGACAGCGTGTCGTCGCCCGGCGTGGCGCCGAAGCCGATCATCCATTCGTCCTCGCCGGCCCGCGGCGCGTCGATGCGCAGGGTCTTACGCGGGGCGTAATGGCTGCTCATCTGCCCCGGCGCCTCGATCATGTCGGGCGCGTCGATATGCGCGTCGAAACGCTCGACCGGTGCGCGGTCGCCGCCCAGCGCGCGGCGCACCGCCTCGCTGGTGATCGGCCCTTGGCGCAGGATGCGCGTCGTGCCGAACACCTCGCGCACGATGGTCGATTCGAGACCTTTCTCGGTCGCGCCGTCGTCGATGATCAGCGGAATGCGTCCGCCCAGGCTGTCGGACACATGCACCGCGCGCGTCGGGCTGATCGAGCCGCTGGCATTGGCGGAAGGGGCGGCGAGCGGCTTGCCCGTCGCGGCGAGCAGCGCGCGCATCGCGCGGTGGGCGGGGACGCGGATCGCGATCGTGTCGAGCCCGGCCGTCACCAGCGAGGCTACGCCCGCGCGCGGGCGACGCGGCAGCACCAGCGTCAACGGCCCCGGCCAGAACGCTGCCGCCAGTATCCGCGCGCGCTGGTCGAACACCGCCAGCTTCTCCGCCGCGGCGAGATCGAGCACGTGCACGATCAGCGGATTGAAGCTCGGCCGGCCCTTGGCGGCATAGATATGTGCCACCGCCGCGGCGTCGGTCGCGTCGGCAGCGAGGCCGTAGACCGTCTCGGTCGGCACCGCGACAGGCGCACCGGTCGCGATCAGCGCGGCCGCCTGCGCAACCGCATCGTCGGAAAACGCAAGCGTGCGGGTGGTGACAGGCGGATGTTGTTGGGCCATGGCGCGCGGCTATAGCGGCGCAGGCCGCTCGCGATAGGGGGGATTGCCTTGTTCACGCCCGCAACTGCCGATCAGCGCTTCGTGCTCGACCACGTCGTGGGCATCGCCGCGCTCGCCGAAACCGAGCGATTTGCCGCCGCCTCGTCCGATGTGGTCGATGCCGTGCTGGAGGGCGCGGGCGCGCTGGCCGCGGGCGAATGGGCGCCTTTGCTGCGCGAGGGCGACACGGCAGGGCCGAAATGGACCCCCGAGGGCGTCAAGATGCCGGCCAGTTTCATCCAGGCCTATCATGACTATGTGGAGGGCGGCTGGGGCACGATCGGCGTGCCGGAGGAATTCGGTGGCCAAGGCCTGCCCTTCGCGTTGCAAACCGCGGTGCTCGATACGCTGGGCGCGGCCAATATGGGCTTCGCGCTGGCCCCGACGCTGACCGTCGGTGCGATTGAATCGCTGATCCATCACGGCACGCCGGAACAGCAGGCCCTGTATCTGCCGCATCTCGCCACCGGCGCATGGACCGGCACGATGAACCTGACCGAGCCGCAGGCGGGCTCGGACGTCGGTGCGCTGCGCAGCCAGGCGACGCCGGTCGGCGACGGCACCTGGAAGATCAAGGGCACCAAGATCTTCATCTCGTTCGGCGACCATGACATGGCGCCCAACATCGTCCATCTCGTCCTCGCCCGCACCCCCGATGCGCCGCCGGGGACCAAGGGCATCTCGCTGTTCCTCGTCCCCAAATATCGGCTCGATGCCGAGGGCAATCCGGGCGAACCCAATGACGTCCGGGTGGTCTCGATCGAACACAAGATGGGCCTCCACGCCTCGCCGACCTGCGTGCTGAGCTTCGGCGACCATGACGATTGCGTCGGCGAGCTGATCGGCGAAGAGCTTGGCGGCATCCGCGCGATGTTCACGATGATGAACAATGCCAGGCTCAATGTCGGCCTGCAGGGCGCGCAGGTCGCCGAGGCGGCAACCCAGGCCGCGGTCGCCTATGCCCGCGACCGAATCCAGTCGCCCCGCGCGGGCGCGCCAGGCCGCGAGTCAGTCGCGATCATCGAGCATCCCGAT
>NZ_JAQGLG010000112.1 GCF_028292965.1 Sphingomonas bacterium | reverse complement strand
GGCTTTTCAGCCGGCCGTAGCTGATCTGCGCCGACCAAAAGCGTGACGGGTTCCACGTCGCGCGCATGCTCCACGAATCGAGGCGAGGCGCCTCGATGTCCCAGCGCCGCTGGTCGGGCTCGCGGCCGCGGAACGCCGACGCCTCGATTTGCCAGCGCGGGGTGTTCAGCCCGGCCGTGACGACGCCGTACGCGATGTGCGTGCTGTCGAACCAATGGTGGGTGATCGGCGCGAGCGGCAGGAATTGCGCGGAGTTGCGGTGCATGAACGCTGACGGCCCGAGCGCCGGCTCGGCGACGGGACCACCATAAACGAACGCGTCGATGGTCGCGCTGACCGGTACCTCGATCCGCGCGGACAATTCCATGAACAGGTCGTGCGGATGCTGGCGGTCGATCAGCGGGGTGACGCCGTTGGCGGTCTCGCCGGTCGCGAGCAGGCTGGGATAGCCGCGCCGGCCCATTAGCGGATCGAGACTGAGCATCGAGCGCAGCGTCAGCGTCGCGTCGCTTCCCAAGTCACGCCGCGCTTCGATCATCGCCATCGACATCACGAATGCCTCGCGGTCACCGCGCGGCCCCGACTGGTCGGTATACGCGCCCCAGGCATAGCCATGGAGCATCACCATCCAGTCGCCGGTCATCAGATGAAGCCCGTGCATCGCGCCGCCCGATGCGGGCTGGCGCGAGGTGCCCGACCCGTCGCTGGGCTGGCATCGGTAACCGCCGGCGATGATGCCGTCGGGCCCGGGATCGGGAAACTCCTGGCAGCTTGAAAAGCGGCGCGGCGGTCCTGCGCGCATCCCCGGCATGCCCGCCATCGAGTTGCCGCCAGCCATGTCCATGCCTGCCATCGGTGCGGGCGGAGCGGGAGAGGGCGGAGTGGGTGGCCGGGTCGTGTCACTCGCGGGCATTGCGGCTTCGGGCGGTGGCGCGGCGTTGGCAGCGGGGGGCGGGGGAATTTCCATCCCCGACATGGCCTCCGTCTTCGGCTCGGGCGCAGGACGCGCAGGCATATCGCGGGGCGCGCGCCTGGCCACAGGCTTCGGCTTGGGCGCAGGTCGCGGCTTTGCCTTCGGCGCCGGCTTGGCGGGCATCTTCATCCCCGGCATGCCCGGCATCGATTGCGCCGTCGCCGGCACGGGCAAGACCGCGGCACTCAGCATCAACAATGCGCGCTTCATTTGACCAGCATCCACATCCCCATCGCCACCATCATCATATTTTCCGTCAGGGAAACGAACCCCAACGGCACCTTGCTCGATCCGCCGACGCAAGCGCATTTGATCGCGCGCTTGTCGATATAAACCGCCTTGATCACCGACACCGCGCCGATCCCGCCAATCACCAGTGCAACCGGCACCGACAGCCACATCGCCGCGCCCGCTATCATCAGCACGCCCGCCAGCCCTTCCGCGAACGGATAGATATAGCCGTAGGGCACCCAGCGCCGCGCGAGCAGATCGTAATTGAGGAACATGGTCGAGAAGCTCTCGACGTCCTGCAGCTTGAGCATCGCCAGCGCACACATGCTGAACGCCACGAACCACTCGCCCGCGCGTGTCGTCAGCGGCGCGCCGTACACCGCGAAACTCGCAGCCAGCGCCATCAGCGCGGTCACCCCGAACAGCGCGATCACCGGGCGATAGCTGATCTCGTCCTTGCCCGGCACCGGCTGCCCAAAGAAGCGGCGCAGATCGTCGTTGCCGCCGATCCGCCGCCCGCCGATGAACGTCTGCGGCGTGGTCTCGACATGATGATCAGCCTTGAACGCATCCGTTTCGGCACGTGTGCGCAGCCAATGATCATCGACTTGATACCCGTGCCGTTCGAGCAGCCATTTCGACTTTAGCCCATAGGGACAGACATGCTCGGGCATGACCATGCGATAGAGCGTCGCGCGCTTGGATTCGTTCGTCATGCGCCATATCTAGCATCCGTACCGTGGTACGGAGTCAAGCGATGACCGGAATGAGGATCGGCACGCTCGCGGCGTCGAGTGGCGTGGGGGTTGAAACGGTGCGCTACTATCAGCGCCGCGGCCTGCTCGCCGAACCGGCGCGCGACGACTTCTACGGCGGCGTGCGACAGTATGGCGAGGAGGATGTCCGGCGGCTGCGCTTCATCCGCACCGCTCAGGGTGCTGGGTTCACCCTCGATCAGATCGCCGAGCTTCTCGAACTCGACGCGCGAGACGATCGCCCGCGCGCCCGCGTCTTGGCACGCGATCGTATCCTCGCGCTGGACGCCCGCATCGCCGAACTGACCGCCGCCCGCGACGCTCTCGCCGCCCTGGCGCGCGAATGCGGCGAGGGCGGAGCGGGTCCGTGTCCGATCATCACCGCGTTCGAGCGGTAGGATCGGCCGCTCAGTTCAGCGCGCCGACCGCTTTTCCCCGCGTGCGCCATGCCGCGAAGTCTTGAAAGGTGAGCGGTCGTTTGAATTGAAGGCCGACCTCGCCATCGTGGCACCAGCGCACCATCGCGCCACGCTCGCCCAAGCCGTCGGCGAGGATCTGGCATGCTCCGCCCGTGAACAGGATGCGATCGGTGCGGATGCACATGCCAGCCTGCGATGCATCGACGATATCGACGGAAAATTCGCGGTCGGCGACGCGGACCACGCCTTTCTCGCCGATCTGGACTCGTGGCGCGCGTATCCGTCGACCCAATTCCTCGATCGCCTGATGCGCCAGATAGGCGAGGATCGGCACTTTTCGGTCGAATTCCACGCCGACCGACGCGCCGTCGGCCCAGATCACGCGGCCGGCAATGCTGCGCCCGGTCCTGAGTTCGAACTCGACGGGTTCGCCTACTTCGAGATCGCAATAGACCTCCGCGCGCAATCCCCCGGTGGACACGTTGCGCAGGATGCACAACTCGTCGCCGTGCGCGGTCGCCAGCCTGGCGACCTGAAGAACCGTGCGATGCCGTGGTTCGGATCGCTGTTCGCCGATCTGGATTTCCGGCTCGAGCTGCGCATCGCGGCTGCGATCCGCTAAGTGAGTTCCCATAATTCTCTCCGGTTTCCCAACACTTAGAATAACCGTAGTGCTTAAATGGTTCCAGATTTAAGATAACTAGCGGAAAGTTAACCAAGGAGAGCGGCAGAGCGCCGTAATAAATCGTTCAAATTAGACTGAACGATCCAATGAAAAGTGTAATAATGGAGCGTCTTTTGCCGGAAATTATTCTGAGTTTTTAGCTCGGTACGGTCGGTTCAACTGTGAAGAAAATGCATAACGTCGCCGTCCTGGACGATATATGCTTTGCCTTCGGCGCGCAGCTTGCCTGCCTCGCGGGCCTTCGTCTCGCCGCCCAGCGCGACGTAATCGTCGTACGCGATCGTTTCGGCGCGGATGAAGCCCTTCTCGAAATCGGTGTGAATCTCGCCGGCCGCCACGGGCGCGGTCGCGCCGGCATGGACGGTCCAGGCGCGCGCTTCCTTGGGGCCGACGGTGAAGAAGGTGAGCAGGTGGAGCAATTTGTAGCCCGCGGTGATGACGCGGGCGTGTCCGGTCTCGTGCAAGTCCAGTT
>NZ_JAQGLG010000075.1 GCF_028292965.1 Sphingomonas bacterium | reverse complement strand
GGTGCTGCCGGTGAGGATTGAACTCACGACCTCAGCCTTACCAAGGATGCGCTCTACCACTGAGCTACGGCAGCATACTTCGGACTCGCGCCAAGGGCGCCCGCAGGAAGAGCGCGCCTAAGAGACGAGGGCGCCGGGATTGTCAAGGCACGGTGGCAGGGAATAGAGGGAAGCGGTGGACAGCAAGGACGACAAGGCCGCCCGGCTCGCCGCGGCGCTGCGCGAGAATCTCAAGCGCCGCAAGGCGCAGGCGCGCGCTGTGAGCGACATACCGCCGCCGGCGACTCTCGAAAAACCCTGACGCGATTCAACCAAACGCTGCCTGTGGCAAGCATGGCATGGCGCGCCACGCGCGCGCCGGCTGTTTCTCATTGTTGGTAAAATCACGGCGGCGCGTCGACCTGCTACGCGCCTGCTCGGCACCTGCTCGCGGTGCTTTCGCCACCTGCTCGTCACCTGTTAAGTTGGAAACGGCGATTGGCATCAACGCATTGTGATATCAGCGTTATTCGGCGTTCGGCCGCTGCTGCGCGTGCCGCAAAAAAACGTTGTCCTGCAAGAGCAGGTGATAACAGGTCGCTGCTGTTGGGATTTTACCCGCCGATCGGCGCGCATTTCTCCAGCAGCCAGGCGCGCTCGCCCGTATCGAGCTGCGGCCCGAGCACATCGAGCACCTGCGCATGATAGGCGTCGAGCCAGCGCCGTTCGGCCTGGGTCAGCAGCCCCGGCACGATCAGCGAGCGTTCGATCGGTGCGAAGGTCAGCGTCTCGAACGCCAGCATCTTCTGGTCGCCGCCGGCAATCTCACGCGCGACGACGAGGATCAGATTCTCGATCCGGATGCCATATTCGCCGGCCTTGTAATAACCCGGCTCGTTGGAGATGATCATGCCGGCGCGCAGCGGTTCGGAAGGTCCGCCTCCGGGGTAATTGGGCTTGGCGATGCGCTGCGGCCCCTCGTGCACCGCCAGATAGGCGCCGACGCCGTGGCCGGTGCCATGGGCGAAATCGAGCCCCGCTTCCCACAAGGGTCGCCGCGCGAACGAATCGAGCTGCCCGCCATTGGTGCCTTCGGGGAACACCGCGGTGGCCAGCGCGATATGGCCCTTGAGCACGCGGGTGAAGCGGTCGCGCATCTCGTCGCTCGGTTCGCCGATCGGCAGCACGCGCGTTACGTCGGTCGTGCCGTCGGCATATTGCCCGCCCGAATCGACCAGATAGAGCTGGCCGGGTTCGAGCGGCACGTTCGATTCGGGCGTCGAATGGTAATGTGGGCTCGCGCCATGCGCGCCGGTCGCCGAGATGGTGTCGAACGAGGTGTCCTTGAGCACGCCGGTCGCCTCGCGGAATTCCTGCAACTTCGCGACGCAGGAAAGCTCGGTCAGTCCACCCTTGGGCGCCTCTGCCTCGACCCATTTGAGGAACCGCGCCAGCGCCGCCCCGTCGCGCGCGCTCGCCGCCTTGTGGCCGGATATCTCCGCCGGGTTCTTCATCGCCTTGGCCAGCACGGTCGGGTCGCGCAGCGCGAGGATCGTCGCGCCGCCGCCATCGAGCGCATCGAAGATCGCAGCCACCGCGCGCTCCGGGTCGACCGCCACGCGCTTGCCGGCATAGCCCGTGAGAGCCCCGGCGAATTCGGACCGGTCGCGCACCTTCACCGCATTGCCGAGATGCTGCGCGACTTCGTCGCTCATCTTTTCCGGCGCGACGAACAGCTCGGCCGTGCCGTCGGCATCGACCACGACATAGGCCAGCGCAACCGGCGTATGCGCCACATCGCCACCGCGCACGTTGAGCGTCCAGGCGATCGAATCGAGCGCGGACAGCACCACCGCATCTGCCTTGCGCTCGCCCAGCCAGTCGGCGATCGCGGCGCGCTTCTCGGCCGAGGATTGGCCGGCGCGGTCATCGTCCTGCACCGACAGCCGCGCGTCGGACGGTGCCGGCCGGTCGGGCCACACCGCATCGACCGGGTTGGTGTCGACCGGCACCAACGTCGCGCCCCGCTCGGCCAGCGCCTTGGTCGCATCCTCGACCCAGGCGCGGGTGTGCAGCCATGGGTCGTAGCCGATCCGCCCGCCCTGCGGCGCATGGTCGCCGAGCCATGATGCCACGCTGGTCGCCGGCACGTCGACATAGGCCCAGTTCGCGCCATCGACCTGCTCGCGCACCTGCAGCGTATAGCGCCCGTCGGTGAAGATCGCCGCCTCTTCCGGCAGCACCGCCGCCGACCCGGCCGAGCCCTGGAAACCGGTCAACCAGGCGAGGCGCTGGGCATAGGCGCCGACATATTCCGACATATGCTCGTCGGTCAGCGGCACGACGAAGCCGTCGAGGCGATCGCGCTTGAGCTGGTCGCGGAGCGCGGCGAGGCGGGCGGTATAAGTGGACATCGGCGGGTTCCTCGGGCGGTGGCGTTGATGATCCGCCATCTGTCACCTCGCATTTGCGACCGGAATGCGGCGACCGCAAGAGGCGCGAGCGGGACGGCGCCCAACGGGATTTGATACCGAAATGGACCTTTAACCCTCTTCTGGCACAAGCCACAGCATGGCCGGTCCGGAATGCGACTATTGCAAACGCGACATCAGCAAGCCTTCCCTGGTGCGCTGTTCGTCGCAGCGTTGCCCGCTCAAGGCGAGCCGTGGCGCTGCCTTGCGCGGTGTGATGGCCGGCATCGGCGGTCTTGGCCTGCTCGCCGCGTTCGGCGCTGTCGGTGCGGTCTGGCTGTTCTCGCCCTCGTCCAAGCCGCACGGCGCCGGCGAGGCACGGACGGAGTCGACGCCATCGGATGGTCCCCGGACCAACGCGATGGAGCTGGGCGGCAATGTCCGACATTGGGGTGGCAAGCTGTTCGATGGCGGTGGCAAGGCGCAGGAGGAAATCGCGGTCGCGGCCTTGCCTGATCCCGGCCTGCCCGATCCGCGCGCCGCGTCGCGCGTACAGACCTTCTCCTGTTCGGGCAGCCTGTCGGCGAGCCGCTCGCTGATCTGCACCAATTGGGATCTGGCGACGACCGACTATAATCTCGCGCTGACCTACAATGCCGTGCTGGCCCGCTCACACCGCCCCGAAGCACTGCGCCGCGCGCATGACGCTTTCCTGCGCGGGCTCGACACCGTCGGCACCGACGCGAACAAGCTGCGCGACTATTACCGCGCCTGGCAGGAAGAGCTGACGCGCAACTGAAAGCCTCGACTTCCGGCGACAGCCCCGCTTAGGGTCGGGCGATGAACACGCCCCCCGTCGCAGCAACCCGCCCCCACAGCTTCACCACCCACGGCATCACCATCGAGGACCCTTGGGCCTGGCTGAAGGATCCCAACTATCCCGACGTCGCCGACAAGGGCGTACTGGCCTATCTCGAAGCCGAGAATGCTTACTTCGAGAGCGTCATGGCGCCGCACAAGCCGCTGATCGACAAGCTCTATGAAGAGATGAAGGGCCGCATCAAGGAAGACGACGCGTCCGTCCCCCAGAAGGATGGCGACTGGCTCTACTGGACCGCGTTCGAGACCGGTGGGCAATATCGCAAATGGTGGCGCAAGCCCGTCGCCGGCGGCGACGACCAGCTGATCCTCGACGAACCCGCGCTCGCCGAGGGGCGGGAGTATTTCCGCCTCGGCGCGTTGTCGGTCAGCAACGACGGGCGGCTGCTCGCCTATGCGATCGACGACAATGGTTCGGAACGCTTCGAGGTTCGCGTCAAGAATCTCGAGACCGGCGAGCACCTGCCCGAGATCATCCCCGGCATGCTGTCGGAGATCGTCTGGGCGGCCGATGACAGCGGCTTCCTCTACGGCCTCGCCAATGAGCAATGGCGCACCGACAATGTCCGCTTCCACCGCCTCGGCACCGCGGTGGCCGACGATGTCGAGCTGTTCAAGGAAGCGGACGAGGGGTTCCGCGTCGGCGCGTCGGAGACCAGCTCACGCGAGTGGATCGTCATCGCCACCGGCGATCATGTGACGAGCGAGGTGTGGTTGCTCCCCTCGAACGATCCCTTCGCAAAGCCGAAGCTGGTGTCGGCGCGCAAGGTCGGGCGGGAATATGATGTCGACGAGCATGACGGGACGTTGTTCATCCACACCAACGACACCGACCCGAACTTCCGCTTGTGCACCGCGCCGCTCGACCAGCCCGATGCATGGACCGAGCTGATCTGCCCGTCGCGGCATTTCTACATGACCGGGGTCGAGTGCTTCAAAGACTTCTTCATCGTCGATGGCCGAGAGGACGGGCTCGATCAGATCGAGATCCACCGCTACGATGCGAGCATCGCGCCGCAGCGCATCCTGTTCCCCGAGGCGAGCTATGACGCCGGCCTCGGCAACAACCCCGAATATGACATGCAGGTTCTGCGCGTCGGTTATGAATCGATGGTCACGCCCGGCACGGAGTATGATTACACGGTCGCGACCGGCGAGCTGAAGGTCCTGAAGGTTCAGGAAATCCCCTCGGGCTACGACGCCGACCAGTATCGCACCGAACGCCTCAAGATCACCGCGCGCGACGGGACCGAGGTGCCGGTGTCGATCGTCTATCCCAAGGATTTCGTGCGCGACGGGTCGGCGCCGCTCTATCTCTATGCCTATGGCGCGTACGGCTATGCCATCCCGCCGGGCTTCTCGACCGGGCGGCTGAGCCTGCTCGATCGCGGTTTCGCCTATGCCATCGCGCATATCCGCGGCGGCGACGATCTTGGCCAGCAATGGTATCTCGACGGCAAGCTGGAGAAGCGCAGCAACAGCTTCAACGACTTCGTCGATGTCGCGAACGGCCTGATCGCCGGGGGCTGGACCTCGGCGGGGAAGATCGCCATCGCCGGACGTTCGGCCGGCGGCGAGTTGATGGGGGCGGTGGTCAACAGCGATCCGGAGCTATGGGGGGCGGTGGTCGCCGACGTGCCGTTCGTCGATGTGCTCAACACCATGCTCGACGCGGAACTCCCGCTGACGCCGGGTGAGTGGCCCGAATGGGGCAACCCGATCGAGGACAAGGCGGCGTTCGAGCTGATCCGCTCTTATTCGCCCTATGATCAGGTCAAGGCGCAGGCCTATCCGCCGATGTTCGTCTCGGGCGGTCTCAACGATCC
>NZ_JAQGLG010000040.1 GCF_028292965.1 Sphingomonas bacterium | reverse complement strand
GCGCGGGATGTACGAGACGCCCGGCGGCACGATCTCTTCGGTCGCCCATCGCGCGATCGAATCGCTGACGCTCGACCGCGGTGCCGCGCACCTCAAGGACGAGTTCGCGCCGCGCTATGCCGAGCTGATCTACAACGGCTTCTGGTTCTCGCCCGAGCGCGAGATGCTCCAGGCGGCGATCGACCACAGTCAGGACAAGGTCACCGGCACGGTGCGCCTGAAGCTGTACAAGGGCGGCGTGTACGTCATCGGCCGCAAGTCGCCCTTCTCGCTGTACAGCGAGAAGGTGGTGACGTTCGAGGACGACCAGGGCGCCTATGATCAGCGCGACGCCGCCGGCTTCATCAAGCTGAACGCGCTGCGGTTGCGGTTGCTGGGGCGGCGGGATCAGTGAACTTTCTTCCCCTCTCCCTGTGGGAGAGGGGCAAGCTGCGCAGCAGCGCGGGGTGAGGGTCGGGTCGAAACGGTTTCGATCTTGCTGCCCTCACCCTTCCGCGCCTTCGGGGCTCCCTCCCTCTCCCGCCGGGAGAGGGAAACTACACCTTAACCCCCTCCCGCTATCCCCACTCGATGGATTGTGGCTCAGATCGGCGCACCCAATGGGGGGACGCGCTTTGCGCCTTCGCGCTGGCCGCGCTCATGACGCTGGCCTGGACATGGCGCGACTGGTCCAACCTGAGCGCGCTGCGCCTGCCCGACACCGACGACATGATGCGCCTGCAACAGATCCGCGACTGGCTCGGCGGGCAGGCGTTCAGCGACCTCTCGCAGCACCGGCTCGGCCCCGCGCCGGGGCTGGCGATGCACTGGTCGCGCCTCGCCGACCTGGTGCCGGGTGGGATCATCGCCGCCCTGACGCCGCTGGTCGGCGTCCATGCCGCCGAGATGACCGCCGTCATCCTGTGGCCCGCCGCCCTGTTCGGTGTCGCGCTGCTGCTCGTCACGCGCATCGCCCGGGCCATCGGCGGCAACGAGATCGCGCGCACCGCGCTGATCGTCGCGGCGATCGCCTATCCCGTGACCACCATCTTCCTGCCCGGCCGGATTGACCATCACGGCCTGCAGATCGTCCTGCTGCTGCTCATCGCGCGCACCCTCGTCGCCGGGCCCTCGATGGGCCACGGCCTCGTCGCCGGCCTCGCCGCTACCGCCAGCCTGGTGATCGGACTGGAAACCGCGCCGCTGATCGCCGCTGCCGGTGCTGCGATGACGATCGAGTGGATCGCCACCCGCCACGGCGCCGACGACCGCATGATGGGCTTCGGCATCTCGCTCGGCGCCGGATTGCTGTTCGCCTCGATCGTGTTCCGGTCCGAGCAATGGACCTATGCCGCCTGTGACGGCTTCACCGCGACCCTGTGGCGCGGCGCACTGGTCGCGGCCTTCGCGCCGATGCTGATGGCGCTGGCCGCGCGCGACGTGACGCGGCCGCTGGCACGCACCGGGCTGGCGATCGCGGTGAGTGCGGTGATCGGCGGCGGCATCGTACTCGTCGCGCCGCAATGCCTCTCGCCCTACGGCGCCGTAGACCCGTTCCTCGCGAAAGTCTGGCTCGGCCGCGTCGGCGAGGCGCAGCCCTTGTTCGCCGCACCGCTCGGCATTGCGATCGGCTATGCCGGGGTGATGGTCGCCGGTATTGCGGCAAGCGGCTGGCGCTTCCACGCCACGCGCGATGCGCGCTGGGCGGCCTTGCTGCTGGTCCAGGCCGCCGCACTGGCCCTGACCTGTTATCAACTGCGCGGTGCCTATGGCGGCGCGATCCTCGCCGCACCCGGGCTGGCGGCGGTGATCGCGGCAGCACGGACGCGCGGCGCCGGCTGGATGGCCGGAGCGTGGATTGCTTCGGCCGGCATGCTCTACCCGCTCGCCGCCGATGCGCTGGTGCCTGGCGCACCAGCGCCGGCCACACAGCCGGGCGGTGGCGATTGCACCTCACCCGGCGCGCTCGCGCTGCTGGGGACGTTGCCCGCGGGGCGGATGATCGCGCCGCTCGACCTCGGCGCCTATGCCATCGGATCGACCGGGCTGAACATGGTCGGCGCGCCCTATCACCGCAACGATGCCGGCAACCTGGCGAGCTATCGCTTCTTCCTCGGCGATGAGGCCGAAGCACGGGCGATCGCGCAGAAATGGCATGTCACCTATGTCGCCTATTGCCCGGGCAGCTTCGGCGAACTGGGCAAAGACATGACCGCAGCACCGCGCATGGTCGGAAGATTGATGCAGGATAAGCCACCAGCCTGGCTGGTGCCCGTGGTGCGTTCGAACGCATTGGTCGCATATCGCATCGAACCCGGCTTGCTGGATCGCTCTCGCTCAAGGTAAGGCGGTCGGATGCTAGGGGGCGACGACAGGCTGCATTGGTGGCAGACACGCTGGTTCGTGCTCCTGTGCGCGGTGCTGGCGGTCGTTCCGTTGCTCTATCCGACCATTCCGCCTTTGGTCGACCTGCCCGGGCATATGGGCCGCTACCGCGTGCAGATCGCGATGGCCGACAATCCCTGGCTGACCAACTGGTATGATTTCCGCTGGTCGCTGATCGGCAATCTCGGCATTGACCTGCTGGTCATCCCGCTGGCCAAGATCTTCGGGCTCGAACTGGCGGTCAAGCTGATCGTGCTGACGATCCCGCCGATGATCGTCACCGGCCTGTTGTGGATCGCGCGCGAGGTGCATGGCCGCATCCCGCCGACCGCCTTGTTCGCCCTGCCTCTGGCCTATTGCTACCCGTTCCATTTCGGCTTCGTGAACTTCGCGCTGTCGATGGCCATCGCGCTCAACGCCTTTGCTTTGTGGCTGCGCCTGGCGCGGACCGGGCATTTCCGGCTGCGCGCGGCGATCTTCCTGCCGCTCTCCTGCCTGTTATGGCTGTGCCACACCTTCGGCTGGGGCGTGCTCGGCGTGCTCGCCTTTTCGGCCGAGATGATCCGCCAGCATGATGCCGGGCATCGCTGGTTCAATGCATGGGTGCGTGCCGGGCTGGGCTGCCTGCCGCTGGCGATCCCGATGGCGCTGATGATCCTGTGGCGGTCGGGCGACCATGTCACCGGCCAGACCGCCGACTGGTTCGACTGGCGCGCCAAGTTCGGCTGGCTGTCGATGGTGCTGCGCGACCGCTGGTACATCCTCGATGTCGGCTCGGGCGCGATCCTCTATCTGATCCTGTTCAAGGGCTTTCGCGACCCGGCGATCGAATATTCGCGCAATCTCGGCCTGTCTGCGGCGTTCCTGCTCGCGGTGTTCATCCTGTTGCCGCGCATCGTGTTCGGCTCGGCCTATGCCGATATGCGGCTCGCGCCGTTCATGGTGGCGATCGCGCTGATCGCGCTGCGTCCGCGAAAAGGCCTGTCGATCCGCCATGCCGCGACGCTGGCCGCGCTGGGCATGGCCTTCTTCCTGGTGCGTGTGGTCAGCACCACGGCGAGCTTCTTCCTCTACAGCCAGAGCTACGACCAAGCCTTCAAGGTCATCGACCAGGTGCCGCAGGGCGCGAAGATGGTGACCTTTATCGGCCGGCATTGCGCCGACGACTGGGCCTATTCGCGGCTCGAGCATATCCCGGCGATCGGGCTCGAGCGGAAACTGATCTTCACCAACGACCAATGGTCGATGGCCGGCGCGCAGACGCTGACCACGCATTATCCGATCGCCAAGCGCTTCGCCCATGACCCGTCGCAGATCGTCACCGATCGCTGGTGCCACGGCGAATGGTGGTGGCCGATCCAGGCCTCGCTGGCACGGCTGCCGCGCGATGCGTTCGACTATGTCTGGATGATCAACCCGCCGCCCTATGACGTGAAGTTCAATGCCGGGCTGGTCGAGATGTACCGCGACGGGCCGATGGTGCTGTACCGCGTCGACCACAGCAAGCCGGGGCCGGTTGTTCCCGACTCCGAGATCCTGCCGCCGCGTCGCGGGCGCCCGGCACCCGTGCCGTCACCGACCCCCTCACCCAGCGCGACTATTCGCCGGCCTTGAACGGCGTCAGCTCGCCGAGATAACGCTGGTCGGATTCGACCGCGGCGCGCTCATGGACCAGGAAATCGCCCACCGCGCGACGGAACGCCGGGTCGGGAATATAGTGCGCCGACCAGGTCGGGACCGGGACATAACCCCGCGCCAGCTTGTGCTCACCCTGCGCACCGGCCTCGACCGTCCCTAGCCCCCGCGCAATCGCCGCGTCGATCGCCTGATAATAGCACAGCTCGAAATGGAGGAAGGGCACGTCCTCGGTGCAGCCCCAATAGCGGCCATACAGCGTATCGGCGCCGATCAGGTTGAGCGCGCCGGCGATCGGCACGCCGTCCCGCTCCGCGAGGATCAGCAGCACCCGGTCGCCCATCGCTTCACCCAACCCCGAGAAGAAGGCGCGGGTGAGGTAGGGCTGGCCCCATTTGCGCGCGCCGGTGTCCTGGTAGAAATGCCAGAAGGCGTCCCATTCGCGCTCGCCGATCTCGGCGCCGGTCAGGTGACGAATAGCCAGCCCCCCCACTGCGGTGGCGCGTTCCTTGCGGATCGCCTTGCGCTTGCGGCTGGCAAGGGCGGCAAGGAAATCGTCGAAGCTCGCATAGCCTCGGTTCTGCCAGTGGAACTGCGTCCCCTCGCGGATCAGCCAACCGGCCGCCTCGAACAAGGGCAACTGATCGGGCGAGACGAAGGTGACATGAGCGGAGGAGAGTTTGTGCTGGTCGGTCACCGCCTCGATCGCCGCGATCAGCGCCGGGGCCAGCCCCTCGTCGCGCAGCAACAGCCGCTCGCCCGGCACAGGGGTGAAGGGCACAGCGACCTGCAGCTTGGGATAATAACGCCCGCCGGCGCGCTCCCACGCATCGGCCCAGCCATGGTCGAAGACATATTCGCCCTGGCTGTGACTCTTGGCATAAGCCGGAGCGACAGCGGCGGGACGGCCATCGGCGCCGTCGATCAGGATCGGGATCGGCTGCCAGCCGGTCCGCGCGGTGGCGCTGCCCGAGCTTTCGAGCAACGACAGAAAGGCGTGGCTGAGGAAGGGGTTGTCGCAACCGGCACAGGCATCCCAGTCGGCAGCGGGGATGGCGGCGACACCGTCGGCGATTCGGGCGGTGACGGCGGGCTTGCTCACGGCCCTAAGCTAGGGAGCGCGCGATACCGCGACAACCGACCCCACGTACCCCTGACATAATTATCCAACCCCACGCCTGTGAGGCCGGCGAATTATGTCACTCGAGCCTATTGCCCGAAGGAACCCGCACGATAGAGCAAGGTGATCGCCACGCGGCGGTTGCGCGGGTCGGTCGGGTGGTCGGTGATCATCGGCTCGCGATCGGCCACGCCCTCGATGCGGTAGAAGCGCGCTTCGGGGATGCCGCCCTCGGCCAGCCGGCGACGTGTCGCCTCCGAGCGGCCCGAGGACAGCATCCAGTTGTTCATCGCCAACGGGTCGCCGTAGCCGAGAGCATCGGTATGGCCGCGGATCATGATCGGATTCTCGGTGCCCTTGATCGATTCGGCGATCAGCCCCAGCAGGGTCGAGGCGCGGCCATCGAGCTGGGTCGTGCCGAGACCGAACATCGAATAATCGGCATCGTCGAGCAGATCGATGCGCAAGCCATCGCGGGTGCGCACGAAGCGGACATGGGTCGACAGCTTTGCGAGCCTCGGGTTGGACGCCATTGCCGCAGTGACCTGACGATGCATCTTCTCGAAATTCGCCTGGTCCTCGCCGGTCAGCTGGGCCTTGTTCTTGAGGCTGCCCTTCATGCCCGTACCGACCGCAACGCCGCCCGTCGCCTCCGCCGGAATGGTCATCGAGCGGGTGCCGGTCTGCTGCGCCTTGTGCGGGTAATTGTCCTTGTCGGTGATCGACTCGCCGCCGAACATGCCGTTCGAGCCGGCGCTGTTCTGCTTCAGCTCGATCAGCGTCGGCGCGAAATAGTCGGCCAGCGCCTTGCGCTGCTTCTCGTTGGTCGCACCGAGCAGCCACAGCAGCAGGAAGAACGCCATCATCGCGGTCACGAAATCGGCATAGGCGACCTTCCACGCGCCGCCATGATGGCCGCCATGCCCCTCGATATAGATCTTCTTGTAGATGATCTTCGGGGGCTGGTTCGATCCATGAGGCGCGCGTGCGGCCATCGGCTAACCCTTACCTACCCCGGAGGCCGTCGAAGACCTCGGCGAAGTTGGGCTGGTTGCTGTGGGCGATGCCCGAGCGCGCGGCTTCGATGACGAGCGGCTGCGGGTGGCCGTGCAGCGACGCGATGATGATCTGCTTGACGACGTGATAGATCGCCGCGTCGGCGTCGATCACCTGCTTGAGGCGCGACGCCAGCGGCGCGACCATACCGTAAGCCAACAACACGCCCATGAAGGTGCCGACCAGCGCCGAGCCGATCATGCCGCCGAGGATCGCCGGCGGCTTGTCGATCGAGCCCATCGTCTTCACCACGCCGAGCACTGCCGCGACGATGCCCAGAGCGGGCAGCGCGTCGGCCAGGCTGTTCATCGTGCCGTGCGGTCCTTCGACCTCGTGGTGGTGGGTCTTGATCATGTTATCCATGACCTCTTCCACGGCATGCACGTCGAGCGTGCCCGACGACACCACGACGAGACGCAACGTATCGGCGATCAGGTTGATCAGCGTGTGGTCGGCGAGCAATTTGGGATATTCGGCAAACAGCGCGGAGGACTTCGGGTCCTCGACATGCGGCTCGAGCGCGATCGGCCCTTCGGTGCGCAGCATCTTCATCAGCTTCGACACCAGGAAGATGACGTCGAGATAATCCTGCTTCTTGTATTTCGGGCCCTTGAAGATCTTGCCGAAGCTGGCGCCCAGCGCCTTCAGTTCCTTCATCGAATTGCCGATGATCAAGGCGCCGGCAGCGGCGCCACCGATGATCAGCATCTCGTGCGGGATCGCCTCGGCGACCGGACCTATCGCACCGCCGGTGATGACGAAGCCGCCGAACACCATGACGAGGAGGACAACGAGGCCGATGATCGGAAACATGCTGGCTTCAATTCCCCCTTGGTACGAACGATCGTTCCCATCGGGAAACGAGCATTGTCATCTGCGGTTAACTGGATTTCGTCACCAGCCGGTTAACCAACCCGGCAATCACTTGAGATAATCGAACAACGACAGCGAACTGAGCTTGGTAAAGCTGGCCTGGGTTGCCTGCAAAATCGTCATGGTCTTCTGCAACTGGGTGATCGCCGTGGTCACGTCGGTATCCTCGAGCGACGAGCGGGTGGCCTCGCGCGTGGTCGCGGCATCGGTCGCCTGATTCGCCTGCAGGTCGAGCCGGGTCGAGCGCGCGCCGAGCGAGCCGCGCATCGCACCGATCTGGTTGACCGCGGCCGCCATGGTGTCGCTGGCGCCGGCAATCGCCGTAGTATCGTTGTTGTGCAGCGCGGTGATCATGCCCTGCAAGGCGGCGAACACGTCGGTCGTGCCGCCACTCCCGGTCGGGATGCCGCCGAACACACGCGCCGCGCTTTCGGTCGGCTGGATCGTGACGCCATCGGCGACCGGGATCGACGCCGGATTGCCGGTGCCATTGAAGGTCACGCTGCCATCCGCCGCCTGGGTTACCGCGCCGTCACCGGTCCCGGCGCCGAACAGCGCCTGGCCGCGCGCATCCCTGGTGTTGGCGAGTGCGACGACCGAGGTCAGGATGCCCTGCAACTCGGTGGCGATCGCCTGGCGGTCGCTGTCGTTCAGCGTGCCGCTATTGGCGGTGACGGCAAGTTCGCTGGCGCGCTGCAATTGCGTATCGACCGAACCGAGCGTGGTATCCGCCTGGTCGAGCAGCGACTGGGCGAGCGTGATGTTCGACCCGAAGCTTGTCGCGTCGGCGCTGGCCTGCTTGATCGTCGTCAGCCGCTGATAGGCAACGACGTCGTCCGACGGCGCGCTGAACTTCTTGGTCGTCGAGATCTGCGTGTTGAGCTTGTCGGCCTGACCCGACAGCTGCTGCATCAACGAGCCGGCATTGCTGTAGAACTGGTTGGTACTGACCTGCATCACATTCACCGGATATCGAGGATCGACTGGAAGGTCTCGCGCGCCACCTGGATGACGCGGCTCGACGCCGAATAAGCCTGCTGGAAGCGCATCAGATCGACTGCCTCGCTGTCGAGATTGACCCCCGAAACGCCATCGCGCGCGGCAATCGCGCCATCGCGGATCGCACTTTGCGCATCGGCGACCTGCTGGCGCGCGGCGAGCGTCGAGGCGGTATCGGAGACAAGCGTTGTCGTGCTCGCCTCGAAGCCGCCGCTGGTGCGCAGCGAGGCGAAGGCGACGAGATTGCTGTTGTCGCGCGGGCCGCCACCCACCGCCGCCGCGGCGATGCCGCGCGGATCGGTGAGGTTGACGGAAAGATCGGTCGGCGTCGTGCCGGCGGTGAACATCGCGGCACCGGCATTGCCATCGAGATCGCGGCCCTGCGCCTGCACGGCGTTGACGCCGGCGGCGAAGTCGGTGGCGATATTGTTGAGCTGGTCGCGCGCACCGGTGATCCGCGCCGCGGCATCGACCACACCGGCCAAAGCGCCGCCGGTCGGTGAGAAACTCGCGCTGGTGCCGGCACGGTGCACCGCGAACGACACCGCGCCGCTGTCGCCGCGCACATAGGTGACGTTGCCCGCCTCGCTGCCGGCGACGAACACCGGGCCGCTGGCGCCTCCGAGGCGGACGGTCGAGCGGCCGGCAGTGTCGGTGGAAACATTGACGTCGGCGATCGCGCTCATCTGTTCGAGCAGCTGATCGCGCTGGTCGAGCAGGGCGGCGCGCGCGCCCGACCCTTCCGCGCTACGGCCAAGGCCGTCGTTGACCTTGGCCAGTGCCGTACCGAGCGAATCGAGCGCGGTGGCGGCATTGTCGGCGGTCGCGTCGAGCGTTGCGGCGACATTGTCGAGCGCCTTGCCGGTCGCGGCAAAGGATGCGGCGGCCGAGCTGGCTGCTTCGAGCATCGCGCTGCGCGGCGTCGTAGCGGTGGGATCGGCGGCGACGGCATTGGCCGAGGTGAAGAAGCCGGTCAGCCGGTCGCCCAGCTGGTTGCCGGTCAGCGCGCTCTGCACGCGACCGAGCCAGTCGATGCCGGTCTCGCTGCGTGCGAGGTCGGCGCTGGCGCTGCGCACATCGGCGGCGCGGAACTGATCGGCCGAACGCGAGATGCCGGTGGCGAGCACGCCGCTGCCGGTCGTTACCGCGCCGTTGCCGGTGACGCCGGTCGGCGCGGCGATTTCGCGCATGTCGGCGGTACGCCGGGTATAGCCCGTCGTGCCGGTATTGGCGATGTTGTCGGACACCGTGGTCAGCGCGGTCTGATACGCGCGGACGCCCGATGCGCCGATGCTCATCATGTCGGTCATGGCGTCGCGGCGCCTCCGTCAGCGGCTGGCGTGGTTGCCTGCAACGCGGCCTGGCCCTTGGCGAGGAAGTCGGTCATCGCCTTGCCGATGCCGAGCGGGGCGTGTTCCGCCATGCTCTGCGACAGCTTCTGGTCCTGCATCTCCCGAAAGGTGTCGAGCGCCTTGGAGCCGAACAGATCGTCCTCGGCGAGCTTCGCCTGGCGCATCGACTTGAGCATCATGCCGCTGAACACGGCCTCGAACTGCTTGCCCGCCTTGTCGAGGTTGGCACGCGAGGTCAGGCGGCTGGTGTCGACGCCGATTCCGGAGGTCGGCGTGGCTGCGGCGGCGGAGAGGTTCGGGATATCGGTCACAGGATGATCAACTCCGCTTTCAGTGCGCCGGCTTCCTTCAGCGCTTCGAGAATGGCGACCAGATCGGCCGGCGAAGCGCCGATCGCGTTGACCGCCTTGACGATGTCAGCAAGTTTCGGGCCAGGCTGGAGCAGGAACATCGGGTGATGTTCCTCATCGACTGCGAGACCGGATTTCTGCTCGGTGGTCGTCTGGCCCTGGCTGAACGGCGCCGGCTGGCTGGTATGCTGCTGCTCGTCGATCCGCACCGTCAGCTTGCCATGCGTCACCGCGGCGGGGCTGACGCGCACCGCCGAGTTGATCACCACGGTGCCGGTGCGGGCATTGACGATGACGCGTGCCGGCGGCTCGGCCGCGACGACGTCGAGATTCTCGATCTCGCTCATCAAGGTGGCGCGGACATCGGCGCCCAGCGGTGCGCGCACCGAGACCGACACGGCGTCGAGCGCCTGGGCGGTACCGGCACCGAGCCGCGTGTTGATTGCCGCCGCGACATTCTGCGCGGTGGTGAAATCGGAATGGGCGAGGTTGTAGGTCAGCACCGGGGTCGTATCGAAGCCGGTGGCGACCGCGCGCTCGACCGTCGCCCCTTCGGGGATACGGCCGGCGGACGGGATGTTGACGACGATCTGCGAGCCGTCCTTGCCCTCGGCGCCGAGCCCGCCGACCGCGAGGTTGCCCTGCGCCATGGCGTAGATCTGGCCATCGGCACCCATCAGCGGTGTCATGATCAAGGCGCCGCCGCGCAAGCTCTTGGCCTTGCCCATCGAAGCGACGGTGATGTCGAGCTTCTGGCCGGGCTTGGCGAAGGCCGGCAGCTCGGCGGTGATCATCACCACGGCAGCGTTCTTGAGGCCGGGATTGACGCTTGCCGGCAGCTGCAGGCCGAAGCGCGAGGCGACCGCCTTCATCGACTGGATGGTATATTCGAGATTGTCGTCGCCCGTGCCGGGCAGGCCGACGACGACGCCGTAACCCGTAAGCTGGTTGCTCCGGATACCCTGGAACCCACCCAGATCCTTGATGCGATCGGCGTTTGCTGGAGTGGCGACGAGGAAGATCGCCGCCACAGCAAGAAGAGCCGCACCAGCCCGCTCCCCCACCCGGCCTCCCACACG
>NZ_JAQGLG010000030.1 GCF_028292965.1 Sphingomonas bacterium | reverse complement strand
AAGAGGCGGGCGGCGGTGTCCCGCCGCCCGTCAATAATCACGCCGCGAGGCGCTGTTCGTCCTCGGGGAGGATCGCCGCACCCGGTGTCGCCGGGGGTTGCGGTTCGGGATCGATGGGACGCGCCGCCTCGACCTTGGCATGGGCGCTAACCGTGCCGACGCCGCCGCGCGCGGTGTAGGCGGCAGGGGGGAACGCCATCCATTTCGGCACCCAGCGTTCGACCTTGGCCCGTCCGTCCGCGCCGTCGAGATGGTCGCGAACGATCTTCTTCAAGGTCTTGGCCTTCTCCCCGGCGTTGGCGCTGGCGACGGCTTCGCCCGCGACTTCGGCAACGATCCGGCGCAGCACCTCCTTGTCGCGGATCAGTTCGAAGAACACGGCATCGGCTTGCCACCACTCGGCCATATCGATGCCGATCTCGCTGCCGACTGCCTCGACGGCGGCGCTGCCAGCGGCAAGCGTCTCGCCGATGACGACGGTAATCACGTCCATGACGGCGCGGTCGGGCAATTCAAGCAGCCGCAGAAACACGCCCGCAAGACCATAATCGTCGCCATTGCCGCCGGTGACGGTCGGTTCTTCGCCCGAGAAGCCGAGCAGGGCGAGCACCGCGCGCCGCTTCTCGTCGAACTCGGTTTCACCGCGCGAGGTTTCGAGGGATTCGCGAACCTCATCGTTGCGCGTCGTCTGCGCCTCGGGGGTCACCCGGAACAGGTGCGAGCCGACAATGACATGGGCGACCAGCAGGCGCAGCGCGATCTTGGGGTGGCCGGTGAGCGCCGCCCTGACGGCAGCATGACGGTGCAGGTCGATATAGGTCTGCATCGTGCTTGTGACCTCGGGTCGGGCCGGTTTCTGGCCGGTGCCGATGGCCTCGCCCTTCTCGATGCGGCGCGCTTCCTTTCGGGTCACATAGCCCTCGTGGAAGCTGACCTCGCCGCTCGAGCGCACGGCGATATAGACGCGCCCGCCCTTGCGCTTGCCCGCCTTCTCATATTCCCATGACTGGAAATGCTCGGTGGGCGGGACAATCACCACGTCGCTCCATCCGTCCTCGATATAGGCGTCGCGCTTCGCGTCGATCGCCGCGTTCTGCGCGGTCCAGAAGGCATCTGCATCGACGAAATAACGATCATCGCCGAACAGATCGGCGATGGTCTGCACGCCGCTCCCCTCCACGTCGAACAGGGCGTGTTCTGCCTTGATCGACTGACCGCCGAACAGCCACGCTTTGAGCTGATGCCCGGTCGGCGTGTAGTTGTCGGGATCGTCATAGAGTGCCAGCCACGCCTTTTGCTGGCTCTTGCTCGCCAAGGTGAGGTGGCGAACGGTGGCGGCATCGATCTTCTCGCGCCGGTACAGGTCACGGATGCGCGGGAGCAGATTGCCGAGCGCAAGGACGCGGCGGACCATCAATTCGGGAAGCCCGAACGTCGCCGAAATGTCGTCGGGGGTCCGGCCTTCCTTCACCAGCCGCACGAAATTCTCCCACTGCGTCACCTCGTCGGCGTCGAGCCGCGCCATGTTCTCGATCATCGACGCCTCGATGGCGTCGGCGTCGTCGCCTTCTTCAAGGATGGCGCAGGGCAGCGGCCCGTGGTCGATGCCTTCGCCGAATATAATGCCATCGGCGGTCCATCGGCGCGCGCCCGCGACGATCTCGAACGCTTCGGGGCTGCAATTGGGGCGGACCAGCAGCGGCACGATGATGCCACGCTTGCGGACGGTCGGCAGGATATCCGACACGTCCGGTGCCTTCCGGGTATAGCGCATGTTGGTCTTGCTGACCGACAGCTTGCCACGGTCGATAAAGTCGAGTTTCATGGTCGTCACTCCTTGTGAGTGCCGGTCCGTCGATCTTTGCGGGTAGGCGGACCGGCTTACGATGCGGCGAAAACGCGCCGCGCGTCAGCCGCCTGTCGGCGGAAGCTCGTCGCTGGTCGGGCGCGCCGCCCGTCGCAAAATCTGTTCGGCAGCCTGTATCGAACCGGCGAGTTGGGCCGCTGCGGTCCATGCCGAAATCGGATGAATGCTGGCGAAGGAGAGGTCGCGCTCGATTCCCAGCCCGAAGGCCAAGCGGACGCTGGCGATCTCGGACAGGCTGAACGCGCCCAGCTCGGGGCAGCCGAAACCGAGATCGGCCAAGCCGAACAGCGTGTCGCCATCATCATAGAGTTCGGTGGCAACCCACGTCGCCGCGCCAACCGGATTGAACAGTTTGAGTACCGGCACTGGGTCGGGTTCGGGATTCTCGTCGCGGGCTGCGGCGCGGCGATTGATGTCGTTGGCGCGCAGCGCGAAGCGCAGATCGGGGGTCAAGAGGATCATGCCGCCCTCCTGTCGCTCACCTCGGCGGTGGCCTCGGCGTGGCGTGCCAAGATCCAATCAGCGGCCTTGCTGGCAGCGCTCGCAGCGCGGAAGATCGCGCGATTATCCTCGCGCAGCACGGCGAGCCACGACGCCAGATAATCGGCATGGCGGACGGTCGGGACGATACCGAGCGCGGCGCAGAGGAATGCCGACCCCATTTCGGCGATCAGTTCTTCGCGGGCATAATCCTTGCTACCGAAGCTGTTGACGAGGTTGCGATTCAGCCGCGACTTGTGGCCACTGCCGTGACAAAGTTCGTGCAGGCAGGTCCGGTAGTAGTTGACCTGCTCGAAAAAGGCCGGTTGCGGCGGCACCTGCACGTAATCCTGCGCAGGCACATAAAAGGCTTGGTTTCCGCCGACCCGGAATTCGATCCCGCTTGCGGCGATCACCTCCTCGGCGACCGGCACGATCTGGCGCTCGGGCAAGGGTGCCGGATCGGCGGCGAGGCCGGGGCGCAGTCCCTCGCATTGCGCGACGTTGAACACCGTGAACCGCTTGAGGAAGGGGATCGCCTTTGCCGCGTCGCCGGTCTGGCGCGCGCGTTCCTTTTCCGCTTCGGGGGTGAAGCGATCGGCATAGACGACGGTCGTGCCGTGCTCGCCCTTGATCACGCAGCCGCCCGCGTCGCGCGCCTGCTTGAAGGTCAGCCATGATTGCGAGGGCCAGCCATGCTCGATGACCGCGCCCCACAGAATCAGCACGTTGACGCCGGAATAATTGCGGGCGGTGAGCGCATTGCGCGGCAGGCCGGGGCCGGTTCCGCCGCTGCGGCCCCAAGGCTGGACCCACGGGACGCGGCCCGCCTCCAGTTCGGCGACGATCCGGCTGGTCACCTCGTCATAGAGATTGGCGCGCTCGGCGCGGGGTTCGTCATCCCGGCGCCTGCCAAGGGCGCTGCGGTTGGTCGATTGGCGCATCGGTCAGCCTCCTGCTCTGCCCAAAAACCACATGGCTCCCCCGGAAGCGGGGGTGGGCGGCGAGATGCGACCAGAGAGGCCCGAACGAGCGGGCGGCGGCACCGAAGGGCGCAATGCAATGAAGCACCCGAAGCGAAGCGAGGGTTGCCGCCGAGCGCGGCGGGCCTAGCCGGGAGCGCCGCCCACTCCCGCGATCCGGGAGAGGCCACAAAGAAGACGCGGCTGCGCAGCAGCCTCCGCCAGGCCGGGCGACGCCCGGCCCCTGCGCCAGCGGTCGTCACCGAAGGCCGAGACCGCAG